>CAZMCA010000168.1:0-7471 GCA_964564595.1 uncultured Caulobacteraceae bacterium
CGCCGCCGAGCATCTCGATCGCGCGGTTCGAGATCACCTCGTTGGCGTTCATGTTGGTCTGCGTGCCAGAGCCCGTCTGCCATACCGCCAGCGGGAAATGCGCGTCGAGCTTGCCGTCGATCACTTCTTGCGCGGCGGCGATGATCGCTTCGCCGAGCTTCGCGTCGAGCCGGCCAAGCTCCATGTTCGCTTCGGCCGCGGCGCGCTTCACGATGCCGAGCGCGCGGATCAGCGGCTTTGGCATCTTTTCTTCGCCGATCTTGAAATTGCCCAGCGAGCGCTCCGCTTGCGCGCCCCAATATTTGTCGCTCGCGACTTCGATCGGGCCAAACGTATCGGTCTCGGTGCGGGTCGCCATGATCTTTTCCGTGGGGGGGGTGGGTTGGCCTCGTTAGACTCCCCGCGCACGGCGGCGCAAGTGCGGCGCCTGCGTCAGAACGTCGAGAAGCCGAGGAAGCCCCACTCCCAGAGCGTCAGCGAGAGTGCGCCATAGGCGATGAGCGCAAATCCCGTTCCCGCCCAGGCGCGCCAGCCCTGCGGCCGCCAGCGCCAGCCCACCAGCGCGAACGCGGCGATCGTTGCGATCACGGCGCCGAGCAGCGCCCAGCACGCCAGCGGAAAGAGTGGCCCCGGATAGCCAAACAGCACCGCGCCCTGGTCGGGGTTGAGCCACGGGATCAGCGCCGCCATCAGCAAGCCGCCCGCCGCGAGCCACACTAGCCCGAGCGCTGCGAACGCAAGCCCACGCGCGTGCGTCTTGCGCGTAAAGAACGCGCGCGCCGCGCTCTGCACCGCGCTCGCCGCCGCGATCAGCGCAAGCAGCGCGGCAAGCGCGAGCCATGTTGGCGATTCAAGGAACGTCAGCCGGTCCGAAGGCGAAATGCTCATCGGATCATACATCCGCATGCGCCCGTCGACTTCGCGGAACGCGACGCGCGCGGCGCTGTTGGCGTCCTGGAAGACGCCATCGCCCAGCGGCACGAGCCTGCGCGGCTCTCCGCCCAAAACGGCGAGCAGATCGCCTTCTGGCGTCGCGGTGAGCTGGCCCGCGAGCAGGCGGAAGATCGCACGCTCGCTGCGATAGTACGGCCGCCGCAGCGGGCGATATGAGCCCGCGACGCGCTGCGATTGCGCGAGCGCGTCCGGCGCGCGCGTGATCGGCGGCGGGCGCACGCCGTAGAATTCCTCCAGCACGTTATTGAGCAGCGTGGCGCGCAGGCGCACGCCCTGCGTCGTGTTCACGGAAACGAACATCCCAAAGCCCAGCTCAGGAATGAGCGACATCATCGAGTGCTGATAGATCGTATCGCCGTCATGGCCAAAGCCGGTGAGCGGGCGCACGGCGAACTGATCGAGAAAGCCGTGGCGCAGCGGGCCAAAGCCATCGATATCGGTGTTCGCGAACAGCGGCTCGCGCAGCGAAAGCGCTGTCTGCGCGCGCAGCACGCCCGCGCGCTCCATCCGCGCGGGATCGAGCAGCGCCTGCATATACGCCGCCATGTCGACGGCGCTCGCGCTCATCCCGCCCGCCGGCGCGGTGTGCGTGATGTATTCGAAATCGCGGCGCACGAAGCGCCCCGCTTCCCAGAAGAACCCGTCCGTGATGCGCGGGGCAAGCTCCGGCGCGATCGGCGCAGGCAGCCCATGCGCCTGTGCAATTTCGGGCGTGTAAGGCTCGCGGTAGGTCGCGGTCGTCATGCCGAGCGGGCGCAGGATGCGCGTTTCGACATACGTGTCCCAGTCCATGTCGTTCATGTGCGCAACCATCGCGCCTGCGAGCGATGCGCCATAATTCGAATACGCGCCGACAACGCCCGGCGGACGCACGCGCCTGGGCCGGTAGCGCACGAGGTACTCGTCCATCGGCAGGACATGGCTGGGATCGGTGATGAAGAGATGCCCAAGCGCGCTGTCCTCGAAGCCCGCGCTGTGCGTCATCAGGTGGCGCACCAGGATCGGCTCGGAGAAGCCATCGTCCGGAATGCGCAGCGCTTCGGGCAGGTGATCGTTGATCGGATCGTCGAGCGTCAGCTTGCCTTGCTCAACCATCTGCATGACCGCGATCCACGTCGGCGTCTTGGAGATGGAAGCGACGCGAAACAAGGTCGTCTCATCGGTGGGCGCGTCCGGGCCGATGCGCGACAGGCCGTAGCCGCGCGTCAACGCAACGCCGCCACGATCGACGATCGCGACCGAGACGCCCGCGATGTGATCGACGCGCATCGCCTGGCGCACCGCGCCATCGACGAACGCGGCCAGCCGCGCGCGATCGAGCGGGGCTTGCGCCGTTGGCGCCACAGCTTGCGCTTGCGGAGCCGCCGTCTGCGCGCTTGCCGCCGCGCCTAACCCCAACGCCAGCGCCACCACCGCCGCGCACGCGAATTTCAAGGTCATGCGAACCTCCCCGCATCTTTTTCGCCATCCTACCGTCAAATGGCGGCGGCCTCCAATTCGCTAAGCCACGCCTGAATCGCGGGCGCCGCCGTCAGCATCGAAGGATCGTGCGCCTTGGCGCCGACGCTGACGGCGCGCACGTCCGCGCCGCGCGCTGTGTAGAGCCGCTGCGCCTCCAGCGTTTCGGCGGGCACGACATCGACATCGTCCTCGCCGTAGTAGAGCCGCACCGGCGCGCGCGGCGTAAAATCGCGCACGCCGTTTTCGCTCATGCGCGTCAGCAGCCAATGATCGCCGTTCGCATCGAAGGCGTCGAGAAACGCGCGCGTGAACATGGCGCGTGGGTCGTCAGGCAGTGCGGCCATCACATCTTCGGCCTTATGGGGCGTTGCAAACAACGTTGCGGCGCGCGCGGCGTAGTGCGGCGTCAAAGCGCTTTCGAGCGGCTCGTCATAGTAATGCGCGTAGCCCCACGCGAGATAGGCAAGGTAGAGCGCGTGGGAACGCGCCCCGCCCGCGAGCGCTGCGCCAAGCGAAATATCGCGCAATCCGTAAGGCCCCGCGACCGGCGCTGCGCCGAGCACGGTTTCGCCGCGCGCTTCGAGCGCGCGCAGCGCCGCCATCGTCGCGTGTCCGCCTTGCGAAAAGCCGGAAAGAAACACTGGCCCCTGCGGGGCGCCGTCGATGCGCCGCGCCGCGTCGATCATATCGATCACCGCGCGCGCCGCTGCTTGCGCGACAAGATATGGATGCGGCCCAGGCGAGGCGCCCATGCCGTGATAATCGGGCGCGAGCGCGGCATAGCCGTTGCCCGCAAACAGGATTGCCGCCGCCAGCCCCGTTCCGTCGGGTTTTGACGGCACAGCGTCGCGCGCAGAGGCCGTGCCATGCTGGAAGCTCGCGATGCGCCGCGCCGGCGCGCCGCGCGGCAACGCAAAGAGCCCGCTCGCCACGCTTGGCGCGCCGGTTTTGTCGGTCGTCGGATAGATCATGCGCCAGCAATCGACGTCATGCGCCGCGCTCACGCCTTGCAGGCCCGTGAGCCGTAGCAATCCCCACGCTTCGACGCGCGAAATCGTGCGCACATGCGTCAGCGTCACGCCCTCGGGGGCGCTCAGCGCCGGCGCGCGCCCACACGCCGCCAACGCGCCCAAACTCAAGCCGCCCAGCCCCGCCAGCACGCTGCGCCGCGCCATCGTCCCGCCCATCCGCCGCCCCTCCAACGCTTTGAGACGCCGCCGCGCGCGCCTGCGGATGCGCGGTGGCGCGCCGGGCCCGCTTTTGCGATCATCGCGCCCTTGGGGGAGCGGATGTCACAAAGCGTCGAGGCCGTCGCGCCGTATCAGCCGGGGGAGGGCTTTGCCGAGCGGCTGAAAGCCGTGCGCACCATCGGCGCGCTCCGCCGCGAAGATCCGGGCGCTGGCGCCGAGCGCGCGCTCGCGCGGCTCGATGAAGACGCGCTCGCCTTCGCCGCCCAAAATCCCGAGCACAGCGAAGCGGGCCGCGCCGCCGCCCGCGCCGCGCTCGCCGCGCGCCTTGGCGAAGCGGAGGCAGACGCGCGCATTCAGCGCTTCATCGATGCGCTGCCGCCCGCGTCCTTCCTGCGCGCCTCCGATCTCGCCGCGGGCGATAGCACGTTCTTCGGCGCGGGCCGTTGGTTTCGCCGCGTGCTCGGCTGGGCCGCCAACATCGCGTTGATCGTGGTGCTCGTGACCATGTTTGCGAGCCCGCCTGCCGAAGATCGCGGCTTTGCCGATGCGGTCGCGGCCGGGATCATGACGCAAGCGGAGGTCGACGAAGCGAACCGCCAACCCTCCGATGAAGAGCGCGCCGCCGATCCGAACGGGCAAACCACCAGCGTCAATGTCAAACGCGAAGCGCTGCGTGAGCGTTACCCGCAAAGCGCGCCGCTGTTTGAAACGCACCGCCAGCTCAGCGCTGCGGGCGGCAACGCGATGATGTGGGCGCTGATCCTCTTTCCCGCGCTCACGATCGCGATCGGCCTTCGCCAGCGCCCGGCGCGCGTGCTGCTGCTGCGGCGCTTCAACGATAAAGCGGTGGATGCCGCGATCGCAAAACTCTCCCGCGCGCGCCTCCAGCCTTACGGCCACGTGCTCACGCTGGCGGACCGCTATTTCAAGCGTTCCTGGCTCGCGCTGGCGTTCTCGTGGTTTTCGTTCAACCCGTTCCTGCTGGCGTGGCGGCTCATCAACATTCCGATCGGCATCGTCATCCGCATCTTCGATCGCTCGCGCGCTGGGCCGATCATGATCTGGAGCGCGCGCGACTTTCGCAATTTCGTGCGGCGCCTCACCGATCGCTATGGCCTCAACCTCGAAGTCGCCCGCACGCGCCGCAACGCCGTGATGGTGCGCACCTCCGATGCGTGGTGGCAGCATGTCGTGGTGCTCTTAATGCATGCGAGCGATGCGATCGTGGTCGATGTCACAGAAGTTGCGGCTGGCACCGCGTGGGAGCTCGAAACCATGCTGCATGAAGATGTCGAAAGCCGCATCGTGTTTATCGCGCGCGCCGATGAGCGGGCCGATGGCGAAGCCTCGCTCGCGGCGCACGGTTTTCCAGGCGCGCCGCTCCACACCTACGAGCGCAACGGCCGCCCAACCGATCCTGCCGCGTTCCGCGCCGCGATGCGCGCGGCCTTGCAGAACAGCCACGCGGCGCAGGCGTGAGCGTCGAGTGGGTCGGGCGCGGCAAGGTGCGCGCGCGCCGCGAAGAGAGCGGCGCGGTCGAGCTCACGGTCGAAGGCGTCACGACGCAAGCGCGCTATTATAAGCCGCTGGTCTATGAGTTCTTCCGCAAGGAGTTCGCGCTGCGCCCGCGCTGGGGCGATTTCGCCGTCGAGATCCGCCTCGAACATGTGGGCGAGCCGCCGCATCTCGATCTCGACAACCTCGCCAAGGCGTTGCTCGATGCGCTGAAGGGCCACGTCTTCTTTGACGATTCCCAGATCGCGCGCCTCTTGGTGGAGCGCACCGGCGCCGAACGTGACCGCATCTGGCTGCGCGCCGCGCCGCTGACGCCTTGATTTTCGTCGTCGCCCGCCCGCGCGACTTGCGCTAATCCCGAGTCATGGCTGACGTCTTCATCTCCTACGCCCGCGAGGATCGCGCGCGCGCCGAGCAAATCGCCCGCGGGCTGGAAGCCCAGGGCTATGACGTGTTCTGGGACAACGAAATTCCGCCCGGCCAAACCTGGGCCGATTACACCGAAGCCAAGCTCACGCAGAGCAAGGTGACGGTGGTGTTGTGGACGGCCTCATCGGTCGCGTCGCAATGGGTGCGCGAAGAAGCGCGCATGGCGCGCGACAAGGGCAAGCTCATTCCGGTGCTGCTCGATGGATCGATGCCGCCGTTTGGTTTTGGCGAAGTGCAGGGCGCCGATCTTTCCGCCTGGCGCGGCGAAGCCAACAATCCAGCCTTCGCGCGCGTCATCGAAGCGATCCGCAACGCGACGGGCGGGCCGTCGGGGCCGCCCAATCCGGCGCTGCTGCGCACGCCGCCGCGCCCCGCATACACGCCCGCGCCAAGTTCTGCCGCCGCCGATACCGGCGCGCTATCGCCCATCGGTTACGTGCAGAAGTGCTTCCGGATGTACGTCAACGCCAACGGCCGCGCGCGCCGCGCCGAATATTGGTGGTGGGTCGCGTTCGTGTTGACGCTCGCGATCATTGCCGCGGTGATCGATAGCGGCATGGGCGCCATTCCAGGCGAGGGTCCCGTCGGCATCATCGTGAGCCTAGCGCTCGCTGCGCCCGGCATTTGCGTCGGCGTCCGGCGCTTGCACGATATCGGCATGAGCGGCTGGTGGTTCGCCGCCGCGTTCGCCGCGCTCATCGTCGCTAGCGCGCTCGCCGCCATTCCGGCGTTGGCGCTGATCGGCCTCATCATCCTTCTCGCGGTCGCGGTGACGATGATCTTCTTCCTCGTGAAAGACAGCCAGCCCGGCGACAACAAATACGGGCCCAATCCGAAGGCGATCTAACCCCCTCCCCGCGAGGGGAGGGGGCAGGGGGTGGGGTGACTCACCACGCATGACGCACGACGCAAGGTGCGCTTCACGACGAAATTTGAATCGAACACGCCAACGACTTTAAGCGGCGGGCTTCACCCCACCCCTCGATCCCCTCCCCTCGCGGGGAGGGGAAGAAGCGTCAGCCCGGCTTGTTGCGCTTGTATTCGACGGGGAGGGCGGTGGCCGTCGCGGTTGCGCAGACTTTGCCGTCGCTGTCCCTGATCTCGCCTTCGAGAAACACGACCGTGCGCCCAAGCCGCGTCACGCGCCCACGCGCCACGAGGCGTCCAGGCTTTGCAGCGGCGAGAAAGCTCGTCTTCTGTTCGAGCGTGGACATGATGTGCGTCATGCCGCTGGCGACTTGGCCCGCGATCGAGAGCGCTTCATCGAGCATCGCGCACAGAAACCCGCCCTGTACGCGCCCCGTCGGGTTCAGCATGTCGTCGGTCGCGGTGAACGCGATCTCGACCCATTGTTCGTCTTGATTGATCGCCAGGAGATCGAAGCCCAGTGTCTGCGAGCTGCGTGGGCGATTTTTCGAGTTACGGAAGCGCTGAACGAGCTCTTCGTCGCTCGCCCGCGGCTTAGCGTCTTCGCTCACTTCTTGCGGAACGCGTCGAGGCTGACGACGCCGCCGCCAAGCTGCGGCGCAGCTTGCGGCGCCGGCTCATCGGTGGCCACCGGCGCGCTCGCGCCGCCCGCGCCCGAAGCTTCATCGCCCGCCGCGAGGCGCGCTTCTTCGTGCTGCTGCTCGAACTGCAGGCCAAACTTCACCGAGGGATCGAAGAAGCGCGTGATCGCCGCGAACGGGCTCACGATCACGACTCCGGGCTCGGCGTCCTTCGACCCGGACGGCGCAAGTCCGGAGCCGGGATCGCTGAGCGGGATCGACCCGACGCCGTGTGCGCGAAGCACCTCGGCGCTCATCGGCCCGTGGACGCCCGGGCACGACACCGGAGGGTCGCGGCGGGGGTCGACGACCAGGTGCGGGACACGTCCGCTGATGCTCATCACGCCCGCGTCGCGGCATAGGGGGCACTCGATC
>CAZMCA010000169.1:0-7425 GCA_964564595.1 uncultured Caulobacteraceae bacterium
CATCGTGGTTGGGAGGCCCGTCGGGTGCAATTCCGATCTGTTCTTCCCTCACATCCCCGCGGCTGTCGCCGTGCCATGACGACGGTGTGAGCAGCGGATCCCACGTCACCTGGCCGTCATAGTGCGTGTGAATGTCGACCCAGCCGGGCGTGACGATCTTGCCCTTCGCATCGATCTCGCGCTTGCCCTTGCCGCTGACTTTGCCGACCTGCGAGATGCGTCCGCCATCGATCGCGACATCGGCGGCGCGCGCCGGCGCTCCGGTGCCGTCCACCACGCTGCCATTGCGAATGACCAGATCGTGCATCGCGCTTCCTCTCGTTCCCGTCTGCGTGCTGTTTGCCGGCATGCTAGGCCGCTTTCCGTGCGCGGCAATACGGGCTTAACGTAAATTCGGACGGTCGTCGTTCTAAATTTCAGGCCCTATATCTTGGGCATGTCCGACCTGCCCCCTTCGCTCGACGATCTCGAAGCGCTCGCCCGCAAGGCTTGGGCGGAAATGCCGGGCGCGTTCCGCCAGTTGGCGGGCGACGTGCTGATCCGGATTGAGGACTTCGCGAGCGACGAGGTGCTCGGAGAGCTGGGCATGGAAGATCCGTTCGAGCTGACGGGGCTCTACCAGGGCGTCGATCTCACGAGCCGCTCGGTGCTCGATCCAGCGCCGGAGCCGGCGATGGTGTTCCTCTACCGGCGCGCCATTCTCGATGAATGGGTCGATCGCGGCGACGTCACGCTCGCCGAGCTGGTGGCGCACGTGCTGGTGCACGAGATCGGCCACCATTTTGGGCTCAGCGACGACGATATGGACGCGATCTTGGAGGCGGAGGACTAGCGCTTCCCCCTCCCCGCGCGGCGAGGGGGAGCGTTGACTAATTCCGCCGCGCGTCGGGCACGCTGGTGCGGCTGCCCATGCCGAGGCGGCGCGAGCAGATTTCTTCGGGCGAGGTGAGCTGCGGGCGGTTGCTATCGCTCTCGGCCATCCCTTGCGCGCGCATAACGCACTGATCCCACGCGCGAATATCGCGCATGCGCTGTTCGTTCGTGCGCGTGTCGTTGGTCGGCGACGGGGCCGGTAGCTCACGTTGACCAGGCACAGTGACATCGCCCTCACGCACGGGCGGCTGCGGGACGGGCGCAACCGTCACGCCTGGCGCGGCGACGCTAGGGCCGGCCGGTGCGGTAGGCGCTGGCGCCGGAGCTGCGGAGGCGGCGGGCGGAGGCGGCGCGCGCGTCGCTTCGGGCGCAGACGCATCATTGCTCGCGCACGCGCTCAACATCGCTGCCGCCAATACCGTCGCACTCAAGATTCCAACGCGCATGTTCATTCCCTCCGCTGCCCCGTACACGCCAACACAATGCGGCGGCGCGATGGCGGGTCCCACTGCAATCGTGCGCGGAACCAAAATTTGGGTCGCGCGTTTGAGCGGGTTGCGCGTTGTTCCAATTACGCTCGATCCCTTGTGCGCAAAGCATTATCTCGGTTCCAAAATAAGCGAACCGGGGTTGACCTGGGGATTGCGGCGCGGTTTAGGGGCGCGGGGCATTAACTAGGAAAGGGCGCCAGAATGCGCTTCACCCGCCTACTCGCACTCGCGGCGCTCGCTGCGACGGCGACTTTGGCCACCGCCTGCGCAAACCGCACGGGCGACCAAACGATTGCTGAATATTGTGCAGCCGATCCCGGCCGCGCCAACCACGACATCTGCAAACAGCACGGCGACATCGAAGGCGTGCGCACCTCTCTGGGGCAGCGCATCACCGAAGTGTTCGGCGTCGCGAACCGCGCTCAGGCCACGGCCGATCAAGCGATGGCGCGCCAGCTGACCTGCAGCACGCGCACGCTGCGCAACCGCAACGTCGGTTCCTGCGAAAACGGCGCGACGCTGACCGCGTGCACGCAAACGCGCTACACCACGCGCGCCGGCGGCATGGCGATCCTGCGCTCGGTCTCCGATACGGAATGCCGCTACAACGCCCGCGTCCTTGAGATGCAGGTCCGTTGCTGCACCGTGGGCGACCCGCTCGTACAGACCAACGACCAATCACCGACCCCGCCCGCGGCCACGCCGGCGCCGGCGCCGACGTCGTAACTTTTCAATCTGGAGCGTGGCGCTGCGCCCTGGCTCGCGAGAGCTTGAGGGACAAGCGCCGCGCCACGCTTCAGCGCTTCTCATTTTCGAAGCCCCATCACGCGCCTAGGGAATAATCGGCTTCCAGCCGGTAGATTCCGGGCGCGTTTTTTCTTTGCCAGCTTGAGTAGAGCCCGATCGCGGCGGCGCGGAACGGCGGCGGCGCGAGGAGCGCGTGCGTGCGCTCGAACGCGTGCACATCCGAATAGGCCACGTAATCGGCCAGATAAGCGAGCGTGACGTGCGGGGTGAACTTGCGGGTCTCAGGCTTGAGGCCAAGGCGCCGCGCCGCCCGCTCACAATCGGCGGCGAGCTTTTCGAGCGCGGGCGACGGCTCGATCTTCGCGATCAACGCATGCGGTTCGGCGCCGCCGAACGCGCCGACGCCTTTAACGCGCACTTCGAAGCCGCGCGTGCGGGCGGCGATGTCCTCCAGCGTTTCAGCGATGTCGTTCGCGACCGGTTCCTGCACCTCGCCGTAAAAGCGGAGCGTGACGTGCAGATTTTCGCGCGGGCGCCATTTTGCGCCGGGCACTTTGTCCTGGATCGCGACGATCGAACGGGCGACGGCGTCGGGTATGGCGAGCGCGGCGAAGAGGCGGAGCGACATGCCCCTGCTTCTCACCAAAGCGGCCCGCTAGAAAGCGTCGGCGCTTAGTAGCGCCCTGGCGGGTCACTCGCGGGGAAGCTTTCGTCCGACGCCTGGTCCACGTCGTCCCAATGGCGGGGCGGGCTTTCCATCGCGGCGGGGCCGGCGGGACGGATGCGCTGATCTTCACGTGCGCGCTGAAACGCAAGCATGCGCTCGTTCGCGAGCGTGCGGAAGACGATCGCCCCGGTGGCGGCGAGCAGCGTAGCGCCGACGAGTGATTTGGCGAAAAGCGTCGTGATCATCGGGCTCTCCCAAGCGGGTGCGCGCGCGGCTTGCGCGGCGCGTTTGAGAGACAACGCGCCAATAGGCTGAAGGTTCAAACCGCGGCGCATCGAATGCGCTCGTCTCGCGCGTCGGCGGTTCACGATTTGTACTCGCAAACACCACCATTCGCTGAAGCGCCATCTGACGCCGGCCGCAACACACTAACCGCTCTCTCCTAGCAAGCGGCACAGTTGTCGGACGGAAAGATCCACACGGCGCCCTTTTGAACCCAGGTGCTGTTTGCTGCAGAGCTTCTGTCAGCGGGTTCGCGGCGGCGCGCGTTTCTTTCAACGCCGGAATGAAACGCCTCGCGCATGCTGAAAGCAAGCGCGAATGACAACGCGCGCGATCACAGCGGCGTGCGCGTTGTGAAATTTTCGTCGGCGCGGAACGTGCAGCGCGCGCTTTGCGTTACGCGCGCCGCTCTGCGCAATGCGCGCTACGCTATTTGCGCGCGAACGCCGCTTCGCCGAAACGCAATGTCGCCGCCGCTGCGAACGTCTTCACGATCGCGCCCACGATAAACGGCGTGAAACCAGACGCGACCGCGGCTTCGGGCCCCGTGAACACGCTGAGATGCGCGACGCCGAATGCGAAGACGATTGCGTGCCCAAGCGCCATCGCGCCGATCAGCGGCACGAAACGCGCACTCCAGCCACGCTCGACGAGCCAGCCGATCACCGTCGCCGCAATGAGAAAACCGAACAGGTAACCGCCTGTCGGCCCAATCAAATGCGCCGCGCCTGCATCGCCGCCGGCGAACACGGGCAAGCCGAGCGCGCCTTGCGCGAGATAGGCGCCGACGGTCGCGGCCGCGAGGCGCGCACCGCATGCGGCGCCGATCAGCAGCACCGCGTAGGTTTGCGCCGTCATCGGCACGGGCCACATCGGCGCTTCGATCCAGGCCGAAGCGGCGAGCAGCCACGAACCGATCAGCACAACGCCAATCGCCGCAAGCGGCGATGACTTGGCGAACGGCGCAAGCATCGCGTTGTTGTGCGCGATCATTACGGCGCGCTTGGCGTCGCGGGCGCGGCGGCCGGCGCTGCGGGGCGCGGCATCTGCGCGAGATAAGCGGAGACGGCGGCGGCGTCTTCCGCGTTCAAGCGGTAAGGCGGCATCGGCGGCGCAATTGGGACGCCCGTTGGCCGTTCGCCGGTTTGCAGGAAGTGCGCGAGCTGCGCTTCGGTGTAGCCTTCCGGCAGACCGGCGAGCGCGGGTGCGTGCGGCGCCCACGGCTGCGGATTGAGCGGCGCGAAGGAAAGATCGGCGCCGACGAGCTGGCGCGTCATGTCGGGGCCCTGCGGCGTCATCGGCGTGTGGCAATCGTTGCAGCCGGCGACAGCGAGCACGAGATATTCACCACGTTCGACCAGCGCTTCGCGCGTGGGCGCGGCAGTCTCGGCAGCGCGTTCCTGCGGCGCGCAGGCGCCAAGCGCCAGCGCGGCGGCCAAAATCATCCAAGTTCCCCGCATCTTATCCCCCAATGCGATCACAACGGCGTGTGAAGACATGACGCAGGCGCAGAGGTCAAGCCGCATCGTTTGCCCCGCCCGCCGCGATGGCCTAAGAGATGCGCAGCAACCCGCGACGGCCCGGAATAGCGCAGAGCGCACACCCCACGCCTTCTCTACACATCGGTTGTCGGCCCGCCGCATTCTCGCTGCGGACCAACACGCGCCTTCGTTGGCGCGCCGAGGAGTTTCTCGATGATCGGCACAGTTAAATGGTTCAACCCCGATAAGGGCTTCGGCTTCATCGCACCGCAAGACGGCGGCAAGGATGTGTTCGTGCACATCTCGGCCGTGCAGCGCGCGGGCCTGCAGACGCTGAATGAGGGCCAGAAAGTTTCGTTCGAAATCGTCACCGATCGCGGCAAGCAAGCCGCCGGCGACCTGAAGACGGTGTAAACCGTCAGCGAGCGGATAGAATGCGGGGGCCCTGGCGCAAGCTGGGGCCCTTTTCGTTGTGGGCTTGGCCGTTGTGGGCTTGGCCGTTGTGGGGCGTGCGATGAGCGTCGTCGTGCTGGGCGCGATCAATCTCGATGTGGTGAGTTGGACAAGCGCGCTGCCGAAACGCGGTGAGACGCTGATCGCAACGCGCAGCGCGCGGTTTCCAGGCGGCAAAGGCGCGAACCAGGCGATCGCGGCGGCGCGCGACGGCGCAAGCGTGGCGATGATCGGCGCCGTTGGAGACGATGAGGCTGGCGGCGTGCTGCGGCGCGCGCTGACGGATGCGGGCGTCGACGATGCGGGCGTGCGCACGGTTCCCGGCATGGCGAGCGCGCACGGCTTCATCACCGTCGATGACGCAGGCGACAATATGATCGTGGTGGCGCCGGGCGCGAATTTCGCGCTGACGCAGGCGGATGTGCGCAGAGATTTGTTCGCGGGCGCGCGCGTGGCGCTCTGCCAATTGGAATCGCCGCTCGATGCGGTGGCCGCGTTTCTTGACGCGGCGCGCGCGGCGGGATGCGTGCGCATCGTGAACGCGGCGCCCGCCGTGCTTGAGGGCGCTCCGCTGCTGACGAAGGCGGACTATGTGGTGGTGAACGAAAGCGAACTGGCTGCGTTCGCGCGCGTGACGGCGCCCGAGAGCTTGGACGCGGCGGTCGCGCCCGCGAAGGCCCTGATCGCGCATGATGCGCAGACCGTGATCGCAACGCTTGGGCCGCTCGGCGCTGTCGCGGTGTCGCGCGCGGGCGTGACGCGCGTTGCCGGGCTTTCCGTGCGCGCTGTCGACCCAACGGGCGCGGGTGATTGCTTCTGCGGCGTGCTGGCCGCGTCGCTTGCGGGCGGCGTTACGCTTGCGGATGCAATGGCGCGCGCAAACGCCGCCGCCGCGCTTTCCGTGACGCGCGAGGGCGCGATCCCCTCTTTGCCAGCGCGCGCGGAGATCGACGCGATGCTCCCGCGCTAGATCACCTCGAACCTAGATCACTTCCAAGTAGTCGCGATCCGGGAGCTGCGGGAATGGCGCGGTGGGGAGCGTTTGGTACCAGAACGCGACGCTCGCGATATCGTCTTGCAGGGGGAGATAGCGCCGGTCGCGATCGGTGCGCCAGCCGAGCGCTTGGATGGTGATGCGCAGATCCTGCTCGAAGCGCACCGGATCCATGATGTGCCAGCGATAGAGCCCGAAACGCTGCTGTGACTTGTAAACGCCGTCCGGGCGGATCACTTGCGGGAGGCCGCAATAGGCCGTGGTGTATTCGGTGTACGCGTTGCCCTTCTCACGCTCATTGATGCCGATATCGAAATCGTACGCGCCGCCGAAATAGTCTTCGGTGCCGGTGCCGCAGATGGTGGGGAATTCGCCGTCGCCATCGAGGAAGAATTTGATCTCCCCTTCGCCCCACCAACCGGAATTGTTGACGCCCCACGCCATGTACGTGCCAACGAAGTGCCCGCGGCCCTTCACGCCATCGAGGATGGTGTAGACGTCCTTATACGGCAGCGGATTGGTGCGCCGGAATTGCGCGTGGAAATACGCGACGTCCTCCGGCACGTCGGTGAGCGTGTAGTTGATCTGATAGTAGATCACGATCTTATCGTCGGAGAGATTTTGGATCGTGAAGTGCGCGCGTTTGCGAAACGGCATTTCCCAATAGCAATTGAACGCGCGGCCCGGGTTCGTGCACACCGGCAGCGACGTGACCTGCGCGAAGCTCTCCCACCCATTCGCGAAGAAATCGCCGACGGGGCATTCGATCGAGGGGTTCTCCTGATCGTCCCAATACGCGCGCAAAATCGTGTGGCGCCACTTGCCGCGCGCGGTCGTCATCCAGATCGATTGGATCGCGCCTGAGCCGGCAATGTCCGCGAGCGTGCGCGTCTCGCCCGGCTCCATCACGATGTAGGGCGATACTTTCCAGCCTTGCCCCAGCCCGCGCGCTGCGTTTGCCGCCGGTCCATCGACCGACATGCCGCCCTTGCCTTTTTCCCCGGTGAAGTTCTCCGGGCTAATCGAGCGCGATTGCGCGTTCGAGAGCCGCGAGAGATTGCCAAGATGCAGCCCAAGCCCATTGAACGCCACGCACGCCCCCCCTGTTCATTGGGGCGATGTTGGCACGCAGAATGGCGAGGCCGCTAGGCGTCCACGTCGGCGTTGAGGGCGTTTTCTTGGATGAATTCGCGGCGCGGCTCGACGACGTCGCCCATCAGCTTGGTGAAGAGCTCGCCCGCGTCATCGGCGTGATCGACCTTCACTTGCAGCAGCGTACGCACTTCCGGATCGAGCGTGGTTTCCCACAGCTGATCGGCGTTCATTTCGCCGAGGCCTTTGTAGCGGTTAATCGTGAGGCCCTTGCGGCCGGCGGCTTCGATCGCCTCGAGAAGCGAGAGCGGGCCGTAGACCGGCGTTGAATCGCTGCCGCGGCGG
>CAZMCA010000170.1:0-7373 GCA_964564595.1 uncultured Caulobacteraceae bacterium
CTGCCGGATGTTCGGGGACGTGAGAATATCCTCAAGGTTCACACCAAGAATGTGCCGGTGGCGCAGGACGTGGAGCTGAAGACGATCGCGCGCGGCACTCCGGGCTTCTCGGGCGCCGATCTCGCCAACCTCGTCAATGAAGCGGCGCTGCTGGCGGCGCGGCGCGGCTAGCGCGTCGTCACGACGCGCGAGTTCGAGGACGCGAAAGACAAAGTGATGATGGGCGCCGAGCGGCGCTCGATGGCGATGAGCCCGCAGGAAAAGCTGCTCACCGCTTGGCACGAAGGCGGCCACGCGATCGTGGCGCTCAACGTGCCGGACACAGACCCGGTCCACAAAGCCACGATCGTTCCGCGCGGCCGCGCGCTCGGCATGGTGATGCAGCTGCCGGAAGGCGACCGCTATTCCATGAATTACACCCAGATGATGAGCCGCTTGGCGGTCATGATGGGCGGGCGTGTCGCTGAAGAGCTGAAATTCGGCAAGGACAAGATCACCTCGGGCGCTTCGTCCGATATCCAGGCCGCCACGGGCCTTGCGCGCAACATGGTCACGCGCTGGGGCTATTCGGACGAGCTCGGATTCGTGTCCTACGGCGATAATCAGGAAGAAGTCTTCCTGGGGCATTCCGTCTCGCGCACGCAGAACATCTCCGAAGAGACGGCGCGCAAGATCGATGGGGAAGTGCGCCGCTTGGTCGACGAAGGCTATCAAGAAGCCAAGCGCATTCTCACCGAGAAGGCGGAAGATCACCGCCGCCTCGCCGAAGCGTTGCTCGAATACGAGACGCTGTCGGGTGAGGAGATCGCGATCGTGCTGCGCGGCGAAAAGCTCGCGCGCCCGGAAGACACGACCAACACGCCGCTGCCGCCAGCGCCTGCGCTCCCAGTGACGGATGAGGACGATTACCCCGAACCGCGCCGTGGCAGCGGATGGGGCGATCCGCAGCCGCAAGGCGCGTAACGCTTCCAAGGCGAAGAATGCAGACGGCTCCAGCTCAGGCTGGAGCCGTTTTGCTATCAGATCTGACAGGCGGATTTTGGGTCACGATCCGGCCGAAATTCCCGATTGCCCCCCTTTTCGGAGGGTAGGGCGCTACGCCGAATCGCTGCCCCTTTAGCCTATGACCAACGGCGATAAGGCGCGGATAGGGGAAGTCGCGGCGTATTTGGAAGAGATGTGCGCGCAGCTCACGGCGTTGGCGCGCGAATACGGCTTGAAGGACGCCGCCCGCTATCTGCATGCAAGCGAGCGCGTCGCCGCGCTTGAAGCGCGCCGCAGCAAACAAGTTACGGTCAAAGCGCAACCGCCCATTGGCGTCGCGCAAAGCCATGCGCGTAGCCGATGACCGCGCACTAGAACTAAAGGCGGAGACGCTTTCTGCCATGAGTTCTAATAGGCGCACTACGCGCACGGGAATATTGCTCGGCTTGAGTTGGAAAAACTCATGCCATTGAGCGAGTTTATGCTGCTTGGCGCGCTAGAGACGATCGAGGCCATTTACGCCGCACGTTCGCAGGAAGCGATCGCGGCGGCGGTCACTTTGCATGCCGAAAGCTTGGGGGCGAGTTTCGCGCTCGTCGTTCAGGTCTCTGGTGACGGTGGCGCGACGAGATCTCGGGCGATCGTGGATACCGCGCCACAAGCGCTATCCTTCATCGAGCTGGAAAAGAAATACCCCGACATCGCCAACATTGCTGGCCAGTTTGTCGGAGGCAGCGGCGTTGTGCGTGACGCGCGCAAGACAGGCGAGGATTGCCCGCCAGACCTCATGAAAGTGGGGACCCATTATGTTCGCCATGGCGCGGTCGCGACGTTTGTTGGCGTGCCGCTCTATGGGCATGAAAAGCCGGCTGGCTACGGCCTCTACTGTTTCGCGACCCCGCCCGCAGAACGTGATCCGCTTGATCGCGTGGTGCGGTTCGTCTGCCAGGCCGCGCTCAACCAGTTCGAGGCCATCACTGGCGAGACGAGCGATGCGCCCGCGACGCCGCTGAGGCCGCCAGCGCGAGGTGCTCGCCCAAGTCGTCGATGGAAAGTCGGACGCGGAAATCGCCGCGGCGCTTGGCGTCTCGCAGAACACGGTCCATGAGCACATCGAAGAGGCCAAGCGGCGCATCGGCGTGCGCACGCGCGTGCAAGCCGCTGTTATCGCCGCGCGCAATGGCTGGGTCTCTTCGTAGCGCGCGCTGCTATCAGGAAATCTTATAGCGCGGCGGAAGTGGTCCAATATCCCCCGGTTAGAGGGATAAACGCGAGCGCCGACTCATGGCGCAATTGGCCTATGACAAAAGCCAGTCCTCTCTCCGCGACCGACGTGCAAGCGTACATGGCGGACATGTGCAGCGATCTCGCTGAGCTTGCCCGCACACACGACATGCCCGAGGCCGCGCGTTATTTGACACTTGCGCAACGGCTTATAGCTTTGGAGATACGCGAAAACGTAGCGCCAACGACGGATTGCGCGTCAGCCGCGTGAGCTTACGTTCGCGGCACGGGTCGCACCGTGGGAGTCGCGAATGCCGTACAGTGCCGAAGCCTTTCGAAGCGCCGCAGAGATGCAGGCAGCGCTGCTCTCTGGCGATCCTGGCGCAACGGTGGCCGCGCTCGACAAGGCGCTCGATCCGTTCGGCGTGCGCTACTATCAGGTTCTCGAGGGCGACGCGGCCTTGCCCTCACAGCAGCGTTTCAGTGCGCGGATCGACAAAGCGCCAACACCTCTCATGTTTCACGCCATGGCCGCGCGATACAGCGAGATTGGCGATCTCGCATGCGAGTTGCTCAGCGTGGCGCGGACCTTTGATACCGACTCTGCGCAGATCGATGCGTTCGAGCGCGTGTACCAAGCGGTGATCGACGAGCACCGGCAAATGGGCGGCGCGGGCTATTTCATCACCGCGCCGACATGGCGCGAGCAGCGCATCGCTGGGTTCGCGACGTACTATTTCGATGAAGCGCCAGATCAGCGCGATGAGCTCATGGCGTTGCTCGCTGTCCTATCGCAAAGCGCCTTCGATCATCTCGGCGCGCCTGCCGATACGGCGGGCGCCGCCAATCCGCTCACGGCGCGCCAGCGCGAAGCGCTGCGGCATTGCGCCGACGGCAAGTCCGATTGGGACATTGGCCAACTGATGAATGTCGCGACCGCTACGGCGCATGAACACATTGAAGCTGCAAAGCGGCGGATTGGCGTGAAGACGCGAATTCAGGCTGTGCTCGCTGCTTACAAGAACGGATGGCTTTAGGCAGCGCCCCCTAAATTGGGTGAGGCCGCACCAATTACGATTGCTGTTGGACATGCATCGCACGCAGTTATGTGATCTAGCTCAAATGCGCGGCTGCGCTGGTGACGCGAAAGTACGATGCGGTCGCTTTGCGATTGCACCGCGTCTCTCGCGGTCTCCGCGGAGCAATCATGGGCTATAGTGCAGAAGCGTTTCGCCGGGCGCTCGGCGCCTTGGCAAGCCTGCAGGAAGCGCGCGGGCTCTCCGAATTGCATGAAGCGATTGGGCGCGGCGCCCAGGCGCTCGACGTGCTGTACTTTCGCATCGTGGAAGTTTGGATGAACGTCGCGACGGTCGAACGGTTCGAACCGTTGATGGACACAGCGCCCGCGGCGATGACGCTGGCGGCGCTTCTCGCGCGCCACGTCGACTATCCCGCATTGACGTTCGATCTCCTCGCGGCAGATGAGATGGTTGAGCCCGAAGCGCACAATCCAAACAAATTCGCGGCGCTCAAGCGTGCGCTGCGGGATGAGCATGCGGAGATCGGCGCGCGTCATTGGGTGTTGCTGCCGCTCTCGCGCGGCGACCAGTGCGGGGGATTTGCCGCTTACTTCTTCGGCGACAAGATCGAAGATCGGGAAACGCTGAAACCCTACCTGCGGCTCTTTTCGCAGAGCGCCTTCGATCACCTGCGTATTGCTGAGGGCAAGCCGGCGCCGGCGAGCGAGTGCCCGCTGACAAAGCGCCAGCGCGAAGCGCTCAATCAGGTTGCGTTGGGAAAATCGGATTGGGAGATCGCCGTGCTGCTCGGCGTGTCCCAGAGCACGGTGCATGAGCACATCGAAGCGGCTAAGCGCCGGCTCGGCGTCCGCACGCGCGTGCAGGCCGTGTTGGCCGCGTACAAGAACGGCTGGATCTCTGTCTGAAAAAGTACGCCGCACCGGCCCTGGAGCGGGGCCGGCGCGGCGACTGGAACGACCGCTTCCCATTCAGGGATTGGGAAAGCGGGGCGGGGGTGCGCCGCCCGCCCCCTCCAAGGCGGAAGAGGGGGCGGGCGACTGCCGCTCCAGCCCGGAGCGAGGACCGGGAGCGGTTTCGGTGCGGCGAGACGGCGCTCTCGCCAGCATTTGCAATTCGCGCTAGAGCGCTGCGGACCTTGTGGGACTCACGTCAGCGGCTCGGGGAAATCCATGACTGCGGTTTATTTCATCGCCGGCTTCGTGGCGTTGATCTTCCTCCTCAACTTCATTGAGTTCCGCCGCCTGGATTAGTCCGGCGACGCCGGTGAGAAGCGCGATCTGCTCAGCCAAACGCGCGGCCTCGATCGGCTTGACCAAGAACGCATCCATGCCAGCCTCGGCGGCCGCGGTTTGCAGGCCCTGAGAAGCGCTCGCGGTCATCGCCGCGATCGGCAGGCCTGACCACGGGCGCGCCAGCGCGCGGATCCGGCGCGCGGCCTCAAAGCCGTCCATCCCCGGCAAGTGAATATCCATCAGCACCAGATCGAAACGTTGCGCCGCAACCGCGGCCACCGCTTCGTGCCCGGAGCCGACGCCGGTGACGCGGTGCCCGAGCGCGCCGAGCAGCGTGCGCATGAGGCGCATCGCGCCGGTGTTGTCTTCCACCACCAGCACGTCGCGCGCCGCCGTGGCGGAGACGCGTTCGGCGGCGGGCGCAATCGGCAGGAGCGCTTGCGCGGTCCAGTAATCGCGTGCGGCGTTGCGCGCCACCAGAAGCCCGCCTTCGGCTTCGATCAGCGCGCGCGCGGCGCAGAGGTGCTCGTCTTCGGCGCGCGGGGCGCCAGCATCGATGCCGCGCGCTTCGATATCGAGCTCAAGGCCGTGCGCGCCGAACGTCGCCACCAGGCGCGCGTCACGGGCGCGCTGGCCGGCGGCGTCGATCAGATGTTCGGTGATGCGCGTGACGCGCGATGCGGCGCCGAGCGCATGATGGCCAGGCGCGCAGCCGACGCGCATATCGAGCCGAAGCTCTGGGCGCGCGGCGGCTGCGCGGTCTCCTGCCTGGGTGAGGAGCGCGTGAAGGTCGAACCGCTCGGCGGCTTCATCGTGCAGCAGCGCGCCGACATGGGCGACGCGCGTGAGAAGATCGTCGCAGGCGGCGAGCGCTTCGTGCGCTGCCTCAGCGCCTTCTTCGGTTTGCGAGAGCGCGCGCAGATGCGCCTTGGCGCGCCGGAGCGGGGGCGCGAGCGAACGGGCGGCGGCGGTGTAGAGCCCGCGTTGCGCGCGTGCGGCGACATCGGCTTCGGCGCGCGCGGCGGCGAGCGTGCGGCAGGCGTGCTCTTCGGCGCTGACATCGATCAGCGCGAGCGCGACGGCCGGTTCGCCGTCGTGCCAGACGATGCGGCGGGCCACGAACTCGGCGCGAAAGAGCGCGCCATTGCGGCGGCTGAAGCGGCGCCGGCCAAAGGTTGCGCCGGGCTGGGCGATGAGGCGGCGCCACGTTGCGTCTGGGTTGGCGCGGGTGTCGGCGTCGAACAGGGTGATCAGCGCGCGCTGGGCCAGCACGTCGGCCGGATCGTCGAACAGAAACATGTCGGCGAAGGCGGGGTTGGCGTAGAGCGGCTTGTAGGCGCGGTGAACCAGCTTGGCTTCGAGCGAGGTGCGGGCGAGCGCCTCGAACACCGCCTCCGTCTGCGCGCCTACAACCATCGGCCGATCCCCTTTGATCTACTACCTTAGGTAGCAATCCAGGGTTGCTGAATCGTTAACGCGCTGCGGTATTCTGCGGTGTGCGGCTAGCCGAGCGCGGCCCGGGCGTAGCGGGCGCCGCTCCAGAGGGCGAGGGCCGCGGCCGTCCAGAGCAGCGTGCGGGCGATCCAGATCAGCGCTTCGAGCACGAACACGCCTGCGCCGAGGAGGCCGGCCGCCTGGTAGAACAGGAACGCGGCGACGCCCGCCATCGCTGCGGCCGCTTTGATCTTGCCATAGGCATCGACCGGCACGGGCTTGCCTTGGCCCGCCGCGCTTTCCCGGAGGCCCGCGACCGCGAGGTCGCGCCCGATCAGCACGAGCGCGGCGATCACGAGATCGAGCGGCAGCGCGGCATAAGCGAGCGCGCCAAGCGTGAGCGCGACGAGGACTTTATCGGCGACGTGATCGAGCGCCGCGCCCTGCGTGCTCACCGCGTTCATGCGGCGCGCGAGCGCGCCATCGAGCCAATCGGTGAGCGCGGCGAGCGCAAAGAGGAGCGCCGCGCCAGCATAGAGCAAGCCCGAAAGCGCGGGCCCGCCCGCGAACATCTCCGCGTTCGCCCACAGCACGAGCGCGGCGATGATCGGCCCGGCGATGAGGCGTGCGAGCGTGAGCTGCATGGGCAGATTGAACTTGGCGGCGGGCGTTGCGGTCATGTGCGCTCTTTTGGATGGTTTCGACTAAGACGGCTTAGATTGGCCGCGGAAGAAATCGTGGATGCGGCGCGCGAGTTCGCGGCTGACGCCTTCGACGGCTTCAAGTTCAGAGACGTTCGCGCCGGCGACGCCGCGCGCCGAGCCAAAGCGCTCCAAGAGCGCGCGTTTGCGCGCCGGGCCAACGCCGCCGATCTCATCGAGCGGGTTCTTCGTGATGTCGGCTTTGCGCTTTTGGCGATGCGCGCCGATCGCGAAGCGGTGCGCTTCGTCCCGCAGGCGCTGGAGATAATAGAGCACGGGGCTCTTCTCATCGAGGCGGAACGGCGCGCGCCCCGGCATGAAGAAACGCTCGCGCCCCGCATCGCGATCGACGCCCTTGGCGACGCCGACGAGCACGATGTCGTTGAGCAGCCCAAGCTCGCGCAATGCATCGCGTGCGGAGGCGAGTTGGCCTTCGCCGCCGTCGATCAACACGAGGTCCGGGCGTTTGCCGAATTTGGACTCGCGCTCAGTGTCCTTGTCGCTTTCCTTCGAGAAATCGACGCCGCCATTGGCGATTTGACCGGAGGAGGCAGTCGCGCCGCCGGTCGTGCTCCCCCTCCCCGCGAGGGGAGGGGGCAGGGGGTGGGGTGAAACACCAACGTCATCCGTTGAGGCGGGAACAGGCGCGCCGTCATTCATGAGAGGTTGGGATTCACCCCCCCCCCCCCCCCCCCCCCCCCCCCCCGGGGGGGGGGGGGGGGGGTGTGTGGGAGTGGGTCCAACAAAGGGAGGAAACA
>CAZMCA010000171.1:0-7349 GCA_964564595.1 uncultured Caulobacteraceae bacterium
GCAGTTCCTGGCCACGATGAGCCACGAGTTGCGTACGCCGCTCAACGCCGTGATCGGCTATGCGGAAATCCTCGAAGAAGATCTCGCCGACGACGGCATGGCCGACAAGGCCGAGGATGCGGCGCGCATCCGCCGCTCGGCGCGCGATCTCTTGCTGCTGATCAATGAAATCCTCGATTTCTCGAAGATCGAAGCCGGGCGCATGGAAGTGGCGCTTGGGCCAACGAATGTGCGCGAAATCATCGACGATGTTGTGCGCACGACGGCGCACATTTCCGAAGCGCATGGCGATAAGGTCGTGATCGAGTTTGCCGACGAGATCGGCGAAGTCGTGACCGATGGGCAACGGCTGCGGCAGTGCCTGCTCAACCTCGTTTCCAATGCGTGCAAATTCACCGAAAACGGCACGATCACGCTGCGCGCCGCGCTCGAGGGTGAGGGCACGCGCCAGAAGCTGCGCATCGACGTGATCGATACGGGCTGCGGCATCTCGGCCGAAGACGGCAAGCGCCTGTTCCAGCCCTTCGTGCAAGCCGATGGCACGCTGACGCGCGCGAAGGGCGGCACGGGGCTTGGCCTCGTGATCACCAAGCGGCTGGCCGAATTGCTCGGCGGCGATGTGACGTTCGCAAGCACCGAAGGCCAGGGCTCGACGTTCACGCTGCGGGTGAAAGCGCATGAGGCGAAGGCCGAAACGCGCACGCACGGCGAAGGCCCGACGATCCTGGTGATCGAAGACGAAGCCTCCGCGCGCGATCTCTTCCGACGCGCGCTTGGGCGCTTGCCGCTCGCGGTCGTGGAAGCGTCGACGGCGCATGACGGCTTTGCCCGCGCGAAGGACGAAACGCCGGCGCTGATCGTGCTCGACATTCACTTGCCGGATCGCTCGGGCTGGAACCTGCTCGCGGAGTTCAAGGCGCACCCGGTATTGCAGAACGTGCCGGTGCTGGTGGTGAGCATCGACGATGACCGCGCGCGCGCGCTACGGCTTGGCGCGTGCGATCACCTCGTGAAGCCTGTCGATCGCGAGCGGCTCGCGGCGAGCGTCATTCGCTTTGCGCTTTCCGAAGCGCCGCGCACGCCGGCTGTGAAGCCGGAGGCGCAAGCTGCCGAGGACGCAGCCTAAGCGCGAAAATATTCACGCATGCTCCCGCTACGAAAGCTCCCATTCACGCATCGCCGTTAGTGTTGACGGCGCATAAACAAGAATAGGGCGGAGGCGGCCATGTCCTGGCTTGTCGACCAGTGGAAGATCCTGACCGCGACCGCCGAACGCAGCGGCGGCGCCGTTTCCGATCAGGCGGCGAACCGCGCGCGCGACCATCGCTTGGCGATGTCGTTCCTGACCGCGTTTATCGCCTCGTACTGGATCGGGCCGCTCGCGGCGAGCGCTTGGGTGCTCTGGATCGTCGGCTACGAGCTGGTTGGCTTGCCGTGGGTGCTGCGCACATTCATTCATCCGATTAACAGAACGCGCCCGCAGGAAGCGCATCGCCGCGCCGCGATTTTGACGTTTGTGGGCTCGTGCTTCTTCGTTGCCGGATGGGCGCCGGCGTGGATCGTGGGCGGTGAGAGCGCGAGCTATTTCGCGGCGCTGTGGCTCGCATGCGCGCTCATTCACGCGCTGGTCTATAACTCGAACGACCGGGTGCTGTTTCTCTCCTCGTGCGCGCCGGGTGTGATCGTGGCGATCATCGTGCCGTTCGCGATCGGCGGAAATCTGCTGTTGCCGCTGGTGCTGATGCTGGCGACCGGGCGCGTGCTGGTGACCACCTATATCGCGCAGCGCGATCGCAACGCGCTGTTGAGCTCGGTGATGGAAAACCGCTTGCAGCGTAAGGCGGCCGAAGAATCCAACGTCGCCAAGTCGCAGTTCCTGGCCACGATGAGCCATGAGCTCCGGACGCCGCTCAACGCCGTGATTGGCTATGCGGAAATCCTCGAAGAAGATCTTGACGCCGATGGCAATCAGCCGGGCGCGGCGGACGCTGCCCGCATCCGGCGCGCGGCGCGCAACCTGCTGGTGTTGATCAACGAAGTGCTCGATTTCTCGAAGATCGAAGCCGGGCGGATGGAACTGTCGGAGGCCGAGACCGACGTTGGCGCGCTCCTGCAGGACGTGGTGGAAACCACGCAGGTGATGGCGCAGCAGAACGGCAACGCCATCGACGTCGCGATCGACGACAGCGTCGGCGCGTTGGTGTTCGATGCGCAGCGGGTCAAGCAATGCGTGCTGAACCTTGTTTCCAACGCGTGCAAGTTCACGAAGGACGGGCGCATTTCGATCCGCGCCACGATCACGCATGAGCGCGGCGGCGATATGCTTTCGATCGCGGTGGTCGATACCGGCTGCGGCATCACCGAGACCGATCAGGCGCGCCTCTTCCAGCCATTCGTGCAGGCCGATGGCTCAAGCACCCGCAAGCATGACGGCACGGGCCTTGGGCTCGCGATCACCCGGAAGCTCGCGCAGTTGATGGGCGGCGATGTCGATATGGAAAGCACGGTTGGCGTTGGCTCGCGATTCACGTTGCGGATCGCGGCGCGCCGCACGGAGGCGCCGTCCACGGGCGGCGAGGGGCCGGCGGTGCTGGTGATCGAAGATGAAGCCGCGGCGCGTGAACTGACGCGGCGCGCGCTGGCGCGGCTGCCGTTTGCGGTGCATGGCGCATCGACCGCCGCTGAAGGCCTGCGGCTGGCGCGCGAGCTTTCGCCCGTACTGATCCTGCTCGACTTGCATCTGCCGGATGGTTCGGGCTGGGACGTGCTGGCGGCGCTGCAGGAAGACGGCGCGCTCAAGGATACGCCCGTCATGGTGTGCACGGTGGACGATGCGCGCGCCCGCGCGCTCGCGGCCGGCGCGTGCGAACACCTGCAAAAGCCGATCGATCGTGATCAGCTCGCGGCGGCCGTGATGCGCTTTGCCCGCGCGCCGCAGCAACCGCAGGCGCAAACCGATGGCGCGCGCGCCGTCGCGTAGTTGTCGCGCGCGCGCTGGCGCGCTAGCGCTTTGGCTATGAGCCTCGTTGTTCGCCCCGCGGATCGTGAGCATGGCGCGCGCGCCATCGCGAACATGATGCAGCTTTACATCCACGACTTTTCCGAGTTCTGGGCGGGCGAAACGCGCGGCGAGCTTCAGGCCGACGGGCGCTTTCCGGAGTATCCGCTGGACTCGTACTGGACCGGCGATCCGCGCCGCGTTCCTTTGGTAATCGAGCGCGCTGGCGCGCCGATTGGTTTTGCGCTCCTGAACGAGCACATGCACAGCGGTTTGCCGGCCGATTGGAGCATGGCCGAGTTTTTCATCGTGCGGAAACATCGGCGCGGCGGGACCGGCACGGCGGCGGCGACGCTGATCTTCGATGCATATCCTGGGCAATGGGATGTCGCGGTCGCGCGCAGGAACGTTGCGGCGCACGCGTTCTGGGGGCGGGTGACCGCCGCGCATCCAAGAGCCAGCGCGCATGAGGAGCTGGACCGCAACGACGCGCTCTGGAACGGCGCGGTCTTCCGTTTCCGGATCGGCTGACGCCGCTTGCAAGGGCGCGGCAGCGCCGTTAGGGCTCACCCATTCGCCGCGTGCGGGCGCGTGCGGAGGGGAGAGGCGATGGCCTTCAAATCTGCCGTGGCGGCGCTTGCCGCGCTGCTGTTGATCGCGCCGGCGACGACCGCGCAGGAGATCGGCACGCGCGAACAAACCGCGCGCTATCTTGAGCGTGGGCTCGCAGCCCATGCCGCGCTCGGCTATCGCGCCGATCCCGCGTTTCAGACATTCAGCGCGCCGCAGCGGCTGATGGGCGGGGCGCTCTGGCCGCTCGAGCTGCAGCGTGGCGTGAACTATCGCATCTACGGCGCGTGCGACATCGATTGCAGCGACGTCGATATGGAATTGTACGACGCGACGGGCGCGTTCGTGGATCGCGACATCGCGGTCGATGCAACGCCCTATGTGCAGATCACGCCAACGCAGACCGGGCGCCATTACGTGCGCATTTGGCTGGCGGCGTGCGAGAGCGAGCCGTGCTTTGTGGCCGCGCGCGTCGTTTCCGGCGGGCGCCCGCAGGAGCGGCCGCAGAGCGGCGGCGATGCCGGCGGCGCCTATGCGGCGGCGGTGCGCGGCCATCTGGAGCGCGCAACGGCGGCCGCGGCGCGCGAAGGCTTCACGCCGTTCGGGCCGGGAGAGAGCATCGAAGGCCTGCGGATGAACACGCGCGGGCAGAGCGTGCGCTTCACGCTCGAAGCGGGGCGCGCGTACCGGTTCGTCGGCGCGTGCGATACGGACTGCACCGACCTCGATATCGAAGTGACGGATGCGCGCGGCGCCGTGATCGGCACGAACATCGACGTCGATAACCCGACCAGCATCACCGTCACGCCGCAACGCGCCGGGCCGCACAATGTGCGCATCTGGCTGGCGGCGTGCGCGCAGGAGCCGTGCTACGCGGCGCTCAAGGGCTTTGTTCGCGGACGCTGAGGCGCGAGCGATGAGGAAAGGACCGACTATGCGATTTCTCTTCGCTGCGCTGACCGCGCTCGCGCTCACGGCGCTGCCTGCGTCCGCGCAGCAGCGCGCGGCGGGCAATTCGGATTATCCAGGCCAAGTGCGCAATTACCTTTCGCAGCAGGCGGGCAAGCATACGAGCGAGGGGTTCCGCGCCGAGACGGGCGTACCCGATCTCATCCGCCCGCTGCGCATGGAAGGCGGCGTAATCTGGCCGGTGCAATTGCGACGCGGCGTGACGTATCGCGTGTTCGCCGTGTGCGACAACGATTGCTCGGACGTCGATCTTGAAGTGTACGACGCGGCGGGCGGGTTCGTCGGGCGTGACGTTGCCGTCAACGATACGCCTTACGTTGAAATCACGCCGGCGGCCGATGGCGTCGCCTATGCGCGCATCTGGCTCGCCGCATGCGAAAGCGAGCCGTGCTATGTCGGCGCGCGCCTCTATCGGCGCGGACCCTGAACAGAGAGTTTTATGACGCACGCTCCGCGCGCGCCCGAGGCGTGCGACACGATGACCGACGTGCGCGCCGGCGTCGATGCGCTGGACCGGGAATTGGTGGCGCTGCTCGCGCGCCGCCAGGCCTATATGGCCGCCGCCGCACGCATCAAACCCGCGCGCAGCGCCGTGCGTGACGTTGCGCGGATCGAGGCGGTGGTGGCCAATGTGCGCGCGGCCGCTGCGGAAGCGGGGCTCTCGGCGGCGATCGCCGAACCTGTGTGGCGGCTGCTGATCGAGCGCTGCATCGCCCACGAAATGGCGCTGTTCGACCGGAAGGCCACAGCGCAAACGCACCCCGCCTGAACGGTGCTGCGGCCTGCTGACTTCGCGGCGGGCCCCCTTTATGGTGAACGGCAGGGATTGGCGCTGGGGCGGCTTCGGGCAGACGATGGCCGCATTGCTTAATAAAAACGGCTGCGCTCGCGCCGCGCGCGAGAGTGCGCATGCGCTTGCATCCGTTCCTTGCCGCGCGTGGCGGATATGCGCGCGCAATGCTAGGTGCTGTCGCTCGCCTCAGGCGGAGGGGTGAGGGGCAATGCGCGTCGCTTTTTGGATCGTTGCAACGATCGCGCTCATCGTCGGCGCGCTTTACGGCGTCGGCTATTTTCTGCTCCCGAACACGCTGGACGTGACGCGTACGATCGCGATCGACCGGCCGCGTGCGGCGATCTTCGCCATGAGCAACGATCTCACCATCGCCAAGGAATGGTCGCCCTATTACGCGCGCGATCCGGACGCTGACTATGCGTTCTCCGGCGATGGGCCGGGGCCGGGGCAGACGATGCGCTGGGCGTCCAACGTGCGCGATGTCGGCGAGGGGCGCATGACGATCGTGCGCTCGACGCCGAACCGCGAAATCGAAACCATCCTGCAATTGGGCGATCGCGCGACGCTGAACGGGCGCCTGATGATCGAACCGACGGCGACGGGCTCATCGGTGGCGTGGTCGCTCTCGGCGGCGTGCCGCGAAGGCGCGATCAACATTCCGTGCCGCTACATGAACCTGGTGCTCGAACGCTCTATCACGAAAGATCTCGATAGCGGGCTTTCGCGCCTCAAGGCGCTCGCCGAGCAATTGCCGGACGTCGATTTCGAAGGGCTGGCGACGGAGATTTTGCAGGTCGCGCCGCAGCCGTTCGTGTTCGTGGAAGCGCGCACGACGTTCACCGATGCGGGCGAAGTGCAGCGCGCGCTCTCGATGGGCATCCAGCAGGTGCGCGATTACATGACGCAAACGTCGCTGACGCCTTCAGGCCCGCTGGTGCGCGAAACGCGCAGCTGGGATCAGGCGCAATCCGTGATGAGTTTCCGCGTCGGTTACCCGTTCCAGGGCGCGGTGCCGCTGACGGTGGTGGGCGCGCAGATTGGCGAAACGCCGTCCGGGCGGGCGCTGCGCGTGCTGCATGTCGGCCCGCGCACGGCGATGCAGGACACGTACATGAAGGCCGATGCGTACCTCCAGGCGCACCGGATCGCGCGGCGCGAAGGGGCGATGCCCTGGGAAGTCGTGCTCTCTGACGATGCGGCCGCCGCTGATGGCGCGACGCGCGTAGAGATTTACTTTCCGCTGCAATAGCGGCGGCCCCTCCCTCTCCCCTTGTGGGAGAGGGAAAGTCCCGCAACGGCTCTACTGCGAAGACATGGGTGAGGGGGTGTGCGCGACGCTTCGGCGTTGGCTTACTCACCCCTCATCCGTCTCATCGCTTCGCGATGAGCCGCCTTCTCCCACAAGGGGAGAAGGTGTGGTGTAAGTGCCGGCATGACTTCAGACGCTGGCTTGTTTCGCATCGTGGCGCCTATCGCGCTGCTCGTTGCTTCGAATATCTTCATGACGATCGCCTGGTACGGGCACCTCAAGCGCGAGGTGGCGCCGCTGATGCTGGCGATCCTGGTGAGCTGGGGGATCGCGTTCGTTGAGTATTGCCTCGCAGTGCCGGCGAACCGGATCGGGTACGGCGTCTATTCGGCGGCGGAGCTGAAGACGATCCAGGAGGTGATCACGCTCCTGGTGTTCGCGGTGTTCTCGGTGGTCTATCTCGGCGAGGCGCTGACATGGCGCCACGCGCTTGGCTTTGCGCTGATCGCGGCGGGCGCGGGCGTGGTGTTCTCCGCGCGCGCGGCCTGAACCCGGAAAAGCAAAAGGCCCGCGCGGGATGCGCGGGCCTTCGCAGTTTCGAGTGTAGAGGCTAGCCGCTTAGTCAGCGACCATTTGAAGGTTCACGGCTTTGGGACCTTTGCCCTTGGTGTCGGGCAGGGTTTGGAAGCTGATGCGTTGGCCCTCGTTGAGCGGGGGCATGCCCGCGCGCTCAACGGCGCTCACGTGCACGAACACATCGGCGCCGCCGT
>CAZMCA010000172.1:0-7333 GCA_964564595.1 uncultured Caulobacteraceae bacterium
ACCCCCTCCCCTCGCGGGGAGGGGGAGATGCAACCCCAGTACTCATGGCCAGAAACGACCTGGATGCTGGCCTCCTCATCCAGCTTTTGAATTTTGCTGATCATGCAGCGTGCACGGTCCGACTTCGACGTGATCGCAGGCTCTCCAAGCTTGAAACCATCGCGAAATCGACGAGCCCAAAGCCGATTGTGCTCTGTGTTGTGGCCAACGATCCATTCCATGACGCGCACTCCGTCGCCTCCAATTGAGGCAACAAGAGTTGGGCACATGCGCTGTGAACGACGCGGGAACGCGCCCTACCCCGGCAGGAGCGCGAGCATCCAGCGGAAGACGCCCAGGGCGGCCCAGACGATGAGGGCGATGATTTGCGCGCCGAAGAAGAGCGCGAGGAGCGCCGCGAGCAAGAGCGCGCCGAGCGCGAGGAGCCAGGGGCGGGCGAGCATCCTGCCCGCTTTAGCACGCCGCTCAGGCGGGGTCTTGCGGCGGCGTATCGGTGGGATCGGACTGTTCGACGCTGCGGGTGAGGCGCTGGTGGACGGCGGATGCGACCACGAGCGCGCCAACCGCCGCTATCAGCAGCGCGCCGTAAAGCACGCGGGTGTGGTGATCGCCGCCCTCGCGGTCGAACATGAAGACGAGCGCCTCCATGCTGGCGGCGATGATGATCACGGTGAGAAATTTGGAGAGCGTTCGGCGCACTTCGCCAGCAGAGCGTAGATCGTGATCGCCCACGACCTGCTCTTCGAACAAGAACTTCGCCACATCTGAAATCGCGAGGGCGATGACGAGGAGGCTCACCGCGTTGAGCATTGCGGGCAGCACGCGATCACCGCTTAAGGCCGGTGTGATGACGAGCCCGACCGCAAAACAGACGAACGCAATCGCGAGCGCCATCAGCGCGACCGTCACCAACAGATAGACGCCGTTCGAAACTTTCTCGATCAGAGCGATCATTGGCGGCGCGCGCCATCGTCGCGGGAAGCTTCGCGTTGTTCGCGGGCTTCGTCGTCGTCCTCGCCGAGCGCTTCGCGGGTGGCGGCGCCGGCCGGGGCTGCGCCGCGGGCTTCGGCGCGGAGCTGAGCGCAGTCGGCGTGGTCGGCGAGGCCGGGATCGATGAACGGCAGGATGCCGGCGATGGGCGCGAGCAGCGCGCCGAGCGCGCCGGCGATGCCGGCTTGCCCGAGCGCGCGATCCGCATCGACGCCGACTTGCGGGCTGCGCAATTGGCCGGTGATCGTGATCGGCGCCATCACGCGAATGAGGCGCGGCTCTTTGGGGTGGCCCTGGAGGCGGAGGTTCAGCGATTCAGTGTCGAGGTTCACGCCGCCTTCGCCGACGATGAGCACGTCTTGTGTATCGACCACGAAGACGCGCGGCGTGGCTTGGCCTGAGCGCACGTCGAATGAGGCGACGGCGCAGCGGATCGGCGTTTGCGATTGATCGCCGCTGAGATAGAGCCCGAGACCGCGGATGACGTTGACGCCGGTGAGTTCGGCGAGCGCTGCGCGGATTTCGCCGCGCGGCGCTGCGAAGGAGATCACGCCATTCGACGTCGCGGCGGCGGCGCGCACGGTGGCGCCGCGGCCGCGCAGAACGGCGCGGCCTGAGAGCGGCCCGGAGATAGCGTTGGGCGCGGGGATGATCGATTGCAGCAGCGCGTTGCGCAGGCGCAAATCGACGTTCACGTCCGGCGTGTCTTGGCGCGCATCGATGCGCACGAGGCCGCCGATATCGCCTTGGTTCAGATTGAAGCGCACCGGGTTCATCGTCAGCACACCTTGATCGAGCGTGAGATCGAGCGCGGCGGCGCGCAGCGGGATCGGCGCATCGACGACGCGCGCGACGCGGTAGGTGAGGCGCGCGTCCATATTGCGCACGCGGTTGAGATCGAGGCGCGCATCCGGCAGCAGGCGGCCTTCGGCGCGCATGCGTGCGGCCATCGCGCGCTGTTCGGGCGAGGCGGTTTCGTTGGTTGCGGGCGGCGCGCCGAGGACGGCGGCGAGATCGTCAAAGTCCAAGCGGCGCGAGGTGATGGCCGCGTCGACGAAGGGGCGCTCGCGATCGGTGCGCACGTTTAGCACGCCGTTGAGATCGCTATCGCCGACGCGTCCGGTGATGTCGCTGATCGAATAGCGCGTTTCTTCGCGCGTGAGCACGCCGCGCAGATTGTAGGGCGGCGTGTTCGGGAGTGAGAGGCCGATGATGTAGTAGAGTTCGGAGAGATCGGCGCCGGCGGCGGCGATGTTGGCGCGGTAGCTGCCGAAATCGAACGGGCGCGTGAGGATGCCCGCCGCGTTGATGTGCGTGGGGCCCGCCTTCAGCGTGGCGCGAAATTCGTAGGGGCGATCGCGGCGCACGTTGATCAGCGCGCCGCCCGCCATTTCGAGGTTGAATGGGCGATTGTTGAGGCGCCCTGCCCCGGTGAGCTGGAAGGCAGGGCGATCGGCGCGCGCGAGTTCTTCGTCCGATTGGAGCGTGGCCTCGAGCGTCATGTCGCGGCGGCGATCATCGAGGCGGAGCGCGCCGTCGCGGATCACGAAGCGCTTGATCACCGGCAGATCGAGCGGCTTTGCGGTTTGGCGCGGGCTTTCGCTGCGGGACCAATTGGCGCGGCCGTCTTCATCCCGGACGAGGCGGATATCGGGCCCATCGAGCTCGATCGACCGGAGCACGATGCGCCCTAGGAAGAGCGGCATCAGTTCGACCTGCGCATCGGCGCGCGGCACGCGGGCGAATGCGTCTTCATCGCGCGCCCAATCGCGGCGCTCGTTCGAGGCCCAGAAAGGATCGCCGACGCGCAGATCGTTCACGATGATCCGCGGCGTGAGCGACCAGGCATGCACATCGAGATCGCCCGCGATTTGGATCGGGCGACCGGAAAGGCCCGACGCGATGCGCGAAATCGGGCCGCGGTAGGCGTTCCAATCGGCGAAGGCGAGAAAGAGCAGAACCGTGGCGGCGAACACGCCGAGGACGCCGCCTGTCCAACCCGCTACGTGGGGCCAGCGGACGCGCGCGAACCACGCGCGGACATTGTGCCCCGCACGGGTGAAAAACGCGCCGGTTCTGGCGCGGAACGCTTCAAAATCCTGGCGCATGACGTCGCGCGGACAATTCGCGAACGCAGCACTCCGTTCCCTACTGCGCGACAGGCTGCGCGTGAACGGAACTAGAAGCACGCGCCGGGATTGGCGCCCCACGTCACATTATCGCTGAGGAGAGCCCGATGGCCGCCACGCAGACCACGACTTCCGCCAAAACCGCCAAAGCCCGCGCGAAAGCCAAGCAAGACGCGATCGCGCTTTTGAAGGCCGATCACCGCGAGGTCGAAGGCTGGTTCGAGCAATTCGAGAAGACGCGCTCCGACAAAAAGAAGCAGGAACTCGCCGGCAAGATTTGCATCGCGCTTAAGGTGCACACGCAGATCGAGGAAGAGATTTTCTACCCCGCGTTCCTGGAAGCGACGGGCGACAAGGATATCCACCACGAGGCCGAGGTTGAGCATGCCGGCGCGAAAAATCTGATCGCGCAGATCGAAAAGATGACGCCGGACGACGATTACTACGACGCGAAGGTCAAAGTTCTTTCCGAGATGATCAAGCATCACGTGAAAGAGGAAGAGCAGCGCGACGGGATGTTCGCCGAAGCAAAGAAATCCGACATGGACCTTGCCGCGCTTGGCGAGGAGATGGCGGCGCGCAAACGCGAATTGATGGCGCAGCACAAGAACTGATCCGATGCCCGCCGCGCCGCTCGCCGATCTGTGCGCGAAAGCGCTGCAAGCGGCGAGCGCGCGCGGGCTGACGATCGCGACCGCTGAGAGCTGCACCGGCGGGCTGATCGCGGCGGCGCTGACGGACGTCGAAGGCCAGTCGAGCGTCTTCGAGCGCGGCTTTGTGTGCTATTCGGACGATGCGAAGGCAGAGATGCTCGGCGTCGCGCGCGATCTCATTTCCGCGAAGGGCGCGGTAAGCGAACCGGTGGCGATCGCGTTGGCGGCCGGCGCGCTCGACCATTCGCGCGCGGACATCGCCCTTGCGATCACGGGCTTTGCGGGGCCGGCCGGGCCGGGCGACGAGGAAGGCCTCGTCCACATCGTGCTCGCGCGGCGGGGCGGCGAAACACGGCGGCTGACCAAACGCTACGGCAAATTGGGGCGCGACGGCGTGCGCGACTGCGCGGCGCGGGATGCGCTCGGGCTGCTCTGCGCGGCGCTGGCGGACAGCTGAAGTTCGCTCCCTCTCCTTGAATGGCGGCCAACGGCGGGTTTCACCCCCCCTGCCCCCACCCCGCGCGGGGAGGGGGAGCGCCTAAAAAGCGGGCGGGGGCGGCTTTGGGTTGCGAAGGGCGAGAGTCGGCGGCATAGGCTTTTGCATAAAAGCGCGGCGCCCGGGCTCAAGGCCGGCGGCCGCTTGCGGGGGAGGAAACGCATGCAAAACAAGCGCTCGCGCGCGCTGGCGGCGATGGCCGCGGCGTTCGTGCTCATGCCGGGCGCGGCTCTGGCGCAGGATGCGGCGCCTGCCGCCGATCCGGGCCACACCGCCTGGATGCTGACCTCGACCGCGCTGGTGCTGTTCATGACCATGCCGGGGCTGGCCCTCTTCTATGCGGGGCTGGTGCGCTCCAAGAACGCGCTCTCGGTGATGATGCAATGCGTTTCGATCGCGGCGCTGATGAGCGTGTTGTGGTTCGCGATCGGCTACAGCCTGGCGTTTTCGGGCGGCAATCCGTTCGTGGGCGATTTCGCGAAGGGATTCCTGGCGGGCGTCGACCGCGCGAGCGTGACGGGCGCGATCCCGGAGACGGTGTTCTTCTGCTTCCAGATGACGTTCGCGGTGATCACGCCGGCGCTGATCGTTGGCGCGTATGTCGAGCGCATCAAGTTCAGCGCGGTGCTGATGTTCAGCGCGCTGTGGCTGCTGTTCGTCTATGCGCCGGTGGCGCATTGGGTGTGGGGCGGCGGCTGGCTCGCGCAGCGCGGCGTGATGGACTTCGCGGGCGGCCTTGTGGTGCACGCGACGGCGGGGATTTCCGCGATCGTGATTGCCATCATGCTCGGCGCGCGTGACGGCTTCCCGAAAGAACAACACCCGCCCCACTCGCCCGGCCTGACCATGATCGGCGCGGCGCTGCTGTGGGTCGGCTGGTTCGGCTTCAACGCGGGCAGCGCTGTGATGGCCGATGGCAACGCGGGCATGGCGATGCTGGTGACGCATCTTTCGGCGGCGACGGCGGCGCTGGTGTGGGCCGGTCTCGAGTGGATGCGGTTCGGCAAGCCTTCGATGATTGGCGCGGTGACGGGCTTGATCGCGGGCCTTGCGACGGTGACGCCGGCGAGCGGCTATATCGGGCCAGCGGGCGGGCTCTTGCTCGGCGCGCTCGGTTCGATCGTGTGCTTCTTTGCGGTGTCGATCGTGAAGAAGACCTGGAAGGTCGACGACAGCCTCGACGTGTTCGCGGTGCACGGCGTGGGCGGCATTCTCGGCACGTTGGGCGCGGCGGTGCTTGCGTCTGAACAGTTCGGTGGCGTTGGGTACGCGGCGACGGGCTCGATGGGCGCGCAAGCGACGGCGCAGATCTTGGGCGTTGCGGCAACCGTTGCGTGGTCAGCGGCGGCGAGCTGGGTGATCATCTTCGTGACCAAGGCGCTGGTTGGATTGCGCGCGAGCGAGAACGAGATCGAGGAAGGACTCGATCTTACCTATCACGGCGAGCGGGCGAATAATCCATAACGCACAAACGAAGAGCGCGCCGCAGATGCGGCGCGCTCAAACGTTTCACCATGCTGCTCGTGCGATCACACCGGCGTCCACTGGCCGCTGGCGTTGCGGCAGAAGGTTTCCGGCGGGAGTTGTTGCGATCCGTATTGCGGATCGGTGACGGTTGCGGAGACGCGGCGGCATTCGCCGCCCGGGCCGCTGACGGGCGTGGGCGCCGCGACCGTGAGGTTGCGCGGCTGGCCTTGATCGCCCTGCCAGCTATCGCGATAAGCCGCGCCGCTGTTCAGCGAGTTGTAATAGCCCTGCTCGACGCGTTGCTGTTCGCGGGCGCTGAGCCAGCGGCAGACGCCGTAGGTGCCAAGGCCGCCGGCGGCGGCGCCGAGGGCGGCGTTTTCACCGCGGTTGTTTTCCGAACCGGCGAGCGCGCCAACGACAGCGCCAACGCCCGCGCCGACGAGCGCCTGGCGGGTGCAGCGCGAGAGCTGGGTGCCGCCGCCGCCATAGCTGGTTTGCTGGCCATAGCCGCCGCCCGTGGTTTCGCACGAGGCGAGAGCGAGCGTGCCGGCGAGCGTGGCGACGAGAACTTTGATGCGCATGAACGACCTCCCACAGCGCCCGAATCGGGCGCGAAAAGATGCGCCGTTCTCAAGCAAGGCGGCGCGTCGGAACTGTGACCGGCGTCAATTCGCGGAGCGGCAATATTGTTCACCGCCGCCGGCGCGAATGAGGCGCGCTTCATTGCCCTGGCCGCGCAGCTCGACGCCGCCCGAGGCGTAGCGGAAGCCCGAGCCGGTCACTTGGGCGCGCAGCGTCACGGGCTCGTAGCCGGGCTGCTCGACCGTGGCCTGGTCCGGATCGCGGGTGAAGGTCACGACGAAGTAATCGTCCGGCGTCTCGGTTTGGCCGAAGACGTTGGGGCGCTCGCAGTCGTACCGGGTCACGATGGGGCCGGTCATGCTGGGGTTGGGCGGACACGGGGAGGCGCAGGCCGCCAGCGCGAAACCGGCCAGCGCGAGTGCGAAAATTCTTGCCGCCATACGTCCCTCCGTGCGGCTAAGCCCGCGCGGCGAGACTAGCCCGCCGCGCGGGGTTGCGCCAACCTAGCGCGCCGCTGGCGCGGCGCCGGCGCCGATCTCGAACACGATCGAGACCTCGGCGGTGTAGAGCTGCGGCTCGGGTGCGACGGGCGGGGCAGAGACGAGCTGATCGGGCATGGTCGTGCTCTCGTCGCGGCTGCGGAAGACGGCGCGGTTGCCGCTTTGCGCGATCATGCCCTGGCCGCCCTCTTCCACGAGCAGCAGGCGCCCGAGCCGAAAGCCCGCGCCTTCGACATAGGTGCGCGCTTTATCGACCGCGTCGCGGATGGCGGCTTCGCGCGCGAGGCGGCGGGCGCGCTCGGTGTCGCGGATCGAGAACTGGATGTCGTTGAAGCGATCGGGACCTGCGTTCATCGCGGCTTCGACGGTGCGGCTGAGCAGCGCCAGATCGCGCACGAGGATGGTGACGCCGGCGTTCGCTTCGTAGCCGGTGATGCGGTCGGGCCGGCGCTCGCCGCCCGCGCGCATCACGGGGGTTACGGCGATGTCGGTGCGCTCGAGCGTAACAGTGGTTGC
>CAZMCA010000173.1:0-7296 GCA_964564595.1 uncultured Caulobacteraceae bacterium
AGCATCACCGCGTCGGCGCCCTGATAGACGGCGGTCGCCACATCGCTGGCGTCCGCGCGTGTCGGCGTTGGCGCGTCGATCATGCTTTCGAGCATGTGGGTGGCGACGATCACAGGTTTGCCCGCCGCGCGCGCAGTGCGGATGATGCGGCGCTGCGCGATCGGCACTTGTTCGGGCGGCAGCTCGACGCCGAGATCGCCGCGCGCAACCATGATCGCATCCGACAGCGCGACGATTTCTTCCAGTTCTTCGAGCGCTGCGGGCTTTTCGATCTTCGCGAGCAGCGCCGCGCGATCGCCCACCAACGCGCGCGCTTCGCGCATGTCTTCGGGCTTTTGCACGAAGGAGAGCGCGATGTAATCGCATCCGAGTTCGAGCGCGGTTTGCAGGTCGGCGCGGTCCTTCTGCGTGAGCGGTGAGATCGGGATGCGCCGTGTCGGGATGTTGACGCCCTTGTTGCTCTTGAGCACGCCGCCGACATCGACGCGCGCTTTGAGCAAGCCGCCGCTCTTTTCGGTGATGGTGAGTTGCAAGCGCCCGTCATCGAGCTTCACGACATCGCCCGGTTCGAGCGCGGTGATAAGTTCGGGGTGCGGGAGGCGCAGCCAGGACGCGTCGCCCACGCCATTGGACGCTTCGAGGGTCACCGTATCGTTCCACTTCAGCGTCACCGCATCGTCAGCGACTTTGCCGACGCGGATTTTCGGGCCTTGCAGATCGGCGAGCACGGCCACCATCTTGCCTGCGCGCGCGGAGGCTTCGCGGATCGCGGCGTAACGGCGGGCATGTTCGGCGCGCGTGCCGTGGCTGAAGTTGAGCCGGAAGCAGGAAACGCCCGCCTGGATCAGCATCAGCAGCCGGTCCGGCGCTTCGCTGGCGGGGCCGAGCGTCGCCACGATTTTGCAGGCGCGTGCGCGCATGAGCGCCTCCGATTCGGTTCGCGGGCAGCATAGCCAACGCGCAGCGCCGGCGTGAGGGCGCCGCGCTGGGCATGTGCCCTGCGGATTTGGCCTTACCAGTGCGGCGTGATCGGGCCGCCTTCGAACAGCTCGGCGATGCGGCGGCGCACGCTGCCGGCTGTATCGGCCGGGAGGGAGTCGATCGCGAAGAAGCCGCGCTCGGCGATCTCGCCGTTTTCGCGGGGCGGACAGGGCTTCCAGGCGTCGATCCGGTAGAACGCGACGTGATCGTTCTTGAATTTGCGGTTGAGGTAGAAGCCGATCAGCTTTGGCGGCGCGGTCGCTTCGGCGCCGCCTTCTTCGGCGCATTCGCGCGCCGCAGCGTCGCGCGCTGCCTCACCGTGTTCGACGCCGCCGCCGGGAAAGTACCAACCGCGCTGATAGGTGTGGCGGATTAGGAGCACGCGGCCCGCTTCGTCCGTGACGATGCCGACGGCGCCGAGCGTCATTGGCCGCGAAAGGCGCCACCAGAACCGGAAGAGCGGCGTGATCACGGGCTCAAGCCGCGTGCGCCAAGTTTCGCGAGGCGTTGTCATATGCAACCACCGCCTACCGCGCTTCGCCCTAAAATCACAACGCCCAACCGGCGCGCGCTTGCGCGGGAACCGGAAAGCGTGCATCGCGCGGCCATGCCGCTACGCGTGTTGCCGCCGCCGAAACTTGATGGCGGGCCCTGGATCATGGGCGTCCTCAACGTCACGCCGGATTCGTTTTCGGACGGCGGACGCTGGCGCGAGGGCGATGCGGTCGCGCATGCGCTGGCGATGCTGGATGCGGGCGCAGACGTGATCGATGTGGGCGGTGAAAGCACGCGCCCAGGCGCCGCGCCCGTCGATGAGCGTGTTGAGATCGAGCGCGTGACTCCGGTCATCAAAGCTTTGCGCGAACGCACCGATGCGCCGATCTCGATCGATACGATGAAGCCGGCGGTTGCGCTGGCGGCGGTGGCGGCGGGCGCGACGATCTGGAATGACGTGCTGGCGTTGCGGGCGCCCGGCGCGCTCGAGACCGCAGGGCGGCTCAATGTGACGACCATTCTGATGCATATGCGCGGCGAGCCGCGCACGATGCAGGACGCGCCGGCCTATGGCGATGTGCTGGAGGAGGTGGCGGCGTTTCTGCGTGAGCGCGCGGAGGCGGCGAGCGCGGCGGGCGTCGAGAGCATCTGGGTCGATCCCGGCCTCGGCTTCGGCAAGACGATGGCGCACAATCTGGCGCTGCTGCGGGGCGCCAAGCGCCTCAAGGCGAAGACGGGGTTGCCGGTGCTGATCGGCGCATCGCGCAAAAGCTCGATCGAGAAGATCGAGGGCGTTGCGTCCTCGCCGGACGGGCGCGTTGGCGGCTCGGTCGCGTTCGCGATCCGCGCGGCGGAGTTTGGCGCGGGCATGATCCGCGTGCACGATGTGCGCGAAACGGTGCAAGCGTTGAAGGTGTGGCGCGCGAGCGCGTAAGATCGGCGCATGAAGCGCCGCGTTTTGATCATTGCAGGGTCCGATTCCGGCGGCGGCGCGGGCATTCAGGCCGATATCAAGACCGTCACGGCGCTCGGCGGCTACGCGATGACGGCGGTGACGGCGATCACTGTGCAGAACACGCGCGGCGTCACCGCGATCCACCCGATCCCGCCTGACATTATCCGCGGCCAGATCGATGCGGTGATGGGCGATCTTGGCGCCGATGTGTGGAAGATCGGCATGCTTGGCACGGCGGAGACCGCGCGGCTCGTGGCGCGCGCGCATGCGGAGGCAGGCGGCGGCGTTCCGGTCGTGCTCGATCCGGTGATGATCGCAAAGGGGGGCGCGGCGCTTCTCGACGCGGACGCGATGGATGCGTTGCGCGCGATGCTGCCGATGGCGGCGGTCGTCACGCCGAATGCGCCGGAAGCGGCGGCGCTCGTTGGTTTTGAGGTGACGAACGCCGCCGAGCAGGAGCGCGCCGGCCGTGCGCTGGTGGAGCGGGGCGCGAAGGCCGCGCTGGTGAAGGGCGGCCATATTGACGGGGACGTGATCCGCGACGTGCTGGTGACGGCGGGGGGCGTGCAGACCTTCGAGGGGCCGCGGATCGCGACGAGCGCCACCCACGGCACCGGCTGCACGCTGGCTTCGGCCATCGCGGCCGGCCTGGCGGAGGGGCTGGCGCTGGAGGAGGCGGTCGCCCGTGCGCGCCGATACCTGGTCCGCGCCATCGAGGCCGCCCCGGGGCTTGGGCAGGGGCACGGCCCGCTAGGGCATGGCTGGCCGTTCCGGCCGGTCTGAGCGCCCGCTAGCCTCTCTGGTGCGCTGGGTGGCGGGGGCGGCTCGGAGCCAATAAACCATCCAGGACAGGAGCTTCCGCATGCGTCTCTGGATCGTCGACGCCTTTACGGACCGGGTGTTCACCGGCAACCCCGCCGGGGTGGTGCCGCTCGACGCGTGGCTGCCGGATACGACGCTGCAAGCGGTCGCGGCCGAGATGAAGCTCTCGGAGACCGCGTTTTTCGTGCCGACGGGCCTGCGGGGCAATTACCAGCTGCGCTGGTTCACGCCGGCCGCGGAGGCGCCGATCTGCGGGCACGCCACGCTGGCGGCGGGCGCGGTGCTGCTCACTGAGATCGACCCCAGCCTCGAAGTCGTGGTGTTCGACACGCAGGCGGGCGCGCTGATCGTGCGCCGCACGCCCGAAGGCTTCACGCTCGATCTGCCCCGCCGGCCGCGCAGCCCGTGGACTGTGTCGCCTGAACTCGTCGAAGCGCTCGGCGCGCCGCGGGTGATGGATGCGTTCGTCGGCGAATACGCGAACGTCGTGCTCGACACGGAAGCTGCCGTGCGCGCGCTGAAGCCGAACATCGAAGCGATAGAGCGGCTGGTGCGCGGGCCGCGGCAAGGTTGCATCGCCGTCACCGCGCCGGCCGATGACGGCAAGCCGTATGATTTCGTGTGCCGCTTCTTCGCGCCTGGCGTTGGGCTGCCGGAAGATCCGGTGACGGGTTCGGCGTTCGCCGATCTTGCGCCGTACTGGTCGGACCGGTTCGATCTGGAGAGCGTGATCGGTTTCCAAGCGTCCAAGCGCGGCGGGTTCACGCGCGCGATCCAGACGCTGTCGAGCGTGCGCCTGTTCGGGCAAGTCGCGGTCTATCTGCGCGGCGAGTTGGATGACGCGATCACGCGCGTTCACAACGTCGCGGCGCAAGAGCCGGAAGCGCCGCCGCGCAAGCGCCGCCGCCGCACGGCCAAGCAACTCGCGCCGATCTTCGAAGAAGCGCAGGTGCGCACGCCGGAGGAAGCCGCGCAGACGGTGGTGGTTGTGAAAAACGTTTCACCCGGCCAGCGGATCGACGATGAAACGCTCGTGCGCATCGTCAAGGAAGCCGATCTCGGCGAGGGCGAGACGATCCGCGTCTACGAGATCGAGACCGAAGAAAAGCGCAATCACGCCGCGAACGAGTAGCTAGATGCTGCGCGCCCGTAGCAGCATCCGCCAGCCTTCTTGCGCGACGAACAGGCCCGCGACGATCAGCACGAACGCAAGCACGGCGTTGGCGCCGATGTGTTCGCCGAACGCGATCGAGCCGAGCGCGAGCGCCCAGAGCGGGAGTAGGTAGTTCGTCTGCGTCACGAACACCGGGCCCGTTGAGCGGATCAGGTAGAAGTACGCGATACTTGCGAGCGCGGTTGGGAAGATCGCGAGGAAGATGATCGCGGCCCAGGCGGTTGGTTCGACGTGCGCGTCTGGAATGCTCATCAGCGCGAACGGTGTTGCGACGAGCGCGCCGTAGAACGTCCACACCGCCGCGGCTTCGAGCGCCGGGATGGCGCGGCCCGCGCGCGCGACAAGCGTGTTCACCGCGTAGCACGCGGCGCCAAGCGCGGCGGCCGCTTGCGCGAGCATCGATGCTGAGCCGAGGCCCTCAAGCGCCGCCGGTCCCATCAGCGCGGCGACGCCCGCAAAGCCGAGCGCAACGCCCATCACCTTCGCGGGCGTCGGGCGATCTTCGGGCGCAACGAGCGGCGCGAACGCTGCGACGAGAATTGGCGTCACGGCGGAGTAGAGCCCGACGACGCCCGAGGGCGCTTCAAGCTGTGCGAAGGAGAAGAGGGCGAAGGGCGCGGCGGCGCCGAGCACGCCCATCAGCGCGAGCTTCACCTGCACGCCCGGCGTCGGCGGCTGCTCTTTGCCTTGCGCGCGGCGGATGAACAGCAGCGCGTTCAAGATCAGCGTCGCCAGCCACAGCCGGCCCGCCACGATCACCCAGGGCGTTGCGCCGTATTCGAGGCCGATATGCACGGCCGCGTAAGCCGAGCCCCATGTCGCCACGCAGAAAAAGAACAGCGCCCAGTCGAGCGGGGTTGGGCGGTGGGCGGCGAGCATCTGTTGCGAAGGGTGGCCGCGCGCCGTGCGCCGTTCAAGACAGGCGCGGCGGATGATGTGACCGGCGTCACAGCGCTGTCGTGACGGGCGCAACATAAGCGCAGCATGCGGATCAGCCGAACCCTCCCTTCGACGATGAACGACCAACAGCGCCTCATTTTGATGACGGCCGTCGCGCTTTCGCCCGTCCTGCTTCTGATTGCCGATTGGCTGCTGCGTTAACCGCGCACATTGATTTTTAAATCGAACCGGCGCACATGCGGCCCGGGCCATCCGCTCCCACCGGCGGACGCCCATCTGTGAGGATGGGAGTACATATGAATACGTTGACCAAGCCGGGCGTGCGCCCGGCTGACGCCCGCTTCTCGTCGGGCCCCACCAAAAAACGCCCTGGCTGGACTCTCGCTGCGCTTGAGGGCGCTGCGCTTGGCCGTTCGCACCGCTCCAAGGCGGGCAAGGCAAAGCTCAAGGAAGCGATCGACCGCACGCGGGCGCTGCTGGGCGTGCCGGCGGACTTTCACATCGCGATCGTGCCGGCCTCCGATACGGGCGCGGTCGAAATGGCGATGTGGTCGATGCTGGGCGGGCGCCCAGTCGATGTGTTCGCTTGGGAAAGCTTCGGCGAAGAATGGGTGACGGACGCGGCCGAGCAGCTGAAGCTGACGGACTGCAAGATTTACGTCGCGCGCCCGTACGGCGCGCTGCCGGATTTCACCAAGGCGCGCAAAAACGCCGACAGCATCTTCACCCAGACCGGCACCACGTCGGGCGCGAAGATACCGAATTTCGATTGGATCGCTGCGGATCGCGAAGGGATCACGATCAACGATTGCACCTCCGCTGCGTTCGCGCAGCCGATCGATTGGTCGAAATGCGATGTGACCACCTATTCGTGGCAGAAGGTGATGGGCGGGGAAGCCGCGCACGGCATGCTCATTCTCTCGCCGCGCGCGGTTGCGCGACTCGAGAGCTACACGCCCGATCGCCCGCTGCCGAAGCTCTTCCGCATGACGAAGAAGGGCAAGCTGGACGCGGAGCTGTTTGAAGGCTCGACGATCAACACGCCTTCGCTACTGGCGACCGAGGACTACCTCGACACCTTGAAGTGGGGCGAAAGCATTGGCGGGCTGAAGGCGCTCCATGCGCGCGCCGACGCGAACGCGAAGGCGCTCTACGATTGGGCCGACCGCACGCCGTGGATCGCGCCGCTCGCGGACGATCGCGCCACGCTCTCCAACACAGGCGTGTGTCTCAAGGTCGTCGATCCGCGCGTGACGGCGCTCGATGACGCGGCGCAGGCCGCGTTTGCGAAGAAGCTTGCGGATTTGCTGGAGAAGGAAGGCGTTGCGCTCGACGCGGCGTCCTATCGCTCCGCGCCTCCGGGCCTGCGGATTTGGTGCGGCGCCACGATCGAGAAGAGCGACGTCGAAGCGCTCATCCCGTGGATCGAGTGGGCGTACGCGACCTGCCTGGCTGATCTGAACAAATAACACTGTCATTCCGGGCGCGCCATTGGCGCGACCCGGAACCCAGGGGTTGCGCTCACAACATTTGCCCCTGGGTTCCGGATCAGCGCTGCGCGCTGTCCGGAATGGCACTCATCTTCTTTTGAAGGGGTGCTCAAATGCCCAAGGTTCTCATCTCGGACGAACTCTCGCCGGCCGCTGTCGAGATTTTCCGCTCGCGCGGTCTTGAAGTGGATTTTCAGCCGCAGCTTGGCCCGGATGCGGCCAAACTCAAGGAGATCATCGGCAATTACGATGGCCTCGCGATCCGTTCGGCCACCAAAGTGAAGGCCGACATCATCGCCGCCGCGAAAAATCTGAAAGTGATCGGCCGCGCCGGCATCGGCGTCGACAACGTCGATATTCCCGCCGCGACGGCCAAAGGCATCGTGGTGATGAACACGCCGTTCGGCAATTCGATCACCACCGCCGAGCACGCCATCGCGCTGATGTTCGCCTGCGCGCGCCAGATCCCCGCCGCCGAC
>CAZMCA010000174.1:0-5879 GCA_964564595.1 uncultured Caulobacteraceae bacterium
TCGGCGCGCCATCGACGGCGCTCCAATCGGCCTGATAGCCGTGCGTATCGACGTAGCGTTGCAGCGCGTTGCGCAACTTTTCGCGATCGATGCGCACGCGCTTGGGGCTCGTGAGGTCACTCGCGAATTCGTCGTAGCTCACCAGCGCTTGGCGATAGGGCGTGGCGGCCGGCGCTTCTTGCGTGATGCGGAAGCGGCAGACGCCCGTGAGCGTGATGAGGTAGCGCCCGTCATCGGTTTCGGCGAACGACGTGATGCGCCCGACGGTGCCGACTTCCGTCAGCGGCGGGGCCAACGCGGCCATATCGCCGGCAGGCTGGATCATGCCGATCAGCCGCTCATCGGCGAGCGCATCGTCGATCATGTTGAGATAGCGCGGCTCGAAGATGTTGAGCGGCAGCTGGCCGCGCGGAAACACGATCGCGCCTGTCAGCGGAAAGATTGGGATGGCCGCCGGCAAATCCGACGGTTTGCGATAGCCGAACGCGCTCATAGCGGACGCCTTTCAAACAAAGGAAGCGTTCTGCGTCACGAACGAAGGTGTTTTACGAAAACACCAGAGACGATAGCCGCCGCCTGCCCCGCTTGGCGATGTCGGAGTTGAAGCCGGCGGCGTCGAAAATCTTCAGCAGCTGCTTGCGCGCGGCGTCGTCGTTCCATGCGCGCTCTTTGCTCATGATCGTGATCAGATGATCGACGGCGCCTTCGAGATCGCCGCGCGCGGCAAGCGCGTTGGCGAGATCGAAACGCGCCTGGTGATCGGCGGCGTTGGCCTCTACCGCCTTTTGCAGCGCACTCACCTCATCGGCGCCGGGCGCGCCGGCGGCGAGTTCGAGTGCGGCTTTTACGCCCTGAATTTCCGCGTCGTTCTGCTTCTCGGCAGGGGCCATCTCGATGATCTGGCGCGCCTGATCGGGCTCGCCGCCTTGCAGATAAGCGCGCGCGAGGCCCGCGATGGCTTTGACGTTTTCCGGATCGATCTGCAGCGCGCTGGCGTAGCCTTGCGCGGCACCGCCAATGTCGCCGAGCTTCAAGCTCTCGGCGGCTTCCGCGAGCAGCGCATCGACGTCTTCATTGGCGCCCGCGCCTGAGAGCCGGTCGATGAAGAGCTTAATCTGGCTTTCCGGAACCACGCCCATGAAGCCATCGACTGGCCGGCCGCGATCGAACGCGAACACGGCGGGGATCGAGCGGACGCCAAGCTGGCCGGCGATGCCCGGATTCTCATCGATGTTGATCTTGACCAGGCGCACCTTGCCCTTGGCGGCGCGCACGGCCTTCTCGAGCATCGGCTGAAGCTGTTTGCACGGCCCGCACCACGGCGCCCAGAAATCGACGATCACCGGCGTCGTCTTCGACGGCTCGACCACATCGGCCATGAACGCCTGATCGGAGCTGTCTTTGATGGTCGGTTCGGAGGGCGCTGCGCCGTCGAGGTAGGTCATGTTCGGTCCGTTGTGCGGGTCCTACATGGACGCTTCGCCCCTATCGTTCAATGCGGACCGGCTGGCCGCCTTGATCGAACGCAACGCGGATCGGGGGATGGCCGGTCCATGCCAAAAACGCCAGGAGCCCGGCAGGGCTGACGGCCGTGGTGGCGGCGTTGGTGAGCGGGTGGAAGTTCACGGGATCGTGCGCGAGGAGCGCCTCGTCCAGCACGAACGTGACGCGCTTTTGGGCGTCGTTCATCAGTGCGAACGCCGTAACCGAGCCGGGGGTGACGCCGAGCACCTCCTCCATCAGCGCGGCGTTCCCAAAGCTGAACCGGGCCGCCCCCAGCGCCTTCGAGAGCGCGTTGAGATCGATCGCCGTCTCCCCCAGCGCTGAGACCAACCAGAGCGCGCCTTTCTTATCTTTGAGGAAGAGGTTCTTGGAGTGCCCGCCCGGCAGCGCGGCCTTGAGGTCCGCGCCTTCCTCGACCGTGAAGATCGGCCGGTGCTCGGTCGTTTGGTGCGCGATGGCGAGCGCATCGAGGCGGGCGAAAAGATCGGCGGGCGTTGCAGGCATCGGCAGAGCGCACTTGGCCGAGCGGGCGGCGCTCGTCTAGAGCCTCTAGCGATGAAGCTGACTTGCTACACCGTCGATCCCGATCCCTCGCCGATGATCCCCGGCCGCCCCGAGCGGGACTGGATGGACGCGTTCGCCGAACGGCACCCGTATCGCTGCCTGCCGCTGGTGGTGGCGAACACGTCAGGCTGGGAGCTGCTCTCACCCGTGTCGTTCACGGCGTCCTGGAACGGCGGCAAGCTCGCCAAGGACATTCGCATCGATCCCGATGGCGACACGACCGCGGAGAAACTGGCGCGCCACGCCGTCTCGCACTTTTCCGGCGGCGTGATCACGTTCCACACCGGCTATCTCTTCCGCACCGAGCCTGGCTGGGATTTGTGGTGCGGCGGGCCGCCGAACCTTATCAAGGATGGCGTGACGCCGCTCACCGGCGTCGTCGAAACCGACTGGCTGCCGTTTCCCTTCACGATGAACTGGCGCTTCACGCGCCCTGGCATGGTCTCGTTCAAAAAAGGCGAGCCCTATTGCTACGTGATGCCGATCTCGCACACGGCCGTCGATGAAGTGCAGCCGATCGTCAAACGCATCGAAGACGATCCCGAGCTCAACAAAGCCTATCAAGATTGGGGCAAGAGCCGGATGAGCTTCCTCGACAAGCTCCATGCGCATGACGAAGAGACCAAGCGCAAAGGCTGGCAGCGCCACTACTTCAAAGGCCAAACGCCCGAAGGCGAAACGCTGACCGACACGCACATCCATCGCCGCCGCCTCGCCCCGCCACGCAAAGCGGAGAAGGGCGAGTAACGATTACGCCGCGAGCTTCTCGCCGCGCAGTAGCTTCGGCATGCCGGGCTGCTCGGCGCCGGCGAAGCGCATGAAGAAACGCCGCGCCGGGCCGATTTGGTTGACGAGCGCGAGACCGATGCCGCGCGCGCGTCGGATCGGCGCGATATCGTTCGAGAACAGGCGGTCGAAGAAATCCATCGCGCCCGCCATCGTCACATTGTCGAAGCGCCGCCAGCGCTGATAGCGTTCAAGTATCGTCACGTCGCCCGCATCGAGCCCAAGCGCCATGCCATCGGCGATGCATTCGGCAAGCGCCGCGACATCCTTCAGGCCGAGATTCAAACCCTGCCCCGCGATCGGGTGAATCGCGTGCGCGCTATCGCCCGCAAGCGCGAGACGCGCATCGATCATGCGTTCCGCAATGCGCATCGAGAGCGGATAGGAAAAGCGCGGGCCTTCTAACCGCACCTCGCCAAGAAAATCACCGAAGCGCAATTTCAGCTCCGCGAGGAAATCTTCTTCCGGCATCGCGAGCAGTGCTTTCGCTGCGAGATGCGGCTCGGCCCAAACAATGTTCGCGCGTTCGCCTTTCAGCGGCAAAATCGCGAACGGTCCGTTCGGCAAGAAAAACTCATGCGCGACGCCGCCATGCGGCTTGTCATGCGCGACCGTTGCGACGATCGCGGTCGACGGATAATCGCGCCCGATCGTTTTGATACCTGCATGCTTACGCACGAATGAGCCGCGCCCATCGGCGCCGATGATGAGGCTCGCGCGCACGCGCCGCCCATCCGCGAGGTCTGCTTCGATGTGCGACGGATGGCGCGTGAACCCCGTCACCGCGGCCGGCGCGATCAGCTGCACGCCGCGCGCCTTCACTGCTTTATCGAGCGCGACGCGCAGATAACGGTTCTCGACCATGTAGCCGAGCGGCTCTTCCGCATTCAGCTCGCCAAAGTCGAAATGCAGAAACGTATTCGACGGGCCCTCAAGCGGGCGGCCGTCCGTCACCAGGATCTGCTCGATCTGTTGCACGACCGGATCGAGATCGTCCGTCAGCCCGAGCGCGCGCCACATCCGGTAGTTCGCGTAGGCGATCGCGAAGGCGCGGCCATCGAAATTCGGCTGCAGCGCCGTCGTCGGCGGCGCTGCGTCCACCACCGCAACGGAAACGCCGGCCTGATCGAGCGCCAACGCAAGCGTTTGGCCGACGAGACCGCCTCCGGCGATCAAGACATCGGCTGAAATGGCGTCTGCGCGCGTGCTCATGGGGCAAACTTAAGGGGTGCGACATGCCGCCGTCGATGCGGCGCCCTGTTGCGCAGCGCCACGGGATAACGGCGCCTCTTTTTTAGGCGTTGGTGCGCCCCCCGCCCCCAGGCGCCCGCCACAATCTTGCCCGTGATGGCCCGCGCCCGGCCAATCCGCCCCGAGGGGTCTCGCGCGCAACGGCGCGGATCTGGCGCAGACGGGAGCTTGGCATGTTGAGTTTGAGGAAAGCAGCGGGGCGCGGGTGGACCGCGCTGCGCATCGGGGGGGCGGCGCTCGCAGCAGCTCTCCTTCTAGGGGCCGTCGCCCCGGATCTGGCGTTCGCGCAGGACATCGCGCCCGCAGCGGCCCCGGCTACCGCAGTCGCCGCCGAAGCGGTGACCACGGAAGCAGCGCCGGTCGAAGCGGCCGCTGTGGTCGAGACGGTGGCGGCCGAAGAGCCTGCCGCCGAGCCGACCCAAGATAAGGGCGACGTGGCCTGGATGATGACCTCCACCGTGCTGGTGCTGGCGATGATCATCCCGGGCCTGGCGCTGTTCTACGGCGGCTTGGTGCGCGCCAAGAACATGCTCTCGGTGCTGATGCAGGTCTCCATCACCGCCATCATCGGCATGCTGTGCTGGGCGCTCTGGGGCTACTCCCTCGCGTTCACGGACGGCCCGGCTGGTCTTGCTCAGTTTATCGGCGGCACATCGCGGCTCTTCCTATCCGGCGTAACGACGGACAGTACGGTCGCGACCTTCAGCGACGGCATCGTCATCCCTGAACTCGTGTTCATCGCGTTCCAAGCCACCTTCGCGGCGATCACCGCGGCGCTGGTCATCGGCTCGGTCGCGGAACGCATCAAGTTCTCGGCGGTCGTGATCTTCGCGGTCCTGTGGCCGCTGCTCTCGTACTATCCGATCGCGCACATGGTCTGGTACTTCACGAGCGACGCCGCGACGACGGGCTTCCTGTTCAACCTGGGCGCACTCGATTTCGCGGGCGGTACGGTCGTTCACATCAACGCGGGCGTCGCCGGCCTCGTTGGCGGCATCTTGCTTGGCCACCGTTCGGGCTACCGCTCGGAGCCCTGGCCGCCGCACTCGCTGACGATGACGTATATCGGCGCTGGCCTGCTGTGGGTTGGCTGGTTCGGCTTCAACGCGGGCTCGAACCTCGAAGCCACGGGTGGCGCGGCCCTCGCGCTCCTGAACACCCTGCTCGCTACGGCGGCGGCGGCGTTCTCCTGGATCCTCACGGAGTGGATCACGAAGGGCAAGCCGAGTGGCCTTGGCCTCGCGTCGGGCATCGTGGCCGGTCTTGTCGCGATCACGCCGGCGGCTGGTCTTGTTGGCCCGATGGGCGGGATCATCCTCGGCCTCGTGGCTTCGCCGGTCGCGCTGATCTTCTGCTCGGTGATCAAGAACGCCCTCCGCTATGACGACGCACTCGACGTGTTCGGCATCCACGGCGTGGCGGGCATCATCGGCGCCATCGGCACCGGCATCCTGGCGGCGCCGCAGTTCGGCGGCGTTGGCGCGGAAGACTTCGACATCGTGGGTCAAACCACCATTCAGGCGACGGCGGTTGGCGTCTCCTTCGTATGGTCCGCGGTGGCGAGCATCGTGGTGTTCCTGCTGCTCAAGGTCCTCGGCGGCTCGCGGGTTTCGAAGGAAACCGAGCAAGAAGGCCTCGACATCATGGAGCACGGCGAACGCGCCTATCACTCCTAAGCGTGAAGCTGGCCTGGCGCGAAAGCGCTGGGCCAGCGGTCGCTTTCAGACTTTCTCCTTCCCCTTGCGCCGCCTTCGGGCGGCGCTTTTGTTTTGTGC
>CAZMCA010000174.1:5979-7293 GCA_964564595.1 uncultured Caulobacteraceae bacterium
CGTTAACCAAGCCGCCGTTTCGTTGCGGGCGCGGCGCGAGTTTTCGTTTTCACGGCCGAAGCTTGTGACAACGGACTCATCGTAACCACCCGTTTACCCGGAGGCTCAACAGTCCGGGCTTGTTCGCTCAACCGGACGCACGCGCAGAAGCATGACCGACGACGCCTATTCCCACGAGGGGCGCCTGCCACAGGGCACGGCCAGCGCGGCTGCGCGCACGGCGTTGAAGCGCGCTGCGCTCTCGCTCTCGGCCGGCTTAGTCGGCGCGTATGGTCTCGGCGCCGTACTGACTTATTCGCCCGAAGATCCGAGCTTCAACACCGCGACGGATGGGGCCACGCACAACTTGTTTGGCGGCCCAGGCGCCGCGTTCGCGGACCTAGCGATTCAGACGCTCGGCGCAGCGGCGCCGTTGGCGATGGGCGCGCTCTTCGCTGCTGGCGCGATGCGTGTGTGGCGCCGGCGCCTCGCGAACCCGATTGCGCGCGGGCGCTTGCTGGCCGGAAGCGCCGGCATCGCGCTGTTAGCCGCGGCCTGCGCAACGATTCCGACGCCGGAAGGCTGGCCGCTAGCCGCCGGATTCGGCGGCGTATTGGGCGACGGACTCTCTGGTTTTTTCCAGGGCATGCTGAGCATGCCCGGCTTGCCATTCCCCACCGTGCTCGCGGGACTTGTGTGCGCGATCGGCGGCCTGTTCGCGACCGGCTGGTCTTTCCATGTGCGCCCAGAGGACGTGATGAACGCTGGGCGCGTGGCGGCGAACGCGGGCGGCCAAGCGCAACGCGCGATCACCTACGTCGCGCAAAAGGCGCGGCCAGCCGAGCCCGATCAGTGGAATTCCTACCGCCGGCCGATCGAAGACAAGGCGAGCGCGCGCCCCGCGCCGCGCCGGCCCGCGCCGCAAGAGGAAGTGCGCGAAGAACCGCCGCGCCGCGAACGTCCGATCCCGCAAAGCTTCGCAAGTGATGCGCCCGAGCCAGCGCCGCAGCCGCGTGAGCAACGCCGCCAGCGCAACGCGCCGCCGCAGACCAAGCCGCAGCCGCAAACCGCCTATTCGTTCGGCCGTCCGTTCGAATTGCCGGGCGGCGCGCTGCTGGCGCAAGCCAAGCCGCGCACCACGCATGCTGACGCAAACACACTGCAAGCGATGTCGCGCCAGCTGGAAACCGTGCTGCAGGATTTCGGCGTGCAGGGCGAAATCGTCTCCGCGCGCCCTGGCCCGGTCGTTACTTTGTTCGAGCTTGAGCCCGCAGCGGGCGTGAAAAGCTCGCGCGTGATCGGCCTTGCCGATGACATCGCGCGCTCGATGAGCGC
>CAZMCA010000175.1:0-7258 GCA_964564595.1 uncultured Caulobacteraceae bacterium
ATTCGCGAGGACGCGCCTTTCGATAAGGTCTGTTACATCGGCTGCGGCGTGACGACCGGCATCGGCGCCGTGATCTGGACGGCAGGTGTCGAGCCCGGCGCCAACGTCGCGGTATTCGGCCTCGGCGGCATCGGCCTTAACGTGATCCAAGGCGCGCGGCTCGCAGGCGCCGACAAGATCATCGGCGTCGACATCAATCCATCCAAGCGCGCGATGGCCGAGAAGTTCGGTATGACCGACTTCGTCAATCCGGCCGAGATCGGGAACGACAAGGTCGTGCAAGCAGTCGTCGATCTGACCGGCGGCGGCGCCGATTATTCGTTCGATTGCACCGGCAACACATCCGTGATGCGCCAAGCGCTCGAATGCTGCCACCGCGGCTGGGGCGAAAGCATCATCATCGGCGTTGCCGAGGCCGGCCAGGAAATCGCGACGCGCCCGTTCCAACTCGTCACCGGGCGCGTCTGGAAAGGCTCTGCCTTCGGCGGCGCGCGCGGGCGCACGGACGTGCCCAAGATCGTCGACTGGTACATGGACGGCAAGATCAACATCGACGACCTCATCACGCATGTGATGCCGCTCGAGAAGATCAACGACGCCTTCCACCTCATGCACGAGGGCAAGTCTATCCGCTCCGTGGTGAGGTACTGACGATGAGCCTTGTCATCATCGTCGGCCCGCCCGCCGTCGGCAAAATGACCGTCGGTCTCGCGCTGCAGAAGCTCACCGGCTTCAAGCTTTTTCACAACCATCTCTCGATCGAACTCGCGCTCAATTTCTTCGAGCCGAGCGAACCCTCGTTCGGCCGCATCGTCGGCACGATCCGGCGCGTGGTGATGGAAGAATTCGCCAAGAGCGACAAAGGCGGGCTGATCTTCACGTTCGTGTGGGCGTTTGAAGATCCAAGCGATGCAGCCGCGATCCAGCGCTGCGCGGAAATCTTCGCGGCCTATGGCCGGCCGACGTTCTATGTCGAGCTCGAAGCGAGCCAAGCCGAGCGCGAAAAGCGCAACACGAGCGATCTACGCCTCGCGCACAAGCCATCGAAGCGCGACCTCAGCGCCTCGCACGATCAGCTCGTGAAGTTCGGCTACAAGCACAAAGTCAATTCGACCACCGAGATGCGCGCGTTCGACGAATATCTGCGCATCGACAACACAAACCTGGCGCCTGACGACGTGGCCGCCCGCATTCAACGCCAGTTCAACCTGCCGCTCGCAACGGCTGCGTAGAACTGACGGTGCGTGCGGCGGCGTCGGGCGCTCGTGAGAGCGAGAGGGACAGATGCGCACGCAAGTCGGGATCATTGGGGCAGGCCCGGCGGGCCTCTTCCTCGCCAACCTGCTGCAGCGGCGCGGGATCGACTGCGTGGTGCTGGAATCCCGCTCGCGCGACTACGTCGAAGCGCGCATCCGTGCGGGGGTGCTGGAGCAAGGCACGGTCGATCTCATGGACGAAATGGGCCTTGGCGCCCGGATGCACAAAGACGGCCTCCTCCACGACGGCACAAAACTCCGCTTCAACGACGCCACACACCGCATCGACTTCAGCGCGCTCACCGGCCGCGCCGTGATGGTCTATGCGCAGCATGAGGTGGTGAAGGACCTGATTGCCGCGCGGCTCTCGGCGGGCGGCGAGATCTTGTTCGAGACGGAAGTGCTGAGCGTCGAAGAACCGGCCAGCAAGACGCCGCACATACGTTTCAAACGCAAAGACGGCGCCGTCGAGCGTCTCGATTGCGATTTCGTCGCCGGCTGCGATGGCTTCCACGGCGTCGCCCGCAGCGCGATCCCGGCCGAGAAGCTGCAGAACTTCGAGCGCGAGTACCCCTTCGCGTGGCTCGGCCTGCTGGCGGAAGCGCCGCCCTGCTCGGAGGAGCTGATCTACGCCAACCACCCGCGCGGTTTTGCGCTCTTCTCCATGCGCTCGCCCACGGTCACGCGCGCTTACGTGCAAGTCGCGCCCGAGGAGGACGCTGACAATTGGAACGACACGCGCCTCTGGGACGAACTCGAAGCGCGGCTTGAGTCTTCCGATGCGGAAAAGCTCATCCGCGGCCCGATCCTGCAAAAAGGCGTCACCGCGATGCGCAGCTTCGTGACCGAGCCAATGCAGTACGGCCGCCTCTTCCTGGCGGGCGACGCCGCGCACATCGTGCCGCCGACGGGCGCCAAGGGCCTCAACCTCGCGGCGCATGACGTCTACGTGCTCGCGCAGGGCCTTACGGACTTTTACGCCAACGGCTCCACAACGGGGCTCGATCGCTACTCGGATGTCTGCCTGAAGCGCATCTGGCGCGCGCAGCACTTTTCCTGGTGGATGACGTCGATGCTGCACAAGTTTCCCGGCGTCTCGGACTACGACGCGCGCCGGCAGCTCGCCGAGCTCGACGCCGTGACCAGCTCAGAGGCCGGATCGCGGTTTCTGGCGGAGAACTACGCCGGTCTCCCCTTCGGCTAACGCGGTTTTCGGGGCGCCCCGAAGCGGGTAAACTGACCGGAATGGCATCCCCGCCGCCCCTCCTGGTCGATAGCTTCGCTCGCCCGATCACGTATCTGCGCGTCTCGGTCACGGACCGGTGCGACCTCCGCTGCGTCTACTGCATGGCGGAAAACCAGACGTTCCTCCCGAAAGCCGACGTGCTGACGCTCGAAGAGCTTGACCGGCTCTGTTCGGCGTTCGTCGCGCGCGGCGTGCGCAAGCTGCGCCTCACCGGCGGCGAGCCGCTCGTGCGCAAGAATTTCATGTGGCTGGTCGAGCGGCTGGCGCGCCATCTCGAAACCGGCGCGCTCGAAGAACTTACGCTGACCACCAATGGCGTCGCGCTCAAGACGTTTGCGGCGCAGCTCGCACAAGCGGGCGTCAAGCGCATCAACGTGTCGCTCGATACTCTCGACGAAGCGAAGTTCGCGCGCATCGCGCGCCGCGCAAAGCTGAGCGCCGTGCTCGATGGCGTCGCCGCCGCAAAGGACGCGGGCATCGCGATCAAGATCAACACGGTCGCGCTCAAGGACGAGAACCGCGCCGAGATCCCGGCGCTGATTCAGTGGGCGCATGGCGAAGGCCACGATCTTTGCCTCATCGAAGCCATGCCCGTCGGTGAGATCGGCGTCGATCGGTATGACCAGTACGTCTCGCTCGCGGACGTGCGGCGCGATCTAGAGAGCTTCTGGCGGCTGACGGATTTGCCTGACCGCACCGGCGGCCCCGCGCGTTACGCGCGCGTCGAAGAAACCGGCGGGCGCCTGGGGTTCATCACGCCGATGAGCCACAATTTCTGCGAAAGCTGCAACCGCGTGCGCGTGACGTGCACCGGCACGCTCTTCATGTGCCTTGGGCAAGACGACGCGGTCGATCTGCGCGCCCCGCTCCGGGCCGACGAAACGGACGAAGCGCTCAACGCCGCGATCGACCAAGGCCTGCGTCTCAAACCCAAGGGCCATGACTTTGTGATCGAGCGCCAACGCCCGGCCGCCGTCGCGCGCTCGATGGCGACGACGGGCGGCTGATGCGCGTGCTGTTCTTCGGGCGCCTCGCGGAGATCGCGGGCGGGCGCGAACGCAGCGCGCCCGATAGCGTTACGAGTTTAGGTGCGTTGATCGCACATCTGACGCAGGCGGATGCAACGCTCGGCGAGGCGCTCGCGGGCAAAGGCGTGCGCGCCGCGGTGAACAAGACGATTGTGACGGGCGATGCGCCGCTGAAGTCGGGCGACGAGATCGCGTTTATGCCGCCGCTGAGCGGAGGCTGAGATGAGCGTCTCCATCCAAGCGCGCGCCTTCGATATTGCGGCCGAACTCGCGGCGCTTGAGGCAAGTGGCGCAGGCGCGGTCGCAAGCTTCGTCGGCCTCGTGCGCGGCGGCGATGACCTCGTCGCGCTTGAATTGGAGCACTATCCCGGCTTCACCGAAGCGGAGATCGCGCGGATCGAGGCGGCGGCGCGCGCGCGCTTCGACCTGATCGACACACGCATTGTGCACCGCTACGGCGCGATGAAGCCGGGCGAGGCGATCGTGCTGGTGGCCGCCAGCTCCAAGCACCGGCGCGATGCGCTGCTGGCCGTCGATTTCTTGATGGACTATCTCAAGACCGACGCGCCGTTCTGGAAGCGCGAAATCCGCGCCGATGGCGCCCAATGGATCGAGCCGCGCGCCGACGACCGCGTCGCGCGCGCAGCCTGGGAGACTAAGACATGACAACCGTAATCCCCGCGCCCGGCGGCAAGATCGACGAAGGCCGCCCGTTCACGCAGGTGCGCATCGCTGTGATGACCGTCTCCGACACGCGCGATGAGGAGAGCGACACGTCCGGCCAAGTGCTCGCTGACCGGATCAAGAACGATGGCCATGTCGTCGCCGCGCGCGCGTGGGTGAAGGACGACGTGAAGGACATCCAGGCACAAGCGAAAGCATGGATTGCGGACCCGCAAATCGACGTGATCATCTCCACCGGCGGCACCGGCATCACCGGCCGGGACGTAACGCCGGAAGCGCTGCGCCCGCTGTTCGAAAAGGAGATCGACGGCTTCAACGTGGTTTGGCACCTGGTGAGCTATCAGAGCGTTGGGCTTTCAACGCTCCAATCGCGCGCCTGCGCGGGCCTTGCGAACGCGACGTTCATCTTCGCCCTGCCCGGCTCGAACGGCGCCTGCCGCGATGGCTGGGACAAGGTGATCAAGTGGCAGCTCGATAGCCGGCACATGCCCTGCAACATGGTCGAGCTCATGCCGCGCCTGAACGAGAAGTGAGATGACCCCGAAGCTCACGCATCTCGACGAATACGGCCGCGCCCGCATGGTGGACGTGTCGGGCAAGGACATCACCGCGCGCGAAGCAATTGCATCGGGCCGCGTGCGCATGAGCGCAGAGGCGCTTGCACTCGTCGTCGCCGGCGATTCCAAGAAGGGCGATGTGCGCGCCGCCGCCGAGCTTGCAGGCGTCATGGCGGCCAAGCGCACAGCTGAGCTTATCCCCCTCTGCCATCAACTGCCGCTCTCTAGTGTGAAGGTCGAGATCGCGCCGCAGGACGGCGCAATCGGCGTGACGGCGCGGGTGAAGACGAACGCGCAGACGGGCGTCGAGATGGAGGCGCTGACGGCAGTCTCCGTCGCGTGCCTCACGATCTACGACATGCTGAAGGCCATCGACCGCGCAATGGTGATCGAGGCGGTCCGCCTCGAAGAAAAACGCGGCGGCGCCTCCGGCGAATACGTCCGTGGCTGATAGCGTCCTGCGCAACGCCAGCGTCGCGGACGCGCGCACGCACATGCTGGCGCAGATCGCGCCGCTAGCGATTGAAGATGTGGCGCTGCTGGAAGCGGCCGGACGTGTGCTTGTCGAACCTATCGTCGCCAAGCGCGATCAGCCGCCCTTCTCCGCATCGTCGATGGACGGCTACGCGCTGCGGAGCGCGGATGCGCCGGGTGCGCTCAAGGTCACCGGAGAATCGAGCGCGGGCGCCGGATTTGCGGGCGCGCTGAAGGCCGGCCAAGCAACGCGCATCTTCACCGGCGCGCCGATGCCGGAGGGCGCCGACGCCGTTGTGATCCAGGAAGACGTGACGCGGGACGGCGACACGATCACCGTTCCCGCCGCGCCTGTCGGCGACAATGTCCGCCTGCAGGGCATCGACTTCAAAGCGGGCGCAACGTTGCTGACGCCCGGCGTGCTGCTCGACGGCATTGCGCTCTCGCTCGTGGCCGCGGCCGGCGCGCCGCACGTGCGTGTGCGCAAACGTCCGCGTATCGCGATCCTTTCCACGGGCGATGAGATCGTCGCCCCCGGCGGCAGCCCCGGCCCGCATCAGATTTTCGACTCCGTCAGCTTCGGCCTCATCCCACTGATCGCCCGCTGGGGCGGCGCCGGTACGCGGCTAAACGCGCGCGGCGACGACATCGGCGAACTCGCAGCCGCGGCGCGCGAAGGGATGGCCGCGCACGACCTCCTCGTGACGATCGGCGGCGCGAGCGTGGGCGACCGCGACATCGTCAAACCCGCGCTCGGCACGCTTGGCGTCGCGCTCCACGTCGAGCGTGCGAATGTGCGCCCCGGCAAACCGGTATGGTTTGGCCAAGGCGAGATCGGCCGTGTTCTTGGCCTGCCTGGCAATCCGGCATCCGCGCTCGTGTGCGCGCACCTGTTCCTGAAACCGATCATCGCAACGTTCGTAGGCGCCGATCCAAGCGTGCGCTTCGTGCGCGCCGCGCTGGCGAGCGATCTGCCAAAAAATGGCGGGCGCGAACACTATCTGCGCGCACGGCTTGATGTGACGGAGCAAGGCGCGCTGCGCGTCGCACCGTTCGAGTCGCAGGACTCCTCTCTGCTCTCGGTGTTTCGCGACGCAGACGCTTTGGTGCGCTTGCCAGCAAATGCGCCAGCGCAGGCGGCGGGCGCGCTGGTGGACGTGCTGCCGCTCAATCGCGCATAGCCGTGCGCATTCTGGTCGCGCCAGATTCGTTCAAGGATGCGCTGAGCGCGCGCGATGCGGCGGAGGCGATCGCGCGCGGACTTAAGCGCCACGCCTTCCCGCACAAGATCGTGACGTTCCCGATGGCCGATGGCGGCGAAGGCACGATGGACGTGCTGGCGGCGCGCCTTTCGTTGCAGAGCGTCGAGATCGAGGTCGCCGATCCGCTCTTCCGCCCACGACGTGCGCGCTACTTGCTCGGCGGCGAGCACGCGGTGATCGAGCTTGCGGAAGCGGCGGGCCTGCAAATACTGGCGTCGGCTGAGCGCGATCCGCTCAACACGACAACTCTTGGCGTCGGCCAAATGATCGCGGATGCTTTGGCGCGTGGCGCGCGCGACATTTTCCTCGCGATTGGCGGCAGCGCGACGAACGATTGCGGCGTCGGTCTGGCGAGTGCGCTTGGTTGGCGTTTTCTCGATGAAGCGGGCCAGCCGATCCGTCCCGTCGGCGGCGCGTTGCATCGCATTGCGCGGATCGAACCGCCTACAACGCCGCTCCCGCACTTTGTGCTGCGCGTTGCGCGCGACGTGCAGATTCCGCTGCTCGGCCCAACTGGCGCGGCGCACATGTTCGCGCGCCAGAAAGGCGCGGACGATGCCGCCATCGCAACGCTCGAAGCCGGCGCGGCGCACCTGTGCGAGATCGTGCACGCGCAGATCGATCTTGGCCGGCCAGAGACCTTTGGCGGCGTCGGCGCTGCGGGCGGCGCAGGGTTCGGCGCGATGGTGTTTCTCGGCGGCGGTCTCTACGACGGCGCCGAGGCCGTGATGGACGCGATGGACTTTCAAGC
>CAZMCA010000176.1:0-7193 GCA_964564595.1 uncultured Caulobacteraceae bacterium
TCCACCTCGCCGCCGAAGTCTGCGTGGCCGGGCGTGTCGACGATGTTGATGCGCAGCTCTTCGCCGGCGGCGTTCTTCCACAGGATCGACGTGGGCTTCGCGAGGATGGTGATCCCGCGCTCACGCTCCTGCGGATTCGAATCCATTGCCCGCTCGTCGTGGGTCTCGTTTTCACGGAAGGCGCCGCCTTGCGCGAGCATCTTGTCCACTAGAGTGGTTTTGCCGTGATCGACGTGCGCGATGATCGCGATGTTGCGGAGGGATAGGGACGACACGAAATATTCTCCGCGGAAACCGGGTGACGCAGGGGCGAAACGACTTTGAGCGCCCCCATTGGCGGCGAGGACATACCGCGATTGCTCTTAACGCGCCATTCATACCCGCAATTCGCACCTGCAAAAAGTCATAGGGTGAAATTTAGCGACCAAAAAACAGCTAGATAGCGCGTAGATGCGAATTGGTCGCAGGCGTAGCGGGATTTACCTCTTGCCTATTGTGCAGCGCAGCGTATGTTCAATCCGTTGCTGCGTTTCGCGACGCAGCCCGCCCTATCGGGCGTTTCCTCCCTATCTAACTTGCCCCGGGTTCGCCCGGGGCATTTTGTTTTTGAACCGCCGGTATGGCGCGCCCGCAGGCTCGCGCGGCTAGGCCAGGCTTCGGTGCAGTGAGGCGGCGGCCAGCGTTTCTGCGACCCGCGTGAAGTCGGCGCGCACCCGGTCGAACCCTGAAGAGCGCTGGAGCGTGACCTCGTCGAGATAGAGCGCCCGGCTTACCTCGATCTGAAGCGCATGCACGCGCTGGCCGGGGCGGCCGTAGATCTGGGTAGTGTGCCCGCCGGCGAACGGCGCATTGCGCGCCACACGGTAGCCGCGCCGCCGCAGCGTCGCCTCCACCAGCGCCGTCACCGAAGGGTGGCATGAGGCGCCGAACCGGTCCCCCAGCACGATATCCGGCGCCGCCGCGCCGCGTGCGCAGGAGGGCATCGAATGGCAATCGATCAACACGGCGCAGCCGAAGGCTTCCTTGGCTTCCGTCACGAGGCGCCCGAGCGCTGCGTGATAGGGGCGGTGCACGCGCGCGAGCCGCTGCTCGGCGTCCGCAAGCGCGAGTTTTCGCCTGTAAATCGGCTGTCCATCGCCCGTTATGCGCGGAATGGCGCCAAGGCCGGCCTGCACGCGTGGCGAGCACGACGCGGCGAAGGAGGGCAAGCGCTCGTCGTACATATCCGGGTCGAGCTCGGCCGGGTCGCGGTTGAGATCGACATAGGCGCGCGCCACGGTCGCGGCGATCACCGCCGCGCCATAGCCGGCGGCGCCGCCGATCAGCTCATCGACGTAAGCGTCTTCCGAGCGCCGGAGATTCTGAATGCCGGCCCGCGCCTCGGCCAAGAGATCGGCCGGATAGCGCCGGCCGCTGTGCGGCGAGGCGAAGATCAGCGGCGTAGTGCGCTTCAGCGGCTCGATAACGAGGTAGGGGGGCGCCTCATCGCTGGCGGCGCCAGCGTCGTCGGCCGCCGCGGCCCCGCCGCCATACCCGCTTTCCTGAAACGCATCCATTACGCCATTTGAACACCTAGCCGGACGCTAAGGGCAACCCTTAATGCCCGATGGGTACTCATCGGCAGCCCTTGGCGCCGCAGCAGCGGCAAGGCGGCCTTTACCTCCTGGGGCCTATTGAGTACCGCTGGTGACGGCCGTTTTGGAGCCTGATGGCCTATGGCGCGGATAATTCTCGCGGAAGACGACGACTCGCTCAGGGCGTTCCTGACGTCGAGCTTGGCGCGCGCGGGCCACACGGTTGAATCGTTTGGGGATGGCGACAGCGCCTGGGAAGCACTTGAGCGCTCGACCTTCGATCTGCTGCTGACCGACATCGTCATGCCCGGCCTCGATGGGATCGAGCTCGCGCGCCGCGGCGCAGAGGCCGATCCAGGCATGAAGATCGTCTTCATCACGGGCTTCGCCGCCGTCGCGCTCTCGGCCCAGAGCCAGGCGCCGAAAGACGCCAAAGTGCTCTCCAAACCCTTCCACCTGAAAGACCTGGTGGCCGAGGTAGAGCGCGTCATCGCCGCCTAGGGCGCGGTCCTTCACAAATTGGCGTCTCGTCGCGTGATTGCTTGACGCATCGCGCCTGCGCAGGCTTGTCACAAAACCGCAACAAACGGCGAGGGACAACCGATGAAGCGCTTGGCTGGGATGTGTGTGAGCGTCGGCGTGGCGGCGCTTTTGGCGGCGTGCGCGAGCGCGCCTTCACCGCGCGCGTCGGTGAGCTTGCCTCAAGCGGCCGACCCATATTTCACCGCCGGCGCCGCCGAGATCGACCGCATCGCGCCGCAGGGCGTTGAGCGCGCGCGCAACGTGATCCTGTTCGTGGGCGACGGGATGGGCATCGCGACCGTCACGGCGGCGCGCATCTATGCGGGCCAAGCGCGCGGCGTCGATGGTGAAAGCTACGACCTCACGATGGATAACTTCCCGCATTCCGCGTTCTCGCGCACCTACAGCCACAATTTCCAAGTCGCCGATTCTTCCTCCACCGCGACCGCGATGACGACGGGCGTGAAAACACGCTCGGCCGTCGTTGGCGTGTCGAGCGATGTGCCGCTCGGCGATTGCGCCGCATCGCAAGGGCGCGGCGTGCGCACGCTGTGGGAAATCGCAGAAGAGCAGGGCCTCGCGACGGGCGTCGTCTCGACCGCGCGCATCACGCACGCAACGCCCGCGGCTACCTATGCGCATACGCCCCACCGTGGATGGGAAAACGATTCTGTGGTGGCGAGCGCCCCGAACGGTTCGGGCTGCACCGACATCGCGCGCCAGCTTATCGAGTGGCCTGCGGGCGACGGGTTCGAGCTCGCACTCGGCGGCGGGCGCGCAAACTTCATTCCGCGCACCGCGCCTGATCCAGAAAACCCGAACGCGCGCGGCCTGCGCGCCGACGGGCGCGACCTCACAGCAGAATGGGCTGCGCGCCCGAACAGCGTGTTCGTTTGGAACGCGGCGCAACTCGCGGCCGCGCCGGAAAGCGCGCAAATACTCGGGCTCTTTTCGCCGTCGCATATGGCCTATGAGCGCGAACGCGCGGCCGACGTGGGCGGCGAGCCTTCGCTCTCGGAGCTAACCTCGTTCGCGATCCGCCGCCTCGCGCGCAATCCGAATGGCTATGTGCTGATGGTCGAAGGCGGGCGCGTCGATCACGCGCATCACGAAGGCGCTGCGGGCGATGCGCTGCGCGAGGCGGTCGAACTCGACAACGCCGTGCGCACCGCGCTCGAAATGACGAGCCGTGACGACACGCTCATCCTCGTGACGGCCGATCACAGCCACACGCTAACGATCGCGGGCTATCCGCCACGCAACAATCCGATCCTCGGGCTTACCGGCACGAGCGACAGCGGGGAAGGCGCGGGCCCGACGGATGGTCTTCCGTACACGACGCTCGGTTACGCCAATGGCCCCGGCGGCATGCGCCCGGCCGGTCAGCCGCGCGCGGACCTGACGAATGTCGACACGGCCGCGCCGAGCTTTCGCCAGCAGGCGCTCATTCCGATGCTCTCGGAAACACACGGCGGCGAAGATGTGCCGCTCTACGCATGGGGCCCTGGCGATGCGGCCGTCTCCGGCACGCTCGAGCAGAACGCGATCTTCCACGTGATGTTCAGAGCGCTTGGCTTCCGCGCGCAATAGCTAGAGCGCGGGATGCGCGTGCTGATCGGGGTGCGTGACGTAAAAGTCGAGTGCGCCGAGCAGCTCGCGCCACGCGGCGTCGATCTCGTTTGTCCACTCTTGCGCGCACACATCGCGCAGCGTGTCGCGCACCGTGCCAAAGAACACGCCGAACGTTTCGGGCGGCACGCCATAGCCGTCATGCGTGACGACCTCGCACTGGATCATTGTCCGCGCGTACTGCCGCGGGCCGATGAAATCGAGGATCGCGGTGATCACGCGCGCCAGCATCTCGCCCTTCACGGCGTGGTTCGTGTCGCGCCAGAACAAAGCTTCCATCTCGGGGTGCGCCGCAAACAGCCGCGCGTAAACGAGCGGCGTTAGGTCCGCACAGCGTTCGGCCGCGATCTCGAAGCTCTGTTCGATCAAGTCCGCGCGCATACGTTCCTCCACGGCCATTTAGCAGCCGATGCAACGCGCGCGCAAGTGGGCTAGCATTGGCTGAGACATGGGAGATGCGCGATGTTCGAGGGCAAGGTTTGGTGGATCACGGGGGCGTCTTCCGGTATCGGGGCCGCGCTCGCGCAAGCGCTCGGCAAGGCCGGCGCGCGCCTCATCCTTTCCGGCCGCAACGAGAGCGCGCTGCGTGACGTTGCGGCGCGCGCGGGCAAAGATCCGCTGATCCTGCCGTTCGAAGCGACGGACTTTGCGCGCGTGCCGAAAGTTGCGGACGAGGCCTGGGCGTGGGCTGGAGCGCAGAGTGGGGGGATCGACGGACTGGTCAACAACGCCGGCATCTCGCAGCGCTCACTCGCGGTCGACACCGTGTTCGACGTGTATCGCAAGATCATCGAGGTCGATCTCTTGGCGCCGATCGCGCTCACGCAAGCGATCCTGCCGCGCATGGCGAACCGCGGCTCGGGGCATATCGTCGGCATCTCGAGCGTCGCCGGCATCGTCGGCGCGCCGCTCCGGAGCGCCTACAGCGCCGCCAAGCACGGCCTCATCGGTTATCACGACAGCGTGCGCGCAGAGACGGCGTATCGCGGTTTGAAAGTGCTCGTCGTCGCGCCCGGCTCGGTGGCGACGAACGTTTCCAAGAACGCGCTCGACGCCAACGCGCAAGCGCGCGGCTTCTCCGACGCCGCGATCGACAGCGGCATGCCCGCAGACGTCGCCGCGTCGCGAATTCTGGAAGCGCTGCGCAACGACACGCGCGAACTCATTTTAGCGGAAGGCGGCGAAGCCAACTCCGCCGCGCTACGCCGCGCAAACCCAGACGCCTTGTTCGACCTGATGGCGAACTTGGTGGCGAACGGGTACGCGAAGCAGCTGGGGGCGGAGAAGAGTTAGCCTCAGCGATACTGCTCAAAGAACGATTGAGCGTTGCGCGCCTGGACGAGGTACGCTTCGTAGGTTCGATCCGTGTCAGCTTGCGCGTAGCCTTGCGCGACTGCGTTGAGATAGCCGCGGTAGTAGGCATAGGCTGCGGCGCAAAATGCATGCCGTTGCGCTTCTTGGCCAGCCGCGTTCGCAGCGTAGCGTTCGCGGAAGTTCTCGGTTGTGTAACCTTCGCACGCCGCTTGGCCTTCCAATACATTGGGCCGTGCTTCGTGGGTCGCCTGCGCATATGCGGCGGCGGCGAAAGTTGCGCTCATGGCGGCGCAAAGCGCGAGACGAAGGACGTTCTTCATGGAGGGCCTCCTGTGCATGGTGTTGCGACGCCACCAAAAGGTCGCGCATCAAGACGACCGGTGGTGTGACGGATTGAAGAGCGCCAGCGGCTTGCCCTCGGCCGGTGTATAGCGCGCGAAATCCAAGGCTCACGAGACTCTTTATCCGCTGCGCCACGCTTGTGCCTACAAAGGCGACCTGGGCGCCGGAATTGGCAGCCTCGGCGACGCGCGCACGATCTAGAGCGACGCTGAGGCCGGCGCCTGCATGCGACGCAGACACCACCAGTCGGGACAGGACAGCAACAGTGCCGCGCAAAAGCGATGGCTCCACATCCGCATAGACGGTGGCATCGGGGGCATCGGCCAAGCTGCGGTGAAGTGTTAGGCGCGCCGCGGCAATTGGTGCGCCGCGTTGGACAATCACAAAATGTGATGCTGTCTCATCGTGGCCGTCACGCCACCTTTCCAAAGCGGGGAAGCTTGGTACGCGCGCGCGCCAAGCTTCCGCGCGAAGGCGATAGACGGCATCAAGGAGTCGAGGACACGGATTCTGAACCAGTTCGGCTCCGACGTCTTGGATAGGATCAGCAAAGGCCATTCTCGCCAGGCTGGTCCATAGCGCCCGCGGCCGCATACCCTAAACACGGTATGCGCCGGCTATCGAAGTCCTTGGAGACGCGCTGCAAGCTCGGCGCGGCTGGATACGGCCATCTTCGCGTAAAGCGACTTGATCTGCGTGCGCACGGTGTGGACCGAGGCGCTTCGCGTGGCCGCGATCTCGTCCGGGCTAAGCCCGTCGAGCAGACCCGCCGCTACCTCCGCTTCCGTGGCTGTGATTGCGTAGGCGGCGCGTAACATGGCGGCCAATGTGGTCGCGTCACGCCTGCCTGTTCGGGCCACGATCAGGACGCACGCGTCGAGGCTAAAGCCGTGCGCGCGCCGTGGCAGCGTGGTGACGTCCAGCACCAATGGCGCACCGCCATCCAAGGCAGATAGCGCAACGCCGTGCAGCCTTGGCTCGCCTGCGTTTGCGGCCACTGCGATGGCGTTTTCGAGCGCGAGCGCATGGCCACGGTGGGCCGCAGTCAACCGCCCGGCCGTTAGCCGCAACTGGCCGCCGCGGCTCAGCAACGCTTCAGTCTGAGGGGAACGCGCCAATACGCGGCCCTGCTGGTCGCAAACGAAAACGGCGATCGATAACGCGTCCATAGCGCCGGCGATGAGCGCGGCGCCTTGGCCTTCAAGCGCCATCTGGGTGAACACTGCGGCGCGTGCGTGCGGAGCGACAAGCGTCAGGACGCGCCGCGCTTCGTCGTCAATATCGCCTTCACGCTTGGTCCGGTTGACGGACAGCCCGATCACCATATCGCGCCGTTTCACGATGTTGGCATGGCAGATGAAGGGGATGTCCCAGCGCGTGTAAAAGTCCGCGAAAATCTCGGACTCGCGCCGGATGTCCGGTGTGATGTAGTCGGCGTCGGCGAGGACGACCATCTCATCCGCGAAAAAGCCGGCCCGGATACGTGGGTTGGTTGCCGGATCGCCGCCGCCAATCGCGGCGAACTCTGCGACCGCATCGGGGTCGAAGTTCGTGATCCAGTTGAAAGGCACGCTTGCGTCGGGCCCGAGGCCGATGATTTGCCCGCTGCGCGATCCAGTCGCTTCGGCAAGCGCCGCGAGCGCGCTAACCCATGTGTCCGCGCCAACCGCCGCCGCGTGAAACCGGTCGGTTAGCTCGAAAAGCTGGGTTTCGCTTGAGAGCATCGCCCCGTCCATGCGGCACGCCGCTGCCTGACTGGGGAATGTATGGTGGGCGCGACAGGGATTGAACCTGTGACCCCTACGATGTCAA
>CAZMCA010000177.1:0-7147 GCA_964564595.1 uncultured Caulobacteraceae bacterium
CAAGGTCGCCCCGCCGTTCAAGCAGGTGCAGTTCGATATCATCTACGGCGAGGGCGTCTCCAAGACGGGTGAGCTCATCGAACTCGGCGTCAAAGCTGGCGTCGTCGATAAGTCGGGCGCTTGGTATGCCTATGGCGGCCAAAAGATCGGGCAAGGCAAGGAAGCCGCGCGCCGGTTCTTGAAGGAGCATCCCGATACGGCCGCGGCGATCGAGGAAGCGGTGCGCCAGAAGGCGGGCATCTTCGCGGACGAAATGCAGTCCGGCCCGGAGGGCGATGAAGCCGACGAATAGGGCTCACGGTTTGGCGCGTGTACCCGCACGCGCTCACGCCGGCCGGCCGGATGCTCGTCCGCCCCGACCCCTTGGTACGGCTCCGGCCGGCCGGCGTATTCTGTTCGCATGAGGAAGGCGGCGCCCATGCGCCGCCTTTTGCGTTTGAGGCGCAAGGAGAGCGGGGATGATCGAACCACGCATCAGTCTCGTCACACTTGGCGTTCGAGATCTTGCGAAGTCGCGGGCGTTTTACCGCGCGCTCGGCTGGCCCGAGGCGGGCGCGGTCGATGACGTTGCGTTCTACCAACTTGGGCCGTTGGCATTTGGCCTGTTCGCGTGGGACTCGCTGGCGAAGGACGCGAAGGTTTCACCCCAAGGCGAAGGCTTCCGCGGTTTCTCGCTCGCCCATAACGTCCGCGCAAAGGACGAGGTCGACAGCTGTCTTGCGGAGGCCGCCGTCGCCGGGGCGCGTATTTTAAAGCCGGCGACCGACGCGCCTTGGGGCGGGCGCAGCGGGTATTTCGCCGATCCCGACGGTCATCTCTGGGAGATCGCCTGGAATCCCGGCTTTCCGCTCGCCGAGGACGGGTCCATCACAGTGAAGCTGTAGGTTCGCAGTTGGGCTCGAGGCCAAACGCTGGGCGCCCGCCGCGTTAGGTCTGGCGCTTCGCTTGGCGCACGGGGCCGCGCTCTTTATATCACGGGACTCAAATTGAGCGGCCGCTGGGGGCCGCGACCCGTGATGTGAAGAGGCCGGCCGAAATGGCGACCGTCAGCGAAATCCGTAAGCAATTCCTCGATTTCTTCGAGGAGCGGGACCACGCGATCGTCCCGTCGAGCGCGCTTGTCCCGCAGAACGACCCGACGCTGCTCTTCACCAACGCCGGCATGGTGCAGTTCAAGAACCGCTTCACCGGCGCCGAAAAGAGCCCGTGGCCGCGCGCGGCGAGCGTCCAGAAATGCGTCCGCGCCGGCGGCAAGCACAACGACCTCGACAATGTCGGCTACACGGCGCGCCACCACACCTTCTTCGAGATGCTGGGGAACTTCTCGTTCGGCGACTATTTCAAAGAGGCGGCGATCACGTACGCGTGGGACTTTGTCTCCAAGACGGTCGCGCTGCCGAAGGACAAGCTCTACGTCACCGTCTACCCGACGGACGAAGAAGCGCGGACGCTGTGGAAGAAGATCGCGGGGATGCCCGACGATCGCATCATCAACATCGAAGAAAATCTCTGGGCGATGGGCCCGATCGGCCCGTGCGGTTTCTGCTCGGAAATTTTCTACGACCAGGGCGACAAAGTCGCCGGCGGCCCGCCCGGCAGCGCGGACGAAGACGGCGATCGCTTCCTCGAATTCTGGAACCTCGTGTTCATGCAATACGAGCAGTTCGATGAGCAGACACGCATCGATTTGCCGAAGCCCTCGATCGACACGGGCATGGGCCTCGAGCGGATCGCGGCGATCCTTCAGGGCGTCACGTCGAACTACGACACCGACCTTTTCAAGACGCTGATCCGCGCCTCGGAAGCGCTCACGCGCACGAAGGCGGAAGGCGAAAAAGCCGCGTCGCACCGCGTGATCGCGGACCATTTGCGCGCGTCCTCGTTCCTGATCGCCGATGGCGTGATGCCATCGAACGAGGGGCGCGGCTATGTGCTGCGGCGGATCATGCGCCGCGCGATGCGCCACGCGTATAACCTCAATCCGCAAGCCGTCGTGATGCACGAATTGGCGCCGACGCTCATCAAGGAGATGGGCGATGCGTACCCAGAACTCGTGCGCGCCAAGCCCGTGATCGTCGATCAGCTGCAGCAGGAAGAAGAACGCTTTCGGCGCACGCTCGGCCGCGGTCTGGCGCTGCTCGAAGAAGAAGTGCGCGCGATGAAGGCGGGCGAAAAGCTCTCCGGCGACGTCGCGTTCAAGCTCTCGGATACGTACGGTTTCCCGCTCGATCTCACACAGGACATTCTGCGCGGCCAGGGCCTCACGGTCGATACGGACGCTTACGAGGTCGCGCTGGAGCGTCAGCGCGAGAAGGGCCGCGAGTCTTGGGCGGGTTCTGGCGAGATCGCGGGCGAAGAAGTCTGGCTCGCGCTCAAAGACAAAGTCGGGCCGACGGAGTTTCTTGGCTACGCCGTCGATGAAGGCGATGCGCCGCTCGCGGCGATCGTCGCGGATGGGCGCATTGTCGAGACGCTGCCTCAGGGCGCGCGCGGCGAGATCGTGTTCGCGAAGACGCCGTTCTACGGCGAGAGCGGCGGCCAAGCGGGCGATCATGGCGTGATCCGCTTTGCGAATGGCGCCGAGTTCACGGTCGAAGACACGCAAAAGCGCGCGGGCGTCATCCACGGCCATCAGGGCGTGATGACGCGGGGCGCGATCAAGGTCGGCGACGTTGCGAAGCTTGCGATCGACGCGACGCGCCGTAACCGCATTCGCGCCAACCACAGCGCGACGCATTTGTTGCACGCGGCGCTGCGCAACAATCTCGGCCTGCACGTCACGCAGAAGGGCTCGCTCGTTGAGGAAGACCGCTTCCGCTTCGACTTCTCGCACGGCCAGCCGCTGACGGCGGACGAGATCGAGAAGGTCGAGGACGAAGTGAACGCTGTCATTCGCCAGAACGCCGAGGGCGTCATCCGCGAAATGGCGCCTGACGAAGCGATCGAGGCCGGCGCGCTGGCGCTGTTCGGCGAAAAGTACGGCGATAGCGTGCGCGTGCTGACGCTCGGCGACAGCTTGGCGCATGACGGCAAGCCGTATTCGGTCGAGCTTTGCGGCGGCACGCACGTGAAGCGCACCGGCGATATCGCGCTCTTCTCGGTGCTCTCGGAAAGCGGCGTTGCGGCGGGCATCCGGCGTATCGAAGCGGCGACGGGCGCGGCGGCGCTCGCGCACCTCAAGGCGCAAGCCGCGCTCGCCAAGACGATCGCCGCGAACCTCAAGTCGCCGCTCTCGGAGGCGCCGGAGCGCGTCGCGCAACTGTCGGACGAGCGCCGCAAGCTCGAACGCGAACTCGCAGAAGTGAAGAAGCGCTTGGCGCTTGCGGGCGATGGCGCGCAGGCGGCGCCGGCGGGGCCCGAGCAAGTGAATGGCGTGGCAGTGCTCGCGCGCGTGCTGAACGGCGTGCCGGCGAAAGATCTGCGCGGGCTGATCGATGAGGGCAAGAAGTCGCTCGGTTCGGGCATCGTTGCGTATATCGGCGTCGATGAAGGCAAAGCCGCGCTCGCTGTTGGCGTGACGGACGATCTGAAGGCGCGTGTGAACGCGGTCGATCTCGTGCGCGCTGGCGTTGCGGCGGTGGGTGGCCAAGGCGGCGGCGGGCGGCCTGATATGGCGCAGGGCGGCGGGCCCGATGGCGGCAAGGCGCCGGATGCGTTGGCGGCCATTCGCAGCGCGCTCGAGAAAGCACTGGCGGCGTGAGCGTCATCTATCGCGACGCGACGGTCGCGGATGCGGAGGCGCTGAGCGATCTCGCGCGCGAGACGTTCGTCGCCACGTTCGGCGCGCTCTATCCGGTGGCCGATCTCAAGCACTACATCACGCACACTTATGGGCGTGAGATACAGGCCGCTGAGCTTGCTGATCCATCGATGCAGCATCGGTTGGCGGAGCAGGATGGCGTGCTGGTCGGGTACGCGCGCGTCGGCGATTACAAGCTGCCGTTCGACAATGGCGCGCGTTCGGCTTTTGAGCTGCACCGGCTTTATGTGACGGAGGCGGTGAAGGGCGCGGGCGTGGCGGCGGCGCTGATGGACTGGACGCACGCGCGCGCTGAGGCGGCGGCGGCGGACGACCTCTTCCTTGGCGTCTACCAGGGCAACGAGCGGGCGCAGCGGTTCTACAAACGATACGGCTTCGAGATCGTGGGCGAGTATCTGTTCAGCGTCGGTCAGACGCGGGACCCGGAATACATCATGCGCAAGCAACTCACGCGCTAGCACCGGTTCGGCGCCGGTAATATCTCGGAAAGCAAATCAACGGCTTTTTGGACCCTGCCGATTCGGCGGGGAAAACGATGACGCATAACGATGCGCTCGTGGCCTTTATTGGGCCCGAGCTCTACACGCGCCTAGAATGGTCGCGGCTTTCGGATGCACAACGTGAAGCGATTCTCGGTGTGTTCCGAGTCGGCTTGAACGCCGGCGCTGCGTCCGGCTCGATCTCGACGATCGAGTCCGTGCTCGCGAAGGGCCAGATCATCTTCTGCGAAGACGGCTCGCGCTGGCGCGCGCTTGGCCAGGGCGACGCGGAGCTGGTGCAGGATTGGGGCGAGGGCGCGCTCGTCGCCATGCACCGCAATCTGATTTACCGGCTCGACGACTACGAGTCCGTCGAAGTCGAAGCGCTCCGTCTCTAGCTCCGAAGACAGTTGAACCGGTAGAGCGGCGCCTGGCCGAATGCTTGGTTGAACTCGGTGTCGACGATCAGGGCTTCGCCATCGGCGGTGTAGGTGATCGCCTCGGCTTGGGGCAGGCGCGGCATCGGCAGGATGCGGAAGTCGTGGTCGATCCGCCAGGAGCGCGACGGTTTCCACGGCTGCGACGGATCGAGCGCGAATTCGACGATCGACGTGTAGGTGACGAGCGCGGCGCGCGTTCCATCGGGCGCGATGTCGAGCCCGGTGGCGAGGTGACCGCGCGCGGGCTGCTCCCACAAGAGATAGGGCAGATCGATTTCGCCGACTTGTTCGAACGTTTGTGTTCCGCTGGCGCGGAGTTGCGCGGCGGTGAGGCGGAAGAGTTGTGCGGGGCCGGCGCGGCGTTCGTTGAAATCGATCGGCTTGGTGATGAGGTAGAGATCGCCGTTTGGGTGGATCGCGAAACCCTCGGCGTCGTGCGCGCCATCGGGATAGCGCGCGACGATACGGCGGAGCGCGGTTTCGGTGCGCGCGAAGCGCTGGCGCTCACGCAACACGACGAAGGTGAGCTCGGTGCGGCGGCGCATATTGTCGCCGATGTCGCCGAGATAGACGCATGTCCCTTCGAGGCAGGGGCCGACGGCCATATCCTCCACATCGGCCGGCGCAAAGTCGCGAACCGCGACGACGCGCGTCGACGCGCCGGAAAGATCGGTGACGAAGAAGCGGCCCGTGTCGCCGCTGTCGTTGTGATGATAGAGCGCGCCGGGGAAGGCGCGCGAGGCGGCCAGGCCCGAGGCTTCGTTGATCAGCGCCGTATCGAGGTCGCCGGCGAACTGCGCGGGGCTCCAGCGCGGGCAGAGATCGGCGAAGGCGGCCGGCGCGGTGAGCGCGAGCGCGGCGGCGATGATGAGCGAGCGCATGGTTTCCCCCGTTGTTTGTCGTTAGCGCCGGTATTGGATGAAGCCGGCATTGGTCGCGACCTGATCGTAAAGCCGGCGCGCGGTCGCGTTGGTTTCGTGCGTCAGCCAATAGACGCGCGTTGCGCCAGCGGCGTCGGCGCGTGCGTAGACCGCTTCGATCAGCGCGCGCCCGACGCCGCCGCCGCGCACGTCCGGCGCGACGAAGAGATCTTCGAGGTAGCAATAGTGCGTCTTCGTCCACGTCGCGCGGTGGAGCACGCATTGGACGACGCCGACGAGTTTGCCCTCGCGCTCGGCGACGAGCGCGAACATCGGCTCGTTTGGATCGAGGAAGCGCTGGAACGTCGTCTCGGTGACGTCTTCGGGCAGGGCGGTTTTGTAGAACTCGAGCTAGCCCGCCCAAAGCGGCGCCCATTGCGCGCGGTCGGAAGCGGCGAGATCGCGGATGATGGTCATGGGCGGAGACTAGCCGCCCCCTCCCCCCAGGGGGAGGGGTAGGGGCGCGCCTGAGCGCGCACGCTTTCCCTCCCCGCAAGGGGAGGGTGTCGCGCGCAGTGCGACGGGTGGGGCGGAGACTCAACATTTGAGCGGCTGCGTTTCCGCCCCACCCGTCAGCGCGCTCCGCGCCGCTGACACCCTCCCCTGGCGGGGAGGGAATGGCGCTTAGCTGGAATCCAAGACCAGCTGCATTGCGACGCGGTGGGCAGGCTTCAGCAGATAGGCGTGGTCGCCGAGCCGCCGCGGCTTGATCTCTTCGAGCAGCCAGAGCGGCGGGCGCTTCAAGCGCATGCGCGCGACGCGGCGCGCGTAACGCGCGGGGTTGTTGGCGATGCGCCGGAGCGCTTCGAAACGGAGCGCCATTTCGCGCAGCGCGTTGCGGCGCGAGCGTTCGGTGACGGTGAATTGCAGCGGGCGCTGCCAGATCGATTTGCGCGGCGGTTTTTCGCGCTTCTTCTGCGGCGACGGGAAGAGCTGCAGCGACACGCGCCAGTGTTGCGAGTCTTCTTTCATGCGCGGTTTGTTGGTGAAGAACTCGACGCAGGGCTCGCGCTGGATCACGTAAGTGACGATCGGAACCTTTTGTTTGCGCGGGCGCGGGCCGCGGAGCGTGCCGGGCTTCAGCACGATCGCGAGAGACTCGATGAGGATCAGGCGTCGCACGAGCGCGAGCATGAGATTGAGCGTTTGCTTGAGCTTGAAGCGGTTGCGCGCAGCGGCGGGGCGAAGGTTCGCGAAATAGATCGTGGTCGGGTTGCCGAAATAGCCGGCGACGTTGTCGATCAGACGGCGCACCAGCGGCCAGCCTTCTGGGCTGTGCTGGAATGGTTGCGGGGCGTCTGCGCTATCGGTCATGCGCAGCATTGTACGGGCGTTTTGGCGCGGTCGGATTGAGAGGGCGTCTATCCGACTAGTGCGCGATGCGGTTTGCGTTGGCGCGCTTTGAAATTTCTCGCGACGCCGCGCGCCCTATCCTCCGAATTTCGCGCACCAAATCTCGCAACGCCTCTTCCCTCATTCCGGACGCGCGGAGAGCGATCCGGAACCTAGGGGCCGCGCGTGTCACATTTGCCCCTGGGTTCCGGGTCT
>CAZMCA010000178.1:0-5725 GCA_964564595.1 uncultured Caulobacteraceae bacterium
AGCTTTAGCCGACCGCTTTCACCGTCACTGTCGTTCCATCGACGCTCAGCACTTCGACGGCCTGCCCCGCCGCGATCGCTTCGCTGCTCTGTGCACGCCACACGCTGTCGCCGAGCTTAACTTGCCCCGCACCGTTGATGAAGGCGTTCATCGCGACGGCCCGCGCGCCGATCACGGTCTTGTCGCGCTCGTTCAGAACGGGCGCGTTTTCCGCGGCCATCCGAAGATTGCGCACCAGCGGGCGCCCAAGCAGCGTCAGCAGGATCGTCAGGCCCGCGAAAACGCCGATTTCGATGTAGACGCTCGTCGGGAAGAAGAGCGCGATGAGGCCCGTGACGCCTGCTGCGACCGCTGGCCAGAGCAGGTATGTCGTGCCCGTCGCCAATTCGGCGATCAGCAGCACAAGCGCCAGAACGAGCCAGTGCGTGCTATCTATGCGCGTCAGCCAATCCACGGCGGCCTCCCTTCGCGCGCCGAACGGCACCCGGCGCGCACCTTACGGTCAGTATATATTATCTGACCGCCGGCGGGTTTGCATTCAAGGCGCGCAGACCTTCCACGAGGCCAGTGAGCCCCGAAAGATCGGCCGGCACGATGACCGTGCGCTGCTGGTTCGCAGACGCCAGTTCGCCGAATGCTTCCACGTATTTCAGGCCGAGGAAGTAGCGGATGGCGTTCACATCGCCCGCCGCGATCGCCTTGGAGACCATGTCGGTGGCCTTCGCTTCGGCTTCCGCCGAACGCTCGCGCGCTTCAGCGTCACGATACGCCGCTTCACGCCGGCCTTCGGCTTCGAGGATCGCGGCTTGCTTGGCGCCCTCGGCGCGCAGCACCGCGGCAGACTTTTCGCCTTCCGCTTCGAGGATCAGCGCGCGGCGCTCCCGCTCGGCCTTCATCTGGCGCGCCATAGCGGCGACGAGATCGGCAGCCGGCGTCAAATCCTTGATCTCGATACGCAGCACTTTCACGCCCCACGCGCTCGTCGCCGCGTCGACGACGGTGAGCAGGCGCGCGTTGATCGCATCGCGTTGCGAGAGAACTTCGTCGAGATCCATCGCGCCAACGACCGTCCGGACGTTGGTGAGCGCGAGATTGAGGATCGCGAGATTGAGATTTTCAACTTCGTAGGCAGCCTTCGCCGCGTCCACGACTTGGATGAACACAACCGCGTCCACCGAGACAATCGCGTTGTCCTTGGTGATCACTTCTTGGCGCGGCACGTCGAGCACCGTCTCCATCATGGAGAGCCGGCGGCCGATGCGATCCACGAACGGCACCAGGAACGCGATGCCGGGCTTCAGCGTGCCGGTGTATTTGCCGAACCGCTCAACAGTGAACTGCCGCCCTTGCGGCACCACCTTGATGACGCTGAACGCGATGACGACCGCAAGCGCCGCCAAGATGATTACGAACGGATCGGGCACGGGATTCTCCCTCGTTCACCGGGCCGCCCTTTTGGCGGCTGCATCGCGAAACCTAGGCCGAGAATACCCGCACGCGGTTACGCAAAGGTCTCAGAGGCGCAAACGCGCCGTTAAGCACGCCTCCTAGGCGAGTTGGCCCAGCATATATTCCGCAGACGAAACTTTGTACTCGCCGCCTTCTTCGACGTTGAGCTTCTCGACCACGCCATCCTTCACGAGCATCGAGTACCGCATCGAGCGCTTGCCCATGCCGAACTTGGCGCCGTCGAACTCAAGCCCAACCGCGCGCGCGAAATCGCCGTTGCCATCGGACAGCATCAGGATCGTTTCGCCGGTGCTCTGATCCTTCGCCCACGCGCCCATCACGAACGGATCGTTCACGGCGGTGCAGGCGATCGTGTCGATGCCCTTGGCCTGCAACTCAGCGGCCTTGTCCCGGAAGCTCGGCAGGTGCCGGGCCGAGCAGGTCGGCGTGAACGCGCCCGGCACGGCGAACAGCGCCACCGTTTTGCCCGCAAACACGTCAGCCGTGGTCATCGGCTTGGGGCCATCGGCCGAGGGGGAGATGAAGGTCGCGGCCGGGAGCTTGTCACCTACTTTGATCATACGGGATCCTCCGAATTTCGCGCCCCTCCCTACACCAGCGGCGGCCGAGCGCGAACCGGAACGGCGCCTTCAGCCTCTTGCCCCCGGGCGGGGATCGCCCCAGCATCGGGCCAACGGGAGAGCCGCGTGGACGCCTCGCTTGCCGGCAAATTATTGGTCGCGATGCCGGGGATCGGCGATCCCCGGTTTGACCATGCCGTCATCATGATGTGTTCCCACACATCGGATCAGGCGATGGGCCTCATCATCAACAAGCCCAAGCAGGCGCTGACGCTCGGCGATGTCCTGGATCACCTTGGCATTGCGCCGCGTGAGGAACTCGCGCCGCGCGTGGTGATGGATGGCGGCCCCGTGCGCCCGGATCGCGGCTACGTGCTCCACTCGCCCGACTTCACCACCGCCGACGCAACCCAGGAAGTCGCGCCCGGCATTTCGCTCACCGCTACGCGCGACGTTCTGGAGGCGATGGCGAACGAGCGCGCGCCGCAGCGCTTTGTGCTGGCGCTTGGCTGCTCGGGCTGGGGCGCGGGCCAACTTGAGGACGAACTCAAGAAAAACGCGTGGCTCGTGGTCGATCCCGTCGATGCGATCGTGTTCGGCGAGAGCCATGACGACAAATGGACCGAGGCGCTCAAAGCCCTCGGTCTCGATCCCTCGCAGCTGAGCGGAAACGCCGGTCTCGCGTAGCCAAGCGCGCGCTAATCGCGGGGATTGAGCGCCGCGAACAACACGTGATCGCGCCATTCGCCGTCGATTTTCAGATACGCGCGCGCGCGCCCTTCTTCGACAAATCCGGCTTTTGCCAGCACGGCGCGTGAAGGCGCGTTCTCCGGCTGACACGCGGCTTCAACGCGGTGCAACCCCAAATCTTCGAACGCAAAGCGCAGCACTGCGCGCGCCGCCGCCGTGGTGTGCCCGCGGCCTTGGTGCGGCTCGCCCACCCAATAGCCAAGCGTGCCCGCTTGCGATGCGCCGCGGCGCACTTGGCTCAACGTTGCGCCGCCGACGAGCGTGTGATCGTCGCGAAACACGAAGAAGGGATAGCTTTTGCCGTCGCGGATATCGTGCGCGTAGCGGCGGAGTTTGTACCTGAAGGACGCGTTGGTGAGTTCATCTTCCGGCCAGGTCGGCTCCCAGGGCGCGAGAAACGCGCGGCTCACGCCCCGCAGCTGCGCCCAGGCCGGATAATCGCGCGCCTCGGGGTGGCGCAGATAGACGCCCTCGCCCGCGAGCTTGCGCCCGCCCTCCTCGCCGCTGCGCAGAAACGCCATGCCGCTATCGTGCCTGAAAAGCGTTGACCGCGCCAAGCCCGCGCTTGGGACCAACGGCCGCCACCGCGGCGGGCCCTTCAAGCGCGGCGCGCGCGAACGGCGCCAATTGCTCAAGCTCCACGCGGTCGATCCGCGCCTTGAGCTCCTCGAACGGCACGAGTCGATCCCGCAGCAGCGTCTGGTTCGCGCGCGATTCCGCGCGCGCCGACGGCGCCTCCGCGCTCATCATCAGCCCCGCGCCCGCAACGGCCTTTGCGCGCGCGAATTCCGCTGCGGTCGGGCCTTCCTTGGCGAAGCGCTCCAACGCGTCCGCGACAAGCCCGGCCACCGCTTTCGCGTCCTTGCCCGCACAGCTCGCCGAGACAAGCAGACGGCCGGTGTCTTCGTAGGCATCAACTGCCGCATAGATCGAATAGACGAGGCCGCGCGTCTCGCGGATGTCCTGGAACAGGCGTGACGACATCCCGCCGCCGAATATTTCCACGAACAGCCGGTGCGCGAGCGCGTTCTCATCGCGCGCATCCGGCGCGGGCCAGGAAAACACCAGATGCGTTTGCTCGCTGCGGCGCTGCTCGCCCGCCGCGCCCTTCGCAGCACGCGCGGCCGCGTAGACGCGCGCCGGGCGCTTTGCGAGGCCGCCAAAGCGCGCTTCCACTGCCTCGAGAACGGCCGCGCGGTCATATCCGCCAGCCACGCTCACCACCAAACGCTCCGGCGTGAGGTGTGCGTCGCGAAACGCTTCGAGCGAACCGACTTTCAGCGATCCAACGGTTTCTTCTTCGCCCAGAATTGGCCGACCGAGCGGCTGATCGGGAAATATCAGACTTTGGTGCAGCTCAAACACGCGATCGGAGGGCAGGTCGAACGCTTCGCCCCGCTCTTGCGCGACAACGCCCTTTTCCTTCTCCAATTCCGCTTCGTCCCAATGCGGCTTGAGCAGAATGTCGGCGATGAGATCGAGCGCGAACGGCGCATCGCCTTGCAGCACGCGCGCGAAATACGACGTCGTTTCATAGCCGGTGCCGGCGTTGAGCATGCCGCCCACGCTCTCGATCGCTTCGGCAAACTGCTTGGCGTCGCGCCCGCCCGCGCCCTTGAACGCCATATGTTCGAAGAGATGCGCCACGCCGTTTTCGTGCGCCTCTTCCCAGCGCGCGCCGACGCTTTGCCATACGCCGAGCGCCGTCGTGCCCAATCCCGGCATCGGATCGAGCGCGACGCGCACGCCGTTCGACAACCGCACAAGTTCGAGTTCGCTCAAAGAAACCCCCGCGCGGCCGACGTCTAAGCTCAGGCGAAGGCCCGGCTCGCCGCGCGGATGTAGTCTTTCACGGCTTGCGCATCATTGGGAAGCGCATGCATGCGCTCTGTGCGCTCCATAAGGCCTGCGTGTTTCTTCGGCAGCGGCGGCCGCTCCCCGGTCGCGCGCGCTACCGTGTCTGGAAACTTGGCCGGATGCGCGGTCGCGAGCGTAACGTGCGGGCCTTCCGGCGGTTCGGCCACCTTGCTGCGGGCGTAGAGCGCCACGGCCGTATGCGGATCGGCCGGATAGTCCCACGCCGTCATCCCGCCGAGCGTCTCCGCGTCCGTCGCGGAGGCCGCATCGAAATGCGCGCGCAGCACCGCCAGAGCGGCGGGCGGAATATCGAACCCGCCCGATTGCGCGAACTGATCATAGAGCCGGCGCACGGCCGCACCGTCCCGCCCGAGCGCTTCAAAAAGGATGCGCTCGAAATTGGAGGCGACCTGAATGTCCATCGCCGGCGAAAGCGTCGCCGAGGACGTCGCGGCGCGCTCGTAGCGCCCCGTCGCCAGCGTACGGGCCAAAATGTCGTTGGCGTTCGTCGCCATCAGGATGCGCCCGATCGGCGCGCCGGTTTGCTGGGCGACGAAACCCGAAAACGCATCGCCGAAATTCCCGGTTGGCACCGAAAAGTGCACCCGCCCTGGCCCGGAGAGCACGTTGGCGGCGACGTGATAGTACACCGACTGCGCCACGATCCGCGCCCAGTTGATTGAGTTCACGCCCGAGAGCGACGCTGCCTGCGCAAACGGCGCATCGGCGAACATCGCCTTCACAAGCGCCTGGCACGCATCGAAATCACCATCGATCTCCAGCGCATGCACATTGCCGGCGCCGGACGCCGTCATGAAAAGGCGCTGCACATCCGAAACACGCCCCTTCGGCAGCAGCACGAAGAGATCGACACGGTCGCGGTTCTTCAGCGCCTCGACGGCCGCGCCGCCGGTATCGCCCGATGTCGCGCACACGACGCTGAGGCGCCGGTCGCGCTTGGCGAGCGCGTGCTCGTAGAGCGGCCCGATGAGCTGCATCGCCACGTCCTTGAACGAGAGCGAGGGCCCGTGAAAAAGCTCGAGCACGAAATCGCCCGGCCCGATCTGCACGAGCGGCGTCACCGCGTC
>CAZMCA010000178.1:5825-7145 GCA_964564595.1 uncultured Caulobacteraceae bacterium
CCCGCGAGCACCGCATCGAGAAAAGAAACCGCCGGCGCTTCGCCGCGGGTGGAGACGTAACGCATCACTCTGCTTCTTGCGGCTTCAGCCGGAGGCGGCCGACGCTGATGTGATACGCGAAATAGACACCCATGAGCATCAGCGCCAAACCCCACCACGTGATTGCGTAGCCAAGGTGCCGCTCCGGCGGCAGCGGATCGAGATTGGCGGTGCGTGCGAACGGGTTCTCCGCCGCGCGGCCATCGGGCGCCACGTAAGGCGCTGCGATGTAATAGTCCGCGACCTGCCCAAGCCCTGCCGTGCGCGCCATCGCGTTGAGATCGACGTCATACCAAATGCGCTCAAGCGGGCGCGGCGGCGGCGTGAAGGGCCCCGGCTGCTCTGGGCGCACCGAGGCGCCGCGGATCGGCGTGTCGAAGGAAAGCGCGCGCGGGTAGCGGATATCGCGCCAGTCCGGCAGGGCCGGGCCTGGCACAAAGTCGCTATCGACAAAGACAACGCTGTCGCCGTCGCGCACCGGTGCGAACACGCGCCAGCCCGGCTCGCCTTCGCGCACGCCGTAAACGAGCTGTAGCCCATCCGGGATCGGCTCGTACGCGGAGAGCGTCATCTCGGCTGGCGGCGTTGCAGCGGCGGCGAGCTTTAGGTGGTAGCGCTCATACTGCCAGCGCCCGAGCGAGAGCAGCACCGCCAGCGCCGCCAGCGCCAGGATCGTCATGATCGGGAGCGGCTTGAACGTCAGCATCAAACGCCTTCGACGTCTTCGTTGCGCACTTCGCGCGCCTTGTTCTTCCACTGCAGCGCAAACAGCACGCCTTTGAACGGCGGCAGCAACGCCAGCGAGAGAACGACCGTCAGCACCATTGTGGCGCCGATCGAGAGCCAGCCCGGCGCATGAAAGCCGAACTGCAGAATGAACAGGAACGGCGTGACGATCGCGCCGACGATGAAGATTACGAACACCGCAGGCCCATCGCCCGCATCCGCGATGCGGAAGTCGGCGCCGCATTTGGCGCAGCGATCAGCGAAGCGCAGATAGCCGGAGAACAGCTTGCCCTCGCCGCACGCGGGGCACCGCCCCCGCGCGCCCGCCACGAAAGCGTCGGGCGGCGCGGCGAGCAGCGTCAGTGCTCCAACACGAGATAAGGCGTGACGTACACGAACGTGAACAGGAACAGCCACACCACGTCGACGAAGTGCCAGTACCAAGCCGCCGCTTCGAAGCCGAAATGCTTCTGCGGCGTGAACTGGCCCATCAGCAGACGAAGCAAGCACACCGCCAGGAAGATCGTCCCGATGATGACGTGGAAACCGTGGAAG
>CAZMCA010000179.1:0-6978 GCA_964564595.1 uncultured Caulobacteraceae bacterium
CGCGGCAAGCGCGGCGATGATTTTTCTCATGGCGTCCCCCTGACGCTGCGAAATGTGCCGCAGACGCGCGCGGGCGCGCAAGCGTTCCGATTGCCCGGCCCCATTCGTCGCGCGCGCGTTGACAGGGGGCGGCGCGGAGCTTTGGCTGGCGCAAGACGCGCCGAAAGGCGCAGAACATTCAAACGGATATGGGGAACAAATCGATGCTGCCGAAGCCGCTGCTGCGCACAGCCGCCGCCTTCGCGTTGATCGCGGGGCTTACCGTGGCGGGCTGCGCCACCACCACGACAGGCGCTTCAGGCCCGCAAGGCGCGCCGACCGTCGCGGAGGCGCAGGCCTTCGTCGACGCGGCTGAAGCTGAGTTGCGCGAACGCTCCGAACAGGAAGCGCGCATCTCGTGGGTCTATAACAACTTCATCACGTTCGACACCGAGCGTCTGCTCGAGCGCTCTGACGCGGAAGGCACCGAAGCGCGCGTGCGGCTCGCGAGCGGCGCGGCGCGCTTTGCGAACGTGGAGCTGCCGGCGGATTTGCGCCGCAAGATCGATCTCTTGCGGCTCTCGCTCGTGCTGCCCGCGCCGCAAACCGAGGGCGCGGCCCAGCAGCTCGCGCAGATCACGACGCGGCTTTCCTCGCGCTATTCGACGGGGCGGATCGACTATCAGGGCCAGCAGGTCACGCTCGATACGCTCGAAGTGTCGATGGGCACCGAGCGCAACCCCGCGCGCCTCGAAGAGATGTGGACCAAGTGGCACGCGGTCGCCGCGCCGATGGCGGGCGATTACGCGCAGATGGTGGAAATCGCCAATCAGGGCGCGCGCGATCTTGGCTTTGCCGATGTCGGCCAGATGTGGCTCTCGAACTACGATATGCCGCCGGCGGAGATGGCAGCGGAAGTCGAGCGGCTCTGGGGCCAGGTGCAGCCGCTCTATGAGCAATTGCACTGCCACGCGCGCGCGCAGCTCAACGTCCGCTACGGCGATGCGATCGTGCCGCTCGATCAGCCGATCCGCGCCGATCTCCTCGGCAATATGTGGGCGCAGTCCTGGGGCACGCTCTACCCGATCGTGGGCCCGCGCCAATCGAACCCAGGCTACGATCTGACCAACCTCTTGGAGCGCAACCGCTACGACGCGCAGCGTTTGGTGCGCGCGGGCGAGAACTTCTATTCCTCTATCGGCCTTGCGCCGATGCCGGAGACGTTCTGGCAGCGCTCGCTGTTCACGCGCCCGGAAGACCGTGACGTCGTGTGCCACGCTTCGGCCTGGAACCTCGATGCGGCCGACGATCTGCGCATCAAGATGTGCATCCACGTCAACGCTGACGATTTCACGACCGTGCACCATGAGCTGGGGCACAATTATTATCAGCGCGCCTACAACCAGCAGCCGTTCCTGTTCCAAGGCCGCGCGCACGATGGCTTCCACGAAGCGATCGGCGATTGGGCCGCGCTCAACGTGACGCCGGATTACCTCGCGCAGATTGGGCTGCTGCGGCGCAACCAGATTCCGCCGGCTTCGGCCGATACGGGACTTTTGATGGCGCAAGCGCTCGACAAGATCGCGTTCATGCCGTTCGCCTACATCATGGATCAGTGGCGCTGGCGCGTGTTCTCGGGCGAGATCACGCCGGCGGAATACAACAGCGCGTGGTGGGAGCTGCGGGAGCGCTATCAAGGCGTGCGTGCGCCTGGGCCTCGCCCGGCCGATGCGTTCGATCCTGGCGCGAAATATCACATCGCCAACAACGTGCCGTATCTGCGGTACTTCCTGGCTTACGTGCTGGAATTCCAGTTCTACAAGGCCGCGTGCGAGCAAGCGGGCTGGACGGGGCCGCTGCATCGCTGCTCGGTCTACGGCAATCGCGAAGTGGGCGAGCGCTTCAATCGCATGATGCAGATGGGCCAATCGCGCCCGTGGCCCGAAGCGCTTGAAGCGTTCACCGGCACGCGCCGCATGGATGCGCAAGCGATGGTCGATTACTTCCAGCCGCTGACGGCGTGGCTGCAAACGCAGAACCGCGGCCGCCAATGCGGCTGGGGCGCGCAACAGACCGCGGCGCGTTGAGCGCAAGCGCATACGAAAACGGCGGCGTTCCGGAAGGAGCGCCGCCGTTCTTGTGTCTAAGCGGCGGCTTAGTTGGTTTGGCCGCTCGCGCCGCCGTTCGCGCTGACCGATGAGCCGCTGCCGCTCACTGAAGCGCCAACGTTGGCGTTGCCGGAGGCTGAGCCGCTGTGATTGCCGCTCGACGCGGAGCCCGAAGCGCCAGCGTTCGCGCCGGTCGTGACGGAGGTATTCTGCGCGCGCTCAGCGGCTTGGCGCGCTTCACGCTCGGCGCGGCGCGCGGCGCGCTCGCCGCGGCGTTGCGCGCGATCGGATGTCGCTTCGGCGCGGTTGCGCACGGCGCCCGCGGTTTCGCCGACCGGCGCGGTGTTGAGGCCGCCGGCCGCTGAGCCCGAACCCGTCACGGAACCGGTGACGCCGCCCACAGCGCCGCCAACATTGCCGCCGACGGCGCCGGAGCCGCCAAGCACTTGGGCGCTCGCGGGCGCTGCGATCAGGAACGCGGCGGCTGCCGCGGTTGCGAGGAACTTGTTCATGCCAGTCTCTCCCTACGAGATGTTCGACTGGCGGCTGAACGAGCGAACACGGTACGCGGCGCCATTGGCGACGGCGCGCGCGTGCAAAATGTGTCGCCACCATCACAGCGGCGCGGCGGTGATGGAACGCTGTGCCCGCGTTGTTCGTTGGCGCAATCGCCCTAGCGCGGCGTGAGCGTGATGCGCTGGCGTGCGTTCCGTTCGATCGCTTGGCGCGAATAGAGCAGCGGGAAGTAATCGCCGTTGGCCCAGAGCGGGAAGAGATCGCGGTAGTGCGGGCTTTGCGGATCGCCCGATTGACCGGGCGTGTTCACCGCGACGGAATTGTCCCACGCGCCAACGTCGAGCACCATGCGATAGGACGCGCCGGCGACGGCTTGGAAATTGTCGTCTCGGTACGTTGCGGCGGCGGGCGTGGCGCCCGAGCCGCGCACCGGCAGCGGGCCGACCGTCATTTGCGCGGCGATGTCTGCTGGCGCGATCGGCGCGATGGCGGGCGTGAAATGCGCGCGGTGGAGCGCGCCCCATGTCCAGCGCGAAACATCGGGCCCGAGGAGGCCGCGCGCATCGTTCATCGCGGTGGCGAGGCTGGCGAGGATCACTTCGTTTGCGCCCGCGCGCGGATTGGGGCCGATCGCGGCGTCCGGCGTTTCGAGATAAGCGACGATCGCGTCCATCGCGCCGATGCCGACGAGCGCGCGCGCCGCTTGCGGCGTGACGCGGTTGACGAGGGCGCGTCCAAGATGGCGCGCGATCCAGACTTCGTAGAGCGCCGCAGCCGCGCTATCGGTGCTATCGACGCAATCCCAGCCGCGCAGGAGTTGCACGGCGGCGCTCGCGTCCGCGTTGGCGATCGGTCCGGCGGGAAGGAGCGCTTTGAGTTTGCACGCATCGGAATTGTGCGCGTCCATCTGGAGCGCCATCGAGTCCCGCACGCTGACGCGCGCATTTGCGCCGAGCACCGCGTTGATGCGGCGGATGCGCGTTGGGTTGCTCCACTCGAAGCCGAGGCGCCGCTCCGCGATCGGATAGCCTGCGGGCAAGTTCATTTCGTTGGCGGAGGCAAACCAGCCTTGCGGCGGGTTGTAGATGCTCGGCAAATCGGCGCCGGCGAAGAAGCCTTGCCATTCATAGCGCCCATCGCCGGGCACCGGCAGAAGGCCATCCCAATTGCGGCGCACCGGCGCGCGGCCAGCCGCGACCCAGCCAATATCGCCCGCCGTGCTGGCGTAGATGAGGTTTTCCGACGGCGCGCCCCATTCATCCATCGCGGCGCGAAACTGCGTCCAGTCCCGCGCGCTCATGTAGCGGGCCGAGCCGAAATAGGCCGAGGTGCCGGGCTCGTTCCACACGGTGCGGAGCGCGAAGGCGCGGCGGTTTGACGGATCGATTTGCAGCACCGGGCCGTGGCGCGTGAAGAACAACGTGCGGCGCTGCGCGCGCCCATCGCGCACGCGGATGTTTTCGCGCACCTGGCGGAAGTTTTCCCAGCGCCCGTTGTAGCGATATTGCAGCGGGTTCGTGGGGTTGAGGTCGTAGACGTAGAGATCTTCCTGATCGATCGCGAAGATCGTGAGCCCAAACGCGATCGCGCCGTTGTGGCCGATCGAAACGCCGGGCATCGCCGGTTCGCCCGCGCCGATCACGCTCATGCCCGGCGAATTCAGATGCACGATGTAGCGAAGCGAGGGCACGCCGAGCGCGCGGTGCGGATCGTTGGCGAGGAGCGGGCGGCCCGTGTTGGTGCGCTCCGGCGCGATGACCCAATTGTTCGAGCCCATGCCTTCGGCGCGCTCCGCAACGTCGGCAAGGCGCGTCGGCTCTTCGAGTTGGAGCTGCTGCGTGGCGCGTGAGAAGCGCACTTCGCGCGTGGCGCGGTCATAATCGACGAGCACGCTTTCGGGAACGACGCACGGATCGAGGCCTTCGGGGATCGTGGGCGTCCATTCCGGTTCGATGGTGCGCCGCAGGCGATCGGCTTCGAGCCCCGCCGCGCACGCAACACGCGCGCGCGCGACTTCTTGTGTGAGATTGCGCGTCAGCGCGTGGCTGCGCACGCGCACGACATCCTCTGCGCGCCAGCGCGCGGGGCGTGAGCCGGTCAGCGCGAACTCCGGCGGCAGCGGGCGCGCGCCGGATTCGGTTTCTTCGACATAGGCGTTCACGCCCGCAACGAACGCTTCGGTTTGCGCGCGCGCGCTTGGGCCGTAGGCGGCCCATTCGGCGTCCATATCGCCGCGATAGAGGAAGAGGCGCGCGGCGCGGTCTTGCTCAAGATAGTCTTCGCCGAAGCTCTCGGCGAGGCGCCCGAGGCCGCGCTTGCGCCATAGATCGATTTGCCAGAGGCGATCGCGCGCGGCGTTGTAGCCTTGCAGGAAGAACGCATCGCGCTCGCTCGCCGCATAAATGTGCGCCACGCCCCAGGGATCGACGAGGATTTCCGCGCCTGCGCTGAGGCCATCGACGGCGCGCGTTTCCTGCGCGACGGGTCCGGCCGGCGCGCTGACGATGTCTTGCGCAGCCGCACTGCCCGCAAACGCAAGCGACGCCAGCGCCAGGGCGCAGTTCTTCCAGCTCATCGGCTCTCCCCACCTGGCCGCCGCGTCTTGCCGCGCGTGCTGGCCTCGCCGCCACTGTTGCGGAGCGCCCGGCGGGGCGCAACCCGGATCGTTATCGGCCGCTAAAGTTCGGTTTGCGCTTTTCGAGGAAGGCTTTGCGCGCCTCGCGGCCGTCTTCGCTGCCGAAGGCGACGCGGATGTTTTGCACCTCGTAGCGGAGCTGCTGCTCCATATCGTTCGACTCGTAGGACTTCACCATGCCGCGCTTCAAAAGCCGCAGCGTGATTGGGCTCCACTCGCAGAGCGACGCGCAATATTCGGCAAGCCGGTCGGCGAATTTCGCGTCGGACACGCTTTCGCCCGCCATGCCCCACGCGACGGCTTCCGCGCCCGTGAGCGTGCGGTTCTCCATCATGAAGCGCATCGCGCGCTCATAGCCCATCGCTTGCGGCAGCGTGATCGTGAGCCCCGCGTCGGGCGAGCCGCCGATCCGCGTATAGCCGGCCATCAAGCGCGCGCTGTCGGCGATGAGGCGAACGTCGGTCGCCATCGCGAGACCGAGACCTGCGCCAACCGCGACGCCATTGATCCCGCCAACGACGGGCTTGTCGCAGCGCTTCTTGATCGCGAGCACGAAATTGCCGACCCAGCCGATATCGTCGAGTTGCGCGTTCTGGCGCGTCTTGGGCGAATAGGGTTCGGCCGAGCCCGAGAGATCGAGCCCCGCGCAGAACGCATCGCCGCTGCCGGTGACTGCAACGACCCAGACGTTGTCTTCCTGCGCCGCCGCATCGACGGCCTCGACCACGGCCCAAGCGAGCTGCTGGGAGAGCGCGTTCTTCTTCTCGGGCCGGTTGAGCGTGATGGTGCGGACATGGCCTTTGTCGGCCACGGTGACGAGTTGGGTCATTGGTTTCCTCCGCCGCCACGCTAAGCGGCGGGGCGGGCGAAGGCGACTGGAAAACGTGCGCCCGCACGCGCTAGCGTGGCCCCATGCTATTGCTGGAGGACAGCGACCATGCCGCGTTGCGCGAGCATCACCGGCTTGCGCTGGATGAAGGGCGCGCGCTGTGGGTGAGCTTTGCGGAGACGCCGGATCCGACGGCGCCGCGCGTCACGTTCGTGCTGGCGCTGCGCATCCATGAGAGCGAAGCGGCGGCGCGTGCGAGCGCGCAGGGCGAGGACGATTGGGCGGGCGTCGAGGCGCACGGGCGCGTGTCGCGCGTGTGGGGGCGCGTCCAGGACGATGGCGGAATCGAAGCGCGCGGGGTGGTTACGCGGGACGCGCGGGGGGATTTGCGGGCGTAACGTTGCGCGCTTCTTTTTCTTCGAGCCACCGCAGCAGCAGACGCACGTTCCGAAGATGCGATTTGAACGCGGCGTCGAAAATGTCGCCGAAGATCGGCACGGCGCCGACGATCGCGTCGATCGCGAGGTTAAGCATCATGCGCGCGAGCAGCGTTTTCGGGGCGCCGAATTCGTTCGCGCGGAAGATGATGTAAGCGCCGAGCCCCGCGGTGATCGCGTCCCCCACGCCGGGGATGAGGCCGAGGATGGAGTCAAAGCCGAACCGGAAGCGCGTGCCGGGGAGCACAAAGCGCGTGTCGAGCCAGTCGGCGAGCGTGCGCAGATCGGACGTATCGCGCCAGTCGCGCGCGTTGAGCCAGGCTGAAAAGTCGGTGTGGTCGAGCTGAAAGAGCGCCATCACGCCATAAGCCGCAGCCGACGCGGCGGTTCCCTGAGCAGGGTCAAACCGGGATGGGGCGAAGGGTGGCTGGGGTGCTAGGATTCGAACCTAGGAATGGCGGTACCAAAAACCGC
>CAZMCA010000180.1:0-6950 GCA_964564595.1 uncultured Caulobacteraceae bacterium
CGCTGACGACCTCGATGAAGAGCGTCGGCGAAGCGATGGCGATCGGGCGCACGTTTCAGGAGAGCCTCCAAAAGGCGCTGCGTTCGCTCGATACGGGCCTAATGGGGCTCGACGAGATCAAGATCGAAGGCGGCGGCGACGATGACGGGGGCAAGCTCGCCGTGCGCGCGCGACTGGTGACGCCGAAATCCGATCGCCTGCTCGTGGCAGCGGAAGCGCTGCGGCGCGGGCTGACGGTCGAGGAAATCTGCGCGGCGGCGCATTACGATCCGTGGTTCATCCGCCAGCTCAAAGAGATCACCGACGAAGAAGCGCGCATCCGCGCGGAGGGCCTGCCGAAAGACGCCGCGGCGTTCCGTGCGCTGAAGGCGATGGGATTTGCCGATGCGCGGCTTGCGAAGCTAACCGGCGCAACAGAGCGCGACGTGCGCGCCGCGCGCCGCAAACTGGGCGTCAGGCCCCAATACAAGCGCATCGATAGCTGCGCGGCCGAATTCCGCGCGACGACGCCGTATATGTATTCGACTTACGAGAGTGGCCACTTTGGCGCCGCGCCCGAGTGCGAGTCCGAACCGACGGCGCGCAACAAGATCATCATCCTTGGCGGCGGCCCCAACCGCATCGGCCAGGGCATCGAGTTCGACTATTGCTGCTGTCATGCGGCTTTCGCCTGCGCCGAGATCGGCGCGGAAAGCATCATGATCAACTGCAACCCGGAAACCGTGAGCACCGACTACGACACGTCCGACCGGCTTTATTTCGAGCCGCTGACGGCCGAAGACGTGCTCGAAATTCTGGAGACGGAAAAAGCCGCCGGCACGATGCAGGGCCTCATCGTGCAGTTTGGCGGACAAACCCCACTCAACCTTGCGCGCAAGCTGGAAGACGAAGGCGCGCCGATCCTGGGCACCAGCGTCGACAGCATCGATCTCGCGGAAGACCGTGAGCGCTTCCAGGCGCTCTTGAAGAAGATCGGCCTCAAGCAGCCGGAGAACACGACGGCGCGTTCGGCCGAAGAAGCGCTCGAAGGCGCGCGCAAAATCGGCTTCCCGATCGTGATCCGCCCCTCCTTCGTGCTCGGCGGGCGCGCGATGGAAATCGTGCACGATGAGGAAGGCCTCAACCGCTACATCACCGAAGCCGTGCAGGCGTCGAGCGAACGGCCGGTGCTGATCGACCGCTACCTTCGGGACGCAATCGAAGTCGATGTCGATGCGATTTGCGACGGCAAGGACGTGTTCGTCGCGGGCGTGATGGAGCACATCGAGGAAGCGGGCATTCACTCGGGCGATAGCGCGTGCGCGCTGCCGCCCTACTCACTCGATGCGAAGATCATCGCCGAGATCGAAACGCAAACCGCCAAGCTCGCACGCGCGCTCGATGTCAAAGGGCTGCTGAACATCCAGTTCGCGGTGAAGGACGGCGACATCTACGTACTCGAGGCCAACCCGCGCGCGTCGCGCACGGCGCCATTCGTGGCCAAGGCGATCAACCGCCCGATCGCGGCTTCCGCCGCGAAAGTGATGGCGGGCCACACGATCGCGGCGCTCAAGCTCGACCGCGGGGGGCGCAAGCAGATCGCGGTCAAGGAAGCGGTGTTTCCGTTCGCGCGCTTCCCCGGCGTCGATCCAATCCTTGGGCCGGAAATGCGCTCCACAGGCGAAGTCATGGGGCTCGACGAGAGCTTCGCGGCAGCGTTCGCTAAGAGCCAGATGGCGGCAGGCTCCGCGCTGCCGACGAGCGGCACGGTGTTCATCTCGGTGAAGAATTCGGACAAGGCCGCGATGGTGGCGCCGGCGCGCGATTTGATCGCACTGGGCTTCCGCATCCTTGCAACCGAGGGCACCGCTTCCCATCTCGCCGCCGCGGGGCTCAAAATCGAGCGCATCAACAAAGTGGCCGAAGGCCGCCCGCACATCGTCGATGCGATGAAGAACGGCGAGGTGCAGCTCGTGTTCAACACCACCGAAGGCGCGCAATCGTATCGCGACTCCTACGCGATACGGCGCACGGCGCTTGCGCAGAATATCGCCTATTACACGACCGTCTCGGGCGCGCGCGCCTCGGTCCAGGCGATCGGCTATTTGAAAGCCGGCGAACTTGGCGTTCAGGCCCTTCAGGCCTCCGCTTGACGGATTCCGAAATCGGGGTTCATCCTACCTGTTCTGACCTTACGAAAGCTGCGTAACACATGGATAAAGTTCCGATGACGGCCGAGGGCTACGCCGCCCTTGAGTCTGAATTGAAGCGTCTAAAAACCGAGGAGCGGCCGACTGTCATCGCCGCCATCGCCGAAGCGCGTTCGCACGGCGATCTCTCGGAAAACGCGGAATATCACGCGGCGAAAGAGCGTCAGAGCTTCATCGAAGGTCGCGTTCAGGAGCTGGAAGACAAGATCGCGCGCGCGCAAGTGATCGATCCGACCAAGCTTTCTGGCTCGTCGATCAAGTTCGGCGCGACCGTGCAAGTGCAGGACGAAGATTCCGGCACGAAGGCGAAGTATAAGATCGTCGGTGAAGACGAGGCCGACGTGCGCGCGGGAAAAATCTCGATCTCTTCGCCTATCGCGCGTGCGCTGATCGGCAAGGAAGAAGGCGACGTCGTCGAGGTAATGGCGCCGGGTGGGCCGAAATCTTACGAGATCCTCAAGGTCAAGTTCCAGTAGCGGGCGGGGCGCCCTCTGTCGCCCGCGTTCTCGCCGCATTCATCGCTACAGTGCGGGCCGGGACGCCGGACCCGAGGAAGCAGTATGAGCCGTGAACATGTAACGCGCCGCGTGCTGGCGCTGGGCGCCGCAGCCGCTGCGCTCGCACCGCTTGCGCGCGCGCAGACCGATATCCGCCCGCCTGGCGAGGGCGAGTACACGCCGCACGCACCGCTCGATGCGCCGGCGCAAACCCACCCCACGCCGCAGGCCGCGCCAGCACCGCAAGCTGCGCCGCAGCCGCGCTACGAGGACACCTATTCCGAGAGCGAGATCGTCAACGCCGCGTCGCGCTTCTTTGGCCGCGGCGCGGAAGGCGTGGCCGGCATCGTCGCGCGCGTGTTCGAAGAACAGGGCCGGCCGGTGGGATACATCGAAGGCGCGGAGGGCGGCGGCGCGATTGGCGTTGGGCTCCGGTTCGGCAATGGCGATCTGACGTTCCAGCGCGTGCGCTTCCCCGAGAAGATATATTGGCGCGGGCCGAGCATCGGCTTCGACACAGGCGGCAACGCGGCGCGCGTGTTCACGCTCGTCTACGGCATGACCGATCCGCGCCAAGTGTTTCGCCGTTTTCCGGGCGTGGAAGGCTCCGCGTACTTTATCGGCGGCATAGGCGTGAATTATCAGCGCGCGGAAGACATCACGCTTGCGCCGATGCGGCTTGGCGTTGGGCTGCGGCTCGGCGCCAATGTTGGCTATCTCGCTTATTCGCGCCGCCGTTACGGATTGCCCGTCTAAGGCTCTACGTCGTCGCTTTTTCGGTTGCGGCGCTCGCTGTGTTCGCGGAATTCTTCGGCGAACGCGGAGGCGAGAATACCCGTCGGCATCGCGACGATGCCGATGCCGGCGAGCGCGACGAGCGCTGCGGCGAAGCGGCCGATCACCGTGTCAGGATAGACATCGCCATAGCCGACGGTCGTGAGCGTCACCACGGCCCACCAGAGCGCGCGCGTGACGGAGCCGAACGCTTCGGGTTTGGTGTCGCCTTCAATGAAGTAGAGCAGCAGCGCGGCAATGTAGATTTGCGCGGCGGCGACCGCGCCTGTTGCGAGCAGCGGCGCGCCTGCGCGCTTCACCGCGTTGCCGACGATGGCGAAGGCGGGGATGTAGCGCGCGAGTTTGAAGAGACGGAAAAGGCGCAACGCGCGCAAAGCTGCCATCCACGGCCCGCCGCTTTCGTGCGGGATGAACAACATCACGAACAGCTCCGGCGCGAACGCCAGAAAGTCCGTCATGCCCATCGGCGAGAGCATGAACCGGACGCGCCCCATCACGCCCGCATGATCCGGGTTTTCGCCTTCGGACCAGAAGCGCAGCGCAAACTCGATGGCGAAGATCACCACGATCACGGCGTTGATCGCCGTCACCCACGTAAGGATGTGCGGATCGAGCGGCGTATCGGCGCGCATCGCCTCGGTCTCGAGCGCGAGCGCGCCGAGGCTGATGAGCACCAGCAGAACGACCGTGAACGTGACGAGGTTGAAGCCGGCGACGTCATCCGGCTCAAGCCAGTCATGCACATAGCCACGCGCCGTGGCGTGCTTGCGTTTGATCAGCGGCACGAACGTCTCCCTCGCGGCGCGATAAAACGAAACCGCGCGGCGTGGTGCAAGCCTCTCCTCCCGCCGGGCGAGAGTGCTATCCCCGGAGCGTCCCGCCCGTCGCTTTCAGCACTTGCGCAACGATGCGCTGGCTGACGGCCTCAATATCCGCATCCGTCAGCGTCTTTTCGCGCGGCTGGAGCGTGACTTCGATGGCGAGGCTCTTTTTGCCTTCCTCCACGCCTTGGCCGCGGTAGACATCGAACAGTGCGACATCAGTGATGAGCGTTTTGTCTGCGTTGGCGGCGGCGCGCACCAGATCGGCAGCGGCGATCTTTTCTTCGACCACGAAAGCAAAGTCGCGCGTCAGCGGCATCAGCGCGGAGAGATCGAGCGGCGGTTTTGCGCGCGTGGCTTTGGCGCGCGGCGCGGGCAGCGCGTCGACCTCAATTTCGAACGCGAGCACTGGGCCTTCGGCTTCGAGCACGCTGAGCGCGCGCGGATGAATCTCACCGTAGGTCGCAATCGCTTTGTTGCCGATCTTCAGCACGCCGGCGCGGCCTGGGCGCCACCAGGGCGCTGCGTCCGTTCCGTTTTGCAGCGATGCGATCGGCGCGCCCAGCGCTTCCAGGAGCGCGAGGCAATCGCGCTTCACATCGAAGAGATCGGGCGCGGGTGCGCTCTTCCAATGGCGCTGCGGTTTGGGGCGCCAGACGGCGGCGACGGTGCGCGCCTGGCCCGCCTCCTCGTCGCTGCGATAGACGGGGCCTGCTTCGAACACGCGCATATCGCCGTGGCCGCGATCGGCGTTGGCTTGGGCTGCGGCGATGAGGTTCGGCAGCGCGGACGGGCGCATGCAGTCGAGATCGGCGGCGATCGGGTTGACGAGCTGGAGGTTGCTGGCGCCTCCGCCGAAGAGCGTTGCCGCGCGCGTGGGGCAAAAGCTCCACGTCACCGCTTCGAGATAGCCCATGCCGGCGAGCGCGCGGCGCGCGACGCGCAAGCGGCTTTCGCCGACGCTTGCGGGCGGCGGGCGATGGCCGGCCGCGCGCGGCGGCGCGTTCATCGGGATTTTGTCGAACCCTTCGATGCGTACGATCTCTTCGACGAGATCGGCGGGGCCTTCCGCATCGCGCCGCCAGGACGGCGGCGTCACTTTCAGGCGCTTGCCGCCCTCTTCGGGCGAGGTTTCGAAGCCGAGCGATTTCAGGATCGCGCGCACGCGCGTGGGCGCGACGGTGACGCCCGAAAGCGCGCGCACGCGATCGGGATCGAACGAGATATCGCTTGGCGGCGCGGGCGTTTGCCCGGCGATGATCACTTCGCTCGGCTCGCCGCCGCACATATCGAGGATGAGGCGCGTTGCGAGTTCGATGCCGGGCGCGACGAAGCCAGGGTCGACGCCGCGTTCGAAGCGATATTTTGCGTCACTGTTGATGCCGGTGGCGCGGCCGGTTTGAAACGTGATCAGCGGATCGAAGTATGCGCTCTCGACGAGCACATCCGTCGTCGCTTCCGAGCAGCCGGAGGTTTCGCCGCCCATCACGCCGCCAAGACCCAAGACGCCCTTATCGTCCGCGATGACGCACATCGCGGGCGTTACATCATAGACCTTGCCATCGAGCGCGAGGAACGCTTCGCCCTGCTTGCCCATGCGCGCGCGCACGACGCCCGAGAGCTTCGCAGCGTCGTACACGTGCAGCGGACGCGCGCGATCGAGCGAGAGATAGTTCGTGATGTCGACGAGCGCGTTGCGCGGTTTGAGGCCAATCGCGCGCAGCTTGGCTTGTAGCCATTCGGGCGACGGGCCGTTCTTCACGCCGCGGATGAGGCGGCCCGCGAAGATTGGGCATGCGTTCGGGACGTCGGTTGCGACTTTTACGGGCGAAGCAAAGCGGCCGGGCACGGGCATGACCGGCTTTGTGACGTATTTCCCGACGCCCGCGGCCGCGAGATCGCGCGCGATGCCGGCGACGCCGAGCCAATCGGGGCGATTGGGCGTGACCTCGAAATCGATCACTGGATCCGCGAGTCCAAGCGCTTGAGCGAGCGGCGTTCCGACTTCGAGGCGCGCATCGAGCTCCATGATGCCGTCCGCATCGGTATCGAGCTCAAGCTCGGCGCCAGAGCACAGCATGCCGTTCGACACGACGCCGCGCACCGGGCGCGCTTCGAGCGTGATGCCGCTGCCAGGGATGTGCGTGCCGATTGGCGCGAACGCGGTGACGAGCCCGGCGCGCGCATTCGGCGCGCCGCACACGATTTCGAGCCGGCCGAGTTTGGTATCGACTTGGCAGACTTGCAGCTTATCTGCGTTCGGATGGCGCTCGGCGCTCACGATGCGCGCGACGGTGAAGGGCGCGAGCTTTGCGGAGGGATCCGCGACCTCTTCCACCTCGAGCCCCGCCATCGTCATCGCCTCGACGAGCGCGGGCACGGCGACGTCGGTTTCGAGGTGATCCTTCAGCCAAGAGAGCGTGAACTTCATGACGCGACTCCCTGCGCGAGACCGGGCAGCAGGTATGGGCTGAAGCCGTAATGCTTCAGCCAGCGCGCATCGTTGCCGAACACGTCGCGCAGATCGGGCATGCCGTATTTCAGCATGGCGATGCGTTCGATGCCGAAGCCGAACGCGTAGCCTTGCCATTCTTCGGGATCGAGGCCGCAATTCTTGATCACGTTCGGATGCACCATCCCGCAGCCGA
>CAZMCA010000181.1:0-6871 GCA_964564595.1 uncultured Caulobacteraceae bacterium
GCGCGAACACCAGGAAGATGATCATCTGACCGAAAATGGTCGGCTTGATCATCTCCCGGCCCGCTTCCAGCGTCTCGAAGAGCCGCTCTTGCAGCGTGAGCAATCGGCCTTCGTGATGCTGGCGTTCGGACAATCGCCGCAGACAATTCTCGATGATGATCACAGAGCCATCGACGATGAGGCCGAAGTCGAGAGCGCCCAGCGACATGAGATTGCCGGAGACGCCGAAGACATTCATGCCGATCGACGTCATCAGCATGGACAGCGGAATGATCAGCGTTGCGATCAACGCCGCGCGCACGTTCCCCAAGAGCAGGAAGAGCACCACCGCCACCAGCAGCGCGCCTTCGGCGAGATTGCGCTCGACGGTGGCGATGGTGGCGTTCACAAGTTTCGAGCGGTCATAAACCACTTCGGCGACGATGCCGGGCGGCAAGGTCTCGGTGATCTGGGCAAGCCGTTCGGCTGATGCGGCGGCCACTGTCCGGCTATTGCCGCCTGTCAGCATCAGCACAGTACCGACGACGACTTCTTGTCCGCCTTCGGTCGCGGCGCCGGTGCGCAGATCGCCGCCGACACTCACATTGGCGACATCTCGCACCGTAATCGGCACGCCGTCGCGCGTGGCGACAACCGCTTCGGAGATTTCATCGAGCGTGCGAATGCGTGCGTCCGCGCGCACGAGAAACGACTCGCCGCCTTGCTGAATGAAATTGGCGCCGACGGAGAGGTTGGCGCGTTCCAGCGCCTCGGCGAGTTCGGAAAAGGAGATGCCATAGGCGGAGAGCGCGCCCGCGTCGGGCTCAACGACATATTGCTTTTCATAGCCGCCGATGGAGTCGATGCCGGCGACGCCCGCCACGGACCGCATTTGCGGCCGGATCATCCAATCTTGAACGGTGCGCAGATAGCCCGCCTGCGCGACCGGATCGATGAGGCGCTCGCCTTCGGCAGTGAGATAGGCGCCATCCGGCTGCCAGCCCGGCTGGCCTGCTGCAACGCGCGCGCCTTCAGCATTGGGATCGGCGTAGTGCACGGTCCACATCAAGACTTCGCCAAGGCCCGTAGAGATAGGCCCCATTTGCGGCTCGACGCCGTCTGGCAGGCTTTCGCGCGCTTGCGTGAGCCGCTCAGCGACCTGCTGGCGGGCGAAGTAAATGTCCACATCGTCGCGAAAGACGACCGTGACCTGGCTGAAGCCGTTGCGCGAAATCGAGCGCGTGCCTTCCAGGCCGACAATGCCCGACATCGCGGTCTCGACCGGATAGGTGACAAGACGTTCAACGTCGAGCGGTCCGAAGGACGGCGCGACTGTGTTGATCTGCACTTGCCGGTTGGTGATGTCGGGAACGGCGTCGATCGGCAGACGCATGATATTGAAAACGCCGATGCCGGCGACGATGAGGACGATTGCCATCACCGCCCAACGGGCTTTGACGGCGAGTTCGATGAGGCGGCTGATCATGAGCGGAATCCGGTCGGCTTTAAGATGAGATCAGTGATCGTGCGAGGCGGAGCCTTTGCCGATCTCGGCCTTCACCAGGAAGGCGTTCTCGGAAACGAAGGCTTCGCCCGCGGCCAAGCCTGAAATGATCTCGACCTGTGTTGCGCCTGTTCGTCCGAGCGTGACCGGGCGCGCTTCATACGTGTCTTCCGACACGCGCACGAAGACGACGCTTCGGCCTTCCAGCGTTTGCACCGCATCGCGCGGCACGGCGACCGCGGCTTCCTGCGCGGCGGTCACGACAGCGCCCCGCACCGCCATGCCGGGGCGAAGCGCCGAGCCCTGAGAGACGTTGAGCGGCACACGCGCGATCAGGGTCTGACTGTGGGCGTCCGCGGTCGGCAGCACGCTGGCGATCTGCGCTTCGACGCGCGTTGCGCCATCAAGCCCCGTAATGATCACGCGCTGGCCAGATGAGACACGGCCGATGTCGCGCGTGACGACGTTAAGTTCGGCTTGCAGTCGCGAGAGATCCCCAACCACATAGAGCGGCTGATCGCTGGTCACATCGCCGATATTGGTTTGCCGGTCGAGCACGACGCCCGCGATGGGGGTGACGATTGAATAGGTCTGCAAACTTTCGGCGCTTTCGACCCGTGCGAGGGTTTCGCCGCGTCGCACTGCGTCGCCGACATTGCGCAACACCGCCCGCACCGGACCGGGATAGGGCGCATGTACTTCCGCCCGCGCGCTCGGCTGCAACATGATGCGGCCGGTGAGGTTGAGCGTTTCCTCGATGGCGCCGGGGCCGGCGGCGGCCACGACGATGCCGGACGTCTGCGCGGACGCTGCGGGAATGGTGACGCGGTCGCCGCCTGCTTCTTCAGCGTGATCGGCTTCGCCTTCGGCGTGCTCTTCACCCCCGTCAGCGTGGCCGGTCTCGGCGCGCGCGCTTTCGGCCTCGGGCGCGCCATTGCCGCAAGCCTGTAGGCTGAGCGCCAGGAGGAGCGCGAGGGGGACGGCAGCCTGCTTCATTCTGAAGATGCTCATGGATGTTGCTCCTCGATCGGCAGCGCCCCTGCGAAGCGGGCCGTTAGGCGATCCAAAGCCGCCTCGTTGGTGTGATAGGAACGAAGGGAAGCGACGCGGGATTGGCGCGCGTCCGTGAGCGCGCGCTGAGCCTCAAGCACGTCGAGATAGGAAAAGGCGCCGCGATTGTATCCGTCCTGCGCAAGTGCAAGCGCGCGCTCGGCCTGCGGGATCACTTCATCTTCACTCGAACGGATGGCGATCGCATCGGCGGAGATGGAGCGTTCGAGTGCGCTGAATTCGCGCGCTAAAGCCCGCCGGGCGGCTTCCATGTTGAGTTCGGAGCGGCGCTCCTCAGCGCGTGCGCGCGCAACTGCGCCCTGATTGCGATCGAATATGCCCAACGGGATGGAGACGCCTGCGACCAGTGCGCCATCGCCGTCGCGCTCCTCGAAGCGACGATACCCAAGGCTTAGCGTCGGGTTTTGCCAGGCGAGGGACCGTTCAACGCGCACCGAAGCGCTTGCGGCCTCACGCGACGCCGTAAGCCGGGCGATGTCCGGGCTTTCATCAGAGAGGGCCGCGTGATCGTGGTCCGTCGCGCGCGGCAAGGCAAAATCCGCCGCGATGAGCGCAAAGCCCGCATTGCCACCGATCAGCGAGGCCAGCCGGGCGCGCGCGGACCCGGCTTCCGCTTGCGCTCTCGCCAGCGCGATCCTTGCTTCCGCCAGACCAGCTTCAGCGCGGGCGCCAGCCATGAGCGGGTCGCGCGCGGCGGCGACGCGCCGCCCGACCGATGCATTGAGCGCTTGGGCCGTTTCCAGCCGCTCTTGCGCGATTGCAACGAGTTCGTCGGCGGCGAGCGCATCGTAATAGGCGGTCTGAACGTCCTTGATCAGGTCGAGACCGCGAAGCACCTGATCGAGTTCGGCGCCGTGCAGTTCGCGGTCTGCGAGGCGTATGCGTGCGCTGCGTTGCCCGCCGAGTTCGATCTGCTGACCAACGCTGAAGGTTGTCTCTGCGCCAGAGAAGCCGCGCAGATCGCCATCGCCGTTGAAGTTTTCAACCTCGGCGCTTAGCTCAGGGTTCGGTCGTACACGCGCCTGGCGCACGCCGCCGCGCGCCGCATCGACGCCTGCGCCCGCAGCCTGTAGCCCCGGATCGCTCTCGACCGCGCGTGTGATCGCGTCCTGCAAGGTGAGCGGCGCGGCGGTTTGTTGCGCCGCCGCCGGCGCCGCCAAGACGAAGGCGGATGCGACAGACAAGAGCGCAATCTGCGCGGGAGATGATGCAAGCTGATGCGCAAGACGCGCGCAGCGTCGCCAATGACGTATGGTTTCGGACATGAGCTTTCCGCGAGGCGTGAGAATTCACGCGCCGCGCAAAGCACGCGGCGCGTCAGACGATCGCGTTGTCTCGCGGTGGCCGATCTTGACCGCCTTGCTCACCGTTCGGCGGCGGCGCATCGCGCAGCATGGGCTGGATCATGACAGCGAGTTGGACAACAGCGCCGGAAAGAGCGGCGGGCGGCATGCCGCTGACGTGCGCGGAGCAGCAATGATGTTGTTGCTGGCCGGGCAGGGAATTGCGTTCGTCGGATGGCTCGCCAGCGTTGCCGATGGCGCTCACAGCATCGGTAATGTTATAAGATACCGCGCTGGAAAGGGTGTGGCAGGGATCGTTAGCGAAACTGCGCTCGACCATGACGAAAGCGGCGAGCACGACGCAAAGCGTCGCGATCCAGCGCCTCCAATCGGTCAAACGCAACGTGCTCAAGCCTTGAACTCCACCATCGGCGCCAAAGATTCGCGGCGCGCCTGCCTATATACAGACCAAGACCCGCTGAGAAATAGTAAAGACATGATGACGCCTGCGGCCAGGTCGGGCCATGGCGAGCTTGTGGCGAGTTGCACTGCGCTCCCCCTGATTAGTTCTTATACTATTGGCGGCCCGGTGAAGGTCGTGGCGACGCCAACGAGAATAAGCGCGCTGGTGAAGAGAAGGGCGTCGAAGGTAAGCGTCGCTTTCAGTGCGCGCCGCCCTTCCGCGGGCGCGTCCCGCAGCTTTCGTGCAACGACCTGTTTGTTGTAGGCGCCCAGCGCCAGCGCCGCGCTGGCCGCGCCAAGCTTCACAAGCAGCAATTGACCGTAACGGCTCGAGAGCAGCGCCCCGACGCTTCCGGCCAACAGCACAGCCAGCCAAAGGCCAAGCAGGAACAGCACTGGCACCAACACCAAGGCGAGGCGCGAGAAGCGTTCGGAACGCACAAGAACGATCTCATTGGACAATGTGGCGTTGGGCCAGAGCGTGACAGGCGCTGCGATCCAGAATGCAGCAATGAGAACATGCAGGCCCGCGCCCCAAGGCGCGAGGCCGGGAGGTTCAAGCGCTTGCGTGTGGCCGGTAAGCGCAAACCCGGCCGCGAGGGCGATGGTCGCGAGTGCGCCAAACGCCGCCTGGCGCGAGAACCAAGCTGCGAGCGACAGAGCAGCGCCAAGCGCCAGCGCGATCGAACTCGGCGCCAGTGTCGGCCATGTCCATGACAGGGTGGCGGGGTCGACAACGCTTGCGAGTGATCCGCCGAGCTGAACATTGGCGATCGCCAAGCGAAGCGCAGCGAAGAGGAATGCAGCACAGCTCAGAAGCGCAGCAGATCGCAGGGCGCGAGATTGATCCTCGCGGGCGATGATTCCCGCGCTCGCATGCAGCCCGAGACCCGCGCCAAGCAAGGCCGATGCGTAGAGGCCGAGCTTGACTGGGAGGAGCCAGGGCGCAAGCGGATCGGACTCCATCAGCCCGAAATCGTGAAATGAACCGCGCCCGGCATGGCGTGTCCGTCATGGGCGATGGTGCGCCACGAGAGTGTGTAGGCGCCCGGCGCCAGCGTCGGCAGCGGAATTGCGAAAGACGACGCCATTTGGCGCGGCGGCGTATAGTTGAGCGCGACGGGACGACCGGCTGCGTCCGTCAGTGTGACGTTAGCGAGCCCTGTCGCGCCAGAAAACGTGATGGTGAAGTTTGCCGGCGCGCGCGCAAGCGTGGCGTTCTCGGCGATGTTGGTTTCACGCACGGCGGTGTGCGCCAGCGCAGGCGTCGCGGCCATCATTGCGGTGGCGACCGCAACCGCCAGAGCGAGACGTTTCATGCTTCTCTCCCGATACAGAGCTTTGACCTAGTGAACCATGTATCGGACGCGCCCGGTCATCGTGTGATTGTCCGCGCCGCTGGCAGTCCAGGTTATCGTGTAATTGCCGGCTGCAAGACGCGGCAGTGCGGCGGACACCGTTGTGCCCGCAGTGGCGCCGGCGAGATCAACTGACGAAGGATCGCCGCCTTGAGGCGTGACGACGAGGCTTGTCAGACGCATCGCGTGCGGAAACGTGGCGCTGAACCGCTCCGGCGCTGCGCCCATCGCGCCGTCCGCTGGTGTGGTCTGCACGGCTGCGGCTTGGCCATGCCCGCCATGATCGTGCGCCTGTGCAAAAGCGAGCGGCGCCTGCGAGGCCAGCGCCAGGCCGGCGGCAAGAGCGAGAAGAGCTTTACGCATGAGATTTCTCCTTCGGATTAGAATAGGGCGCGCACGCCGAAAACGACACGCGTTGCGTCGGGTTCGTCGCCGTTCGCCTTGATGAGATCGCGCGTGTCGCCGACAGCGCCACTCCATTCGACGCCGACATAAGGGGCGAAGCTGCGCGTGATTTCGTAGCGCAGTCGTGCCCCGGCCAAGACATTGGACACGCCAGTCCCGATCGCGAACTCCGGAATATCCTGTGCGGAGAGCGAAACTTCGGCGCGCGGCTGCAGAATGAGGCGCTGCGTCAAGCGTAGGTCGTACTCGGCTTGCGCACGCGCGGTCAGTTCGCCCTCGTTAGACAGGAACAGCGCGCCATCGACTTCGAACCAATAGGGCGCGAGGCCCTGAACGCCGATTACAAGATCAGTGCGGTCGCCTTCCGGGCGATAGGTCTGCCGCACGCCGCCCTGCACATCGAAATAGGGTGTTACGGCGCGGCTATAGAGCAATTGAAGTTCGGCGTGTTCCACATCGCCGTCGAACGCGCCTTCGCCCTCGGATTTCCACCAGAAGCGATTGATGTCGCCGCCGTACCAGCCCTGCACGTCCCAGTCATAGCCTCCTTCGCCGTCGCTGGTTGTCGCCTCAAAGCGATCGAGGATGATGGCGTGCGTGATGACTTCGCCGTTCTCCACGCGCAATTGCTCTCGGGCGCGCGCCATCACCGCAGGATCAAAATAGCGGTCTGCGGCATTGGCGGCGCCGTCGCCGGCTGCGTCTGGTGTGACAGAGACGGCAGGCATCGGCATGTCAGAAGGCGTCTGCATGTCGTGGCCGGCATGAGGATCGGCCGCGTCTGCCGGCGCGGTTTGCACCGGCGGCGT
>CAZMCA010000182.1:0-6719 GCA_964564595.1 uncultured Caulobacteraceae bacterium
GACTTTAAGGCGAACGGACCGACTTTTTGCCCCGTCCCCGCTCTGTCGCAAGGCATCGGGCCGAAGTCCTCGCAAGAGGCCGTCACAGACGGCGATAGCAAGCTATCTGTGACGCTAATTTAGGGCTCCACCGGCAACGGTGGAGCCCTTGCTACATCCAGCGTCAGCCTGTCACGCAGTTCGACACTAGCTCTTGGTCAAGGGTGTGCCAAGTGCATAATTAGGATAGATTTCCTAGGAAATATTTCCTGTATTACGCAGATTTAATCTTCTGCGGCGGCCGCGCGGCGGCGCTCCGGCTTTGGCGCCGGCCGGGCCGTTCCGAGGCCCATGCGCTTGGCAAGCGCCGAGCGGGCCTTTGCGTAGTTGGGCGCGACCATCGGGTAATCGTGCGCCAAGCCCCATTTGGAACGGTATTCCTCCGGGGACATGCCATAGCGCGTACGCAGGTGGCGCTTCAGGGACTTAAACTTCTTCCCATCCTCGAGGCAGATGATGAAGTCCGGCGTCACGGACTTTTTGACCGAGATCGCGGGCTCTTGGGCAGTTTCCGCTGGCGCGGGCGCTGCGCCCTCGACCTCCCGCAGCGCCGCATGCACGAGCCGGATGAGGTTGGGCAGCTCCTGCGCGGGCACCTGATGCGCGCTCACATAGGCGGCCACGATTTCGGCTGCCATGTCCACGAGGCCGGTCTTGCTGTCCATCAGTGTCCGGGAGCCTATACAGTCAAACGCGGCCGCAATTTAAAGAACAGCGGGTATGAATCAAGTCCAACGCTAGTGTGCGCGCAACAATTCTGGTGAATGCCCCGCTAAGATTGTCCGCCCACATAGTCCACGGCAGGCATTGCAGAGCGGAACTTACAATTGCGCTACCGCGATTAGGGCTAACACCATCACAATCGCCGCAAAGCCCGCCGCCCCGCCCCAGGCGTCGCGGTACGGCCGGTCGCCCGCGCGCGCGAATGCCGCAAAGGCGCGCCCAATGCGGCCGGCGCCCGCGCCGCTCATCGTCTGCCACACGCCATAGAGCCGGAGCATCACCACGCCGGTCCAGCGCCCGATCCCCGCGAACGGCCCACGGTAGAGCGCATCGACGTCCATGATCCGCATCGCGCGCTCGCCCGGCGCCAGGCCGACTGCGCGGACCGCCATATACGCCGCCGCCGCGCCGAAGAGCGCCGACACCTGCATCGTCACCGCGCTGAGCGTAAACGGCCAGAACACGATCGGGCCCGGCGGCGTCAGCGCGTACAGCCATGCAGGCGCAACGCCGATCATCAGGCACAGGAACGCCGCGATCGTCATCGCCAGCAGCATCGAAAACACCGGCGCGCGCGGCGGCGCCGGCAATGGGCGACGCGGCGGCGTGAAGATCACAAGGAACGGGCGCATCAGCGTGTGCGCTGCCGCAAGCGCCGCCACAGCAACGAAGACCGGCGCCAGCCACGGCGCATCTCCGCGCGCCGCTTCGCGCGCGACGGCGAAGGAGACGTATCCCGAGAGCCCGGGCGCGGTGACCGCCGCGAGTGCGCCGATCGCAAGCAACGCCGTCGTAGCTGGCGCAGTTTGGGCGGCGCCTTGGAGCGCCGCCGCGCTCGCGGAACCATAGCGCCGCACGAATACGCCGAGCGCCATGAACACCAGGAGATACGCAAATGTCGTCGTGAACGCGTGCGCCGCGCCGCCCGCGAGGCCCGCGGGTGAAGCAAGACCGATCGAAGCGATGGCGACCCCAAGCTGCGCCTGCAGAGAATACGTCATCGCGCGCCGCAGATCGTCTTCCGCGCATGCGAACGCAGCGCCAATCGCCATCATGCCAAGCGCGCCGTAGATCAGCGCCGGCTCGCCAGGAAATGCGCGCGCGAGCCCGTAAACGCCGACGAGCGCCGGAAACACCGCAAGCGCCACCGCCCCCGCCGGCGAAGCGCGCGGAACCACATCCTTCAGCCAGACATGCGCGAGCGGCGCGCCAACACGGATCGCGAGGCCGCCAAGGAACAGCGCGCCGCCAATCGTGCGCGCGTCCATCTGCCCAAACTCAGTGCGCAGCCCGTCGGAGATCACGAACGCTACGCCCGCGAGCAGCAACAGCCCCTCGATGCCCTGCCAGATCAACAGCCGCACGCCCGCGCGGTACGCGCCGCGCTCGCCCGCGCAGAACACAATCCAAGTCGCGGCGAGCCCCGCAAGTTCGGCGGCAGCCACGAAGCTCACGAGATCGCCGACGAACATTGCCGATGTCGCCGCCCCCGCGAGCAGCAGGATCGCGGCGTCCTCGTAGCGTTTGTCGCGTCCGCTCGCGTAAATCGCGATCAGCATCGTCGCGACAATGAAAGCGAGGCCGAAGAGATAGTTGAGCGCATCGAGCGCGAGCGGCGCCATCGTCAGGCCGATCTGCGCGAACGCGCCGTAGCGGCCGTAATCGGGCGCGAGCAGCAGCGCGAGCGCGCCAATTGCCGACAGGATCATCACCGGCGTGCGAAACGCGGCCGGCGCCGCGAGCACAATCAGCGCGCCCGCGAGCATGACGAAGCCGGGGTTAAGTGCGATTGCGAGCATCGCCTTCCCCTTCCTCGTCAGCGCTGCGCCCAAGCGCAAAGCGCAGTGCGAACGCAAACAGCGCAACCGTCACGCCCGCGCCGGCGCCGATCACGAGCGCAGCGCCGGGCCGCTCCCAAACCGGAACGCCAGAGCGGGGCATTGCAAAATCGAGCGCCGCCGAAGCACCCGCGACCAGCACCACGATCGCGAACACGAGCAGCACGCCGCCAAGGCGCCGAGGCTCCAGCATCGCCGCACGTTCGGCTTTGCGCAGATTGGGGTCGCTCATGCAGGCGCCCTCCAGATGGCGGATAGAAACGTCGCGATAGGATCGGCGAGGAACAGCAGCGCCGCAGTCGCCGCCGCCGCGACGATCACGGGCGCGACGAGAAGGATCGATGCGCCATCGGGGCGTTTGAGCGCTTCAGGCGGGGGCGCGGGACCAACGAGCGCGTTCGATGCAAGCGGTCCCCAATGCGCGAAGGAGAGCACCGCCGCGAGTGCGACAAGCCCGCCCGCCCACAAATAGCCAGCGTCGGCAGCGGCGGTGATGAGCCACAAGCGCGCCCAAGCGCCGGAGAATGGCGGCATGCCGATGAGGCTTGCGGCAGCGAGTGCAAGCGCCGCAAACGTCCACGGCATCAAGCGCCCAAGCCCCGCAAAATCCGCAGCACGGTCGCGCCCGGTCGCCGCGTGCGCTGTCGCAGCCGCCATCGCGAGCGTCGTGGCCGCGCACGCTTGCGCGACGACTTGGAGCGCAGCCGCGAACGTGCCCGTCGGCAACGCGATCAGCGCCGCCATCGCCACCGCCGCCGATTGCGCCATCATCGAATAGGCAAGCCGTTCGCGGATGTCTTGCTTGGAGAGCGCAATCAGCGCCGCCGCGCACATCGCAGCGCCCGCAAGCGCCATCAAGCCCTGCGCCGCGATCTGCGCTTCCGCTAAGCGCGGTCCGAACACGTAGGTCGTGATCTTGAGAACGCCGATCCCGCCGGCGTTCGCGACCGCCACGCCCTGGATGCTCGCAACCGCTGGAAATGGCGCCAGCGCCGAACTCGGCAGCCAGCGATGCACTGGCGGCAGCCCCACCGCCGCAACGCCCAGCACGAACAGCACCAGCAGCGCGTTGAGCGTGACCGCATCCACCGGCTGCGTGAACACGCCAAGCGCGGAAAACTCCAACCGCTCCGTGATCGCGTAGGTCCACACGATCGCTGGAAGGAGCAGCCCAATCGACGCTGTCAGCAGCGTCGCGAGATAGACACGCGCCGCGCGCCGCGCCTCGTCATCGCCCGCATGCGCAACGAGCGGGAACGTCGCCAGCGTCAGCGCCTGGATCGCCACGAAGAACGTGAAGAGATTAGCCGAGAACGCGAGCGCGCTCGCCGCAAACGACGCCAGCGCCATGAACGCCTGCATGCGCGCGGGCGCGGGCTCAGCCACGGCCCGCAAATACGCAGCGCTATGGAACGCGTGCAGCATGCCAAGGCCGGACGCGACCAGCGCCATCAGCACGCCCAGCGGCTCAAGCGCGAACGCCAACTCCACGTGTGGCAAAGGCCGCGCGAGCACGAGCCGCGCTTCCGCCCCGCCGCGCGTCGCACCAAACAAGAGGCACGCCGCGATGAAGTGCGTCAGCGAGAGCGCGATCTGCAAAGTGTCGCGCAGCCCTGGCGGGCGCGGCGCGGCTGCGGCGGCGAACGCCTGCGCGAGCGGGGCGCCAAGGCAGATCATCAGAAGGATGTGCGCGGCGATCATGGCGCAGCGCCCGTGAGAAAGCGGCTCGCATTGTCCGCCGCGCGCAGCAGCATCGAGGGATCGGCGCCCATCAGCACGCCGGCGAACGCGACCTCGTGCGCGGGCGCTAGGAACTCGCGCCACGGCTCAGGCACGCGCTCATGCGCGACGCTGGCGCGCCGGAAGTAAATGCGCTCGATCAAGCGCCCGCCGTAAAACACGGCCGAGAGTGACGCGAAGATCACTGCGCCCGCCGCCCACCACCAGCCGCCGCCGACGCCCGCTTCGATCAAACGCCAGCGCCCAAGAAACCCAAGCGTGAGCGGGGCGCCCATCAGCGAGAGCGCGCCGGCCGTAAGGGCAAGGCTCGCGAATGGCGCGCGCCGCCCGAGCCCATCCAGCGCTTCGAGCGCGCCGTGCGGCGGCGCAGCGATCGTGAGCGCGAGCGCCGCAATCGCGAGCGCGAAGATCTGCACCAGCGCCGCCGCGAACCCAGCGGGCGATCCCATCGCAACCGCGATCAGCACGCATCCCGCTTGCGCGGCCGCCGCATACGCCGCGAGCCGGCGCAAATCGCGCGCGCCCACCGCCTGCACCGAACCGATCGCGACGCTCGCAAGCCCCAACGCCAGCAGCGCGCGCGATACGCCCTCCCCGAGCGCGGGCGCAACCACCGCGTACGCCGCAAGCCGCGTCAGTGCGCCGAGCAAAGCCGCAACGCCGAGCGCGCCAAACGCCGCCACCGCGAGCGCTGCGCCTCGCCCGTAAAACGCGGCCGTCCACAGATTGAGCGGCGCAACGCCCGCCATCATCGCGAGGGCGCCGAACGCCAGCCCGTAACCTACGCCGCCCGCGCCGGGCGCCGAGAGCTGCGCATGCGCAAGGCTTACGAAAGAAGCGCCGCCGCCAGCGCGCGCGATCAGCGCAACGCCGATCGTCAACACCGCGCCGGCAACGCCCGCCGCGATCAGAAGCCGCAACGCCGCGCTCAACGCCGCGCGATCCCTCTCCGCGCCAAGCGCGGCGGCGGCGACTGTCGCCACGCTCGCCAACGCGAACGCAAGATGCAGCGTCACCAGATCGCCCGCATAGGCGCTCGCGATCCACCCCGTGAGCGCAAGCAAGAAAAGCGCAACAGCGTAAGGCGTTTGCGGCGCGCGCGTGACGAACGCCGGGCTTGCCCAGGCGATCAGGGCGCCGAGCGTCGCTACCAATGCTCCGATGAACACGCCCACCCCATCGAGGCGCAACGCCAGCCCACTCTCCGCAGCGGGCGCCGCCGCCGCCATCGTCAAAGCGCGTGCGGCAAGATCGCATGCGGCGACGGCGGCGATCGTCGCGGCCGCCATTGCGGCAAGGCACGCCCAGCGCCCGGCAGGCGCAAGCGCCGCGAGCGCCGCGCCAACGAACGGCGCGAGCACGGCGATGAGCGCGGCATTGTTGCGCGCGATTTCAAGCAATGCCGCCATCAGAGCGGCTCGTCCGGCGGTTCGTCGTACTGATCGGCCGCGTCGATCTCCGGTCCCTCGACTGCGCCGTAGCCTTCCTGCAGCCGCACCGCGATCGCCGCCCCGAGCGCAAGCGTCGCCAGCAGCGCGCCAGCGCCGCCGAGCGCCAACGTGGCCGGCGCGCCAAGCCCAAGCGCGCCTGTGAGCGCGCCGACATGCGCGATAGCGACGCCCACAAGCCGCTTCAGCACGTTCGCCGATGTGAACGCCATGCTGGCGCCGAGCGCGAGCAAAGCGAGCGCGCCCGCCAGCACCGCGAGTTGCAGCACATGCGCGGGCGCCATCACCAATCCTCGTCGCGCAATGTCGGTGCGCGTGCAGCCAGCGCCATCAGCGCAAGCGCAACGCCCGCCGCGATCGCCGCGCAGGCCGCCGCTTCCAAGAGGTTCGGCGCATAGCGCCAACCAGGCGCGCACACGGCAAGCGCCGCCGCCAACGCCGCAAACAGCACGATCAGCCGCCACGCAAACGGCGGAACCGCGCGCCGCGCGGCGTCCGCGCCAAAGATCAACGCGTGCAAAGCAAGACCGAGCGAAAGCATCGCGCCGCCCGCAACGCCCGCGCCTGGCGCGCCGCTTGCGGCGACGCCAAACGCCAGCAGCGCCAGGATCGGCGCGAGCGCTTTGCTGGCGCCCCGCAGCGCAATGGGATCGCCCTGCCTCATGGCTGCTCGCCGCCTAGCGCGCCGCGCTCGCCAAACGCCAACAGCACGAACGCGCCCGCGCCCGCCGCGAACGCAAGCGCCGCAAGCCAGAGCGCCGGCGCGCCCTCAAGCGGCGCTGCGCTCACGCGTGCAACGCCAAGATCGCGCGCGCCCCAACGCGCAACGCCGATCGCCAACGCCGCCGCAAGCGGCGTCGCCACCGCGGGCGGGCGCCGGCGCGGCTTGGCCGTGCGCGCGCTGAGCAGCACGGCGCCAAGCAGCAACACG
>CAZMCA010000183.1:0-6626 GCA_964564595.1 uncultured Caulobacteraceae bacterium
CGCCCATGCCCATGAACACGATGTTCGTCAGCACGCGGTCGCCGTCATTCAGCGGGCGGTCCGCTGTCGGCCACTCGGCCAACGCGTCGCGCGCGATCATCACCTGCGCGACGATCTCCTGGGCCGTCAGGTTCCGCACCAGCTTCTGGGTGCCGGTATGGCAGAATGTGCAATTGAGCGTGCACCCGACTTGGCTCGACACGCAGAGCGCGCCCGAGCGCCCCACGTCCGGAATGAACACGCACTCAACTTCATTGCCCGGCCCCAGCCGGATCAGCCATTTGCGCGTGCCGTCCTTCGACACCTGCTGAGTGATCACCTCGGGCCGGTCGAGCGTATAGGCCTCCGCCAGAGTTGACCTCAGCTCCTTGGCGACGTTCGTCATGTCGGCGAACCGGGTGACGCCGTAATGGTAAATCCAGCGCCAAAGCTGCTCGGCCCGCATCTTCGCCTTGTCGGCGGGCACGCCGATAGCGACCAAGCGCTCGCGCAGATCGGACTTGCCGAGCCCAGCAAGGGACGGCTTCACGGGGGCGGCCAGTTCGGTCATCGATCCGCGCATATGGGCGATCCGGCGCCCGTGCGGCAAGGGCGGGCGCTTGGCGGGCTGCCGCTGGCCGGTAAAATAGCGCAGTTGAGGAGTGCGACCCCCCGCGTGGCCCTGCCGTCCTCCCCGTCGGAACCTGATCGTGAGCGCTTCGCCGACCTCATGGAGGCGGTCGCGCAGCGGCAGGACAAAACCGCCTTCGCGGAACTCTTCGCCTATTACGCGCCGCGCGTGAAAGGCTTCTGCTTGCGGCTCGGCGCGGGCGAGGCGCTCGCGGAGGAGCTGGCGCAGGAGGTGATGGTCACCGTCTGGCGCAAGGCGCCGCTGTTCGACCGGCGCCAAGCCGCGGTCTCAACGTGGATCTTCCGCATCGCGCGCAACCGCCGGATCGACGCCGCGCGCCGCGCCGCCAAACCGGAGATTGATCCGGCGGACGACCCCACCGCGCCCGAACCCGAGATCGCGCCCGACGAGGCGCTTTCGGCGGCTGAACGCGACGACGCGGTGCGCCGCGCCCTCAAGACTTTGCCGCCCGATCAGATGAGCATTTTGCAGCAGGCCTTTTACGACGGCCTCTCGCATCGCGAGATCGCCGAGCAGAGCGGCCTGCCGCTCGGCACCGTGAAGTCCCGCATTCGTCTCGCATTTGCGCGCCTGCGCGCCGCACTCGATGGAAAGGTTTGAACGTGCCGGTTGTGGATCAGGCCACATTGCAAGACGTGTTGGCTGAGGCCGTCGCCTCGGGCCGCGCAAGCGCGCCGCTTGCGCTGCTAGCGGAGACGCAAGCTGCGCTCGCCCCGCGTGCACGCGCATCGCTCACCGCCGCCGAAGCGATTGCAGGCGCGCGCTTCGAGCAGGAAAGCGCTTCCCCAGTGTCGCTCGACGCGGTGATGGCCAAGATCGATGGCGCCGCGCAAGAGCGCGCGCCAGAGCCACGCGAGGCGCGCGGCGCGCTGGCCACGGAGCTTTCACGACTGCCCGCGCCGCTCCGCGACGTGGCGCTGGAAGCGGCCGCGAACGGCGCGCGTTGGAAATTCGCCGCGCCGGGGCTGCGCTCACTGCTGCTCTCCGACGAGAACGGCGTGCGCGCCGAGGTGCTGCGCATTCAGCCGGGCCACGGCGCGCCCACGCACACGCATGACGGCAGCGAATACACGCTCGTGCTCGAAGGCGCGTTCCACGATGGCCACGCGCGGTATGGCGTGGGCGATATCTCCTTCGCGCACCCAGACCTGACGCACCGCCCAATCGCGACGCCGGGTCCCGTTTGCTACGCTTTCGCCGTCACCGAAGCGCCGCTCCGGTTCAAGGGCGCGCTCGGCGCCGTGCAGCGTCTGTTTTCATAGTCACCACACCGGTTCGTGCGTTCCGAGTTGCGCGACGGGGCGTGACCAGCGCGCGGGCGTTGCGCTCAGTGTTACAGGCGGCGCGAAGAACCGCATCGGTCCAAAGCCCGTCTCCGCGCGCGTCTTCCACGCATCAAGTTCCTCCGCGCGCAAGGCTTCGCCGTCGCTCAAACGCGCTTCATCCGCGTACCCAAGCGAACGCACCCACGTTCCCGTCTGACAGAGCGACGCGCGCACGAGATACGAGCCGCCGTACTTCGCACGCCGCTCCAGCGCGATCAGCGCGCCGAACGCGGCGAGAAAGCCGGTCGTGTAATCGCACACGGCGCCCGGCTGGAGCGACGGGCTCTCCGCGCCGCCATGCATATGCGCCATGCCGGTGACGGTTTGCGCGAGTTGCTCCCAGCCAGGGCGCCCGCGCCACGGCCCTTCGTGGCCGTAGCAATTGATCTCGACCGCGATGATCCCCGGCCGCATCCGTGCGAGATCGAGAACGCCGAAGCCGTGCCGTTCCAACGCGCCCTGCCGGTAGCCTTGGCTGAACACATCCGCGCCGCGCACCAGCTCTTGCAGCTGCGCGCGGCCGCGCTCGGTTTTCAGATCGACGAACGCCGCGCGCTTGCCGTGGCCCGTATCGCTCACGAAGAACGGCACGCTCGGCAAATCGGGCGAAGAGATCACCATCGCGTCCGCGCCGTATTGCGCGAGCGTGCGTGCGCATGTCGGCCCCGCGAGCACACGCGTGAGATCGAGCACGCGCACGCCAGACAGCGGCGCTTCGCCATCACGCGCAAACGGTTCCGGCACGCTCTCACCGATCTTGATCACCTCGACAGGCGGGTGCGCCGCAAGCTGGCGGCCTTGCTCGGACGCATCCCATTCCTCCGGCGAGCGGCACATCGCGCCGCACACGCCCGCCTCGGCAATCAAATTCTCCCACTCCATCGCCGTGCGTTCCGCAACGCGCTTGGCGACGGCCTCCTTCGTATCCTCACACCCAAGCAGCGCGACGAGCTTCTTCGTGCTCTCCGGAAAGCTCGGATGCAGATAGACGAAGCGGCCATCCTTGGCGCGCACGAACCCGTTCGCCGCCGTGCGCGCCGCGTCCGCCGCGCCGACCATCGGCGGCGCCTGCGCCACATCCTCGAACGTCTGATGCAGGAAACTCACGAGCGACGCCGCTGCGCGGCGCGTATCGACCGTCACGTCTTGCTGCTCACCGGAACGGAGCTTCCATATCTCCGCCGCCATCGCGCCGCCCGCCGCAATCGCCGCCGCCGCCGCTTCATCTGCATAGAACCGTGTCTTCAGCGCCGGTTTGCCGGAAACGATGCGCACATTCTCCCCGCGCGGCCGCGCCGCAAGGTGCATCAACTGATCGAGCGCTTGTTCTGTTTTATTCATAGCGCGTCCCTATCTAGTTTTTGAAGCGCAACTTCTCGCTCATCTCCAACGCCGGCCCGCCCGGCATCACTGGCCGCGCCGCAAACCCGCCCATCGAGAGCGCGCGGTCGTACATCACCAGCGCGCCCGCGAGCGACACGTTGATGCAAAATTTAGTCGGGATTTTCACGACGTGGTGGCACGCGCTCAAGAGCGCCGGCGACAGCGAGCCGCGCTCACGCCCCAGCACATACGCCGCAGCTTGCGGATGGCGAAAGCTCGGCAGCTCAACCGCGTCATCCGTCAGCTCAACGCCCACGAGCTGACACCCGCGCGGCAGCCGCATCTCTTCGAGCGTATCCCACGCGTAATACGGCACGCTCTCCAGCGTGCGCGACGTATCCGAGCGATTGAGCTCGCGCACCTTGGCGTGCGCGTGGATCGTGAAGAAGAAGCTCGCGCCAAACGCATTCGCCGTGCGCATCAGCGCACCGACATTCATCGGCTTGGAAATCTCCTCCGCCCCGATCCCAAAATAGCCGCGCATCAGGCCGCCTGCAGGCAGCGGGCGCTGCCATTCGTTCGCAAAAGCCAAAGCTCTTCAAAGCAGGCGCCGATGAGAAGGCCCAGAACGTTCTCGGTGTGCAACTTCTTATCGGCAGAGAGGTAGCCGCCAGTGTTGACGTATAGAACTAGACGTCGGTGGCCTCTGATCAGTTTTCGGTATGCAGCACACAACATCAGAGACCCAAACACTGGGTGCGATCGGAACGCGCCATCGTCCTGTTGTATCTCGTAACCTTCATCACGCCACTTGCGCCACTCCTGACCACGCCTCCTCCCGTGATCCATCACCTCTGTAGCTTGGTAGGCAGCAATCTCACCGCTCGGCAGCTCAATCTCAAAGTCGTCTTTTGCGCCCGCAGAGGTAAGACCGACAGCGGTCGCCGATCTCGCTTCGGCAAAGTCAGCTGCGATCTTCGCATCTCGATAGACGCCACCGAGGCGCGAGTGCGAGAAGATATCTGCTGAATCAATGTCTCCAAATTCGTCCTCAAGCAGCTGTCTAAATGCTGCGAGGGGCCGGCGTGTTCGGAACGGATTATCGCCGAACCACTCGGTGTCGAAGCGCTCCAAACTCATGCGAACGTCTTCACGGCGCGTTCGTCGCGGCTCGTGGCCCAGGCGCGTTTCATGCCTTGGCTGACGTAGGGCGTCGCGACCACGCCGTGCGCATCGACTGCGATCAGGCCGCCATCGCCGCCGAGGCGCTGCACGTTCGCGAGCGTCACATACGCTGCGTGCGCGAGGCTTGCGCCCGCAAGCCGCACATGCGCGCTCACATCGGCCGCGACGTTGGCGCGAATGAAGAACTCGCCTTGCCCCGTGCAGGAAATGGCGACGTGATCATCGGCCCACGTGCCCGCGCCAATCAGCGGGCAATCGCCGACGCGGCCCGGCATCTTGTGAAACACGCCGCCCGTCGATGTCGCCGCCGCGAGCGCGCCGTGCACGTCGCGCGCAACGGCGCCGACCGTGCCGTGCGAGAGCGCGTCCGGTTTTGCGGGCCGGGCCGAGGCTGGCGTGTAATACGAAGCGGGATCATCGACGCGCGCAAAGCCCTGCTCAGCCGCGAACGCTGCTGCGCCTGCGCCCGCAAGCATCACATGCGGCGTACGCTCCATCACCGCGCGCGCGACGCCGACCGGCGAGGTAAATCCCTGTAACGCCGCGACCGATCCCGCGCGCTGCGTCGCGCCCTCCATGATCGCCGCATCGAGCTCGAACTCTCCGGCGCGGTTCGGGCACGCGCCTTTGCCCGCGACATGCAGGCCGCAGGCTTCAAGCTCCGCCACCATCTCCGCGACGACATCGAGCGCAGGCGCGCCGGCCGCAAGCCGCGCCGCGCCCGCATCGATCAGCCCCGCCATGTGCATTTCTTCGCGCGTGTAATCGCGCGACTTCAGCGCGCCCGCGCCGCCATGCAGCGCCAAGGCCCAAATTCCATCTCCGGCGCCATTGCTCATGAGCGCCCGCCCTGCGGCGGCAGCCGTACTTGCTCGGTCTGCGGTGCCGCACGGCCGAACAGATGGCCCTGGCGCCACCCCACGTAGAGGGCGATCAGCGTCGCTAGCGGGAGGAAGCCATCGATCTGCTCGGTGAAGTCCGCCAGCTCACCCAAGTAAAGCAGCCCGACCGGTCCCCAGAGCGCCGTCAGCACCAGACTGCCGATCCCTTCGCCCACGGCGCCGAAGATCGGCGTCCGGCCAATCGTGAAATCGAACGCGTCGATCGCCACCGAGATCGCCAGCCGGATCAGAAAGCCTTTGCGCGTCACAGCGATACCGGGTTTTCGAACAACCTTGGCGCGGCCCGCCCGCTTCGCTAGCGTGCGCCCCGCACTAGCCATTTCGCATGCGCGCGCGCCGGCGTCGACCGCCGGGTGACGCCCGCAGCCATGAGACGGAGGACCAGAATGAAGGCGTTGGTATGCAAGGTGGTTGGCGGCCCGGATTCGCTGGTCCTTGAAGACGTGCCCGATCTCGAGCCTGGCAAGGGCGAAATCATCATCGACGTGAAGGCCGCCGCCGCGAACTTCCCGGACGTGCTGATCATCCAGGATCTCTACCAGTTCAAGCCGCCGCGGCCGTTCTCGCCAGGCGGCGAGGTCGCGGGCGTTGTCAAGAAGATCGGCGAAGGCGTGACGAATATGAAGGTGGGCGATCGCGTCCTCGCCTCTTCCAGCCACGGCGGCTACGCCGAGGAATTCCGCGTGCATGCGCTGCGCGCGTTCAAGATTCCGGACTCGATGCCGTTCGACGAAGCGAGCGGGCTCTTGATGACCTATGGCACCTCGCAGCATGCGCTCGTCGATCGCGCGCAGGTGAAGCCCGGTGAATCGCTTCTGGTGCTTGGCGCGGCCGGCGGTGTCGGCATTGCGGCGGTGGAGCTTGGCAAGGCGTACGGCATGAAGGTCATCGCCGCTGCATCGAGCCAAGCGAAGGTCGATTTCGCGAAGGCGGCGGGCGCCGATGAAGGCATCGTCTACCCTGAGAAGATGGACCGCGACGCGCAAAAGGCGTTCTCGGATCAAATCAAAGCGCTCGGAGGCGGTGGCGTGGACGTTATCTACGACAGCGTCGGCGGCGACTACGCCGAGCCCTCCGTGCGCGCGCTCAATTGGGAAGGCCGCTTCCTCGTCGTCGGTTTCCCGGCGGGGATTCCGAAGCTGCCGCTCAATCTGACGCTGCTGAAAGGCTGCCAGGTGATGGGCGTGTTCTGGGGCGCGTTCACGCAGCGCGAGCCCAAGCGCCACATCCAAAACATCGCCGATCTCTTCAAGCTCTACG
>CAZMCA010000184.1:0-1700 GCA_964564595.1 uncultured Caulobacteraceae bacterium
CCCGCGCGTGCGGTACGCTCGGATCATCATCAGCGCGCGGACGCTGTCGCGCGCCGCCGATTGCACATCCACGATCGACGCTTTCGGCAGCCGCTCGCGGACCTTCGCTTCCATTTTGTCGGAGAGCGCGGCCCAGTTTCCGTCGAGCAGCGCCGTCGTTTCGGTCGCTTTGGGCTTGGCGATCTCCGGGCGGTACCAGGATGGCCCGTCCACCGCGCTGCGCACGTCATCCGGCGTGTCCCGCAGCTGCGCGAAGAACGTCCGCCAGGAGGGATCGACCGAGGCCGGATCGTCCAGGAACCGGGCGTACATCTGCTCCACGAACACCGCATTGGCGCCGTAGAGGAAGCTTGTTTCAAGGAGCGCTGCGTTGGGCAGGCTGCGGCCGTCGTCCGCCATGATGAGATTGGATCCTTCGGATCAAATGACTTCGTCAGTCTGGGGGGCCACGCCAATATGGGGTGCGGCCTCTCGCGGCGCCCCTTCTACGGCGCGTCGCTGCGAGGGTGAAGGCCCGATCTGCGCAGACTAAGAATGCACAGACGGGGCGCCTCCCGGTGAGGCGCCTAGAGAAACGCGAGGGAGCGCCAAATGGCCGAAACGACCCCCAAATCCGGCGCAGTTGCGCTTCCCGCCCGGTCCATTCCGCTCCCGCCCGCGAGCGAAGCCGCCCGCGCCGCCCTCCAAACGCCCCGCCCGCCCCGCCGCGACTATCCGGCGCTGACCGATAAAGACGGTTGGCGCCGCCTCATCGCCGCGAGCGACGCATTCAGTTGGAGCGGCGCCGAGGCGCTGATGCCGAAGCTCAAGGTCGACCGCGCCGTCCGCCAGGTCGCGGGCCGCGACGTCCACGTCATCACCCCCCAAGCCGAGCGCCTGATCGACCGGAGCCAGGTGCTGCTGAACCTCCACGGCGGCGCGCTCGTCTTCGGCGGCGGCAAGATGGTGCCGTTCGAGGCCGCGACGATCGCGTTGCGCACCGGCCGCGTCGTCCACTCGATCGACTACCGCGTCCCGCCCGATCACCCCTACCCGGCCGCCCTCGACGACGCGCTCGCGCTCTACCGCGACATGCTCGCTACGTTCGATTCCAAGCGCATCGTCGTCTCCGGCACCTCCGCCGGCGGCAATCTCGCCGGCGCGCTGATCTTGCGCGCGCGGGACGAAGGCCTGCCGCTGCCTTCAGGCGCGATCCTCCTCACGCCCGAAGTCGATCTCACCGAAAGCGGCGATAGTTTCGAGACGCTGATGGGGCTCGACACCGTGCTCTCAGCGCGCCTCACCGAAGTGAACGCGCTCTACGCGGGCGGCGCCGATCTTTCGCACCCCTACCTCTCGCCGCTCTTCGGCGATTTCACGAAGGGCTTTTGCCCGACGTTCCTCCAAGCCGGCACGCGCGATCTTTTCCTCTCCAACGCCGTGCGGATGCACCGGCGCCTCCGGAGCGCGGGCGTCCGGGCCGAACTCCATGTCTGGGACGGCATGCCCCACGGCGGCTTCGGCGGCCTCACCCCGGAAGACCGGGAGCTGGCGGCGGAAATGCGCGCGTTTTTGGCCAGCCTCTAATGCCGAGCGCGGAGTTCGCCGCCTACGTTCTCTTCGCGCTCCTCGGCGTGCTGGCGCTCTTTCAGCTCGCGCTCGCCCTCGGCGCGCCGCTCGGGCGCTACGCAATGGGCGGCATGGTCGAAGGCGTCTACCCG
>CAZMCA010000184.1:1800-6455 GCA_964564595.1 uncultured Caulobacteraceae bacterium
CGGCGCGCCGCTCGGGCGCTACGCAATGGGCGGCATGGTCGAAGGCGTCTACCCGACTCCGATGCGCATCGCAGCGCTTTTACAGATCGCGATCTACGGCCTGATCGCGGCGATCGTGTGTGCGCGCCTTGGCTGGGCGTTCGCTGCGCTCGCCGCGTCAGCGCGCATCGCGATGTGGGTGATCGTCGCGTTGTTTGCGCTCGGCGTCCTCATGAACGCGATCTCCCGCAGCCAGGGCGAACGCCTGCTCTGGACGCCCGTTGCGCTCGTAATGCTGCTCGCGAGCGCGCGGATCGCACTGGTTTAGCACCGCATCCCCGACAACGAGCACCGTCAGTCGCCATCGACATCTCGCGGTTGATCTTCGGCATCGAGAACATCCACAAATCCAGCAGGGCCTGTCGCGAAGTCGATAGCTTCACCGCACCAACTCAGGTTTATACGTGCCGTCCGGTACCTGCCCACATCCGGATTTTCGTCACCGCAAAAGTACGTCATCCGAAGAGATGCGGCGAAGTCGCCTCGTACTTCAGAAGGCACATTCCATCCATCAAATGCACGGGCTCTATCCAATTCGCAGCATTCCGGATTTCTCTCCCGAAACGCCGCTGCCGAATTGTACGGCACGCAAATTCCGAACCGACGATTTTCTCGGATTTCGCGCTCGATCGCGAGGCCCACAAGTTCGGCATCCGTTGGTGCGCTTTCCCGGCAGGCTATCTCCGCCGCGCTTGGGCGCCTGCTGCACCCGGTCACGCATATTGCACCACCCAAAGCGCATATTGCCGCGATCACGAACAATACCCGCATCGCTAGCGCTTTAACGCCGCCAACAACGCCGGCAAATTCGCCGCCGCCAACGCACCCGCATCGCGCAAGCGCTGCAGCACGGCCTGCTTTTCCGCGTCGTTCGGATCGATGCTGCGCATCAGCTTCGTGAAGCCGTCCGTGCGCGACTGCGCCACCCACTCGCGCACCGCGGGATGCCGATTGCACGCCATCCGGTTCTGCGTGTCCGGCACGTGCACGGCGATGAATTCCTCCACCGTGTCGCAAATCTTCATCGGCGCGGCGAAGGCGTTCTTCTCGTCATCGGTTTCGAACGTCGCTTCCAGAAATCCCGTGAACGCCGCGCTGAACGGCAATTGCGGAAAGCGGATCATCTGCAACGTGATGCGATCGCCGTCGAACACTTTCACAGGCTCTTGCCGCGCCAGCGCCGCCGCGCTGCAATCGATGTAAAGTGTGTCAGCCTCAGCGCGGATTTCGCCGCCATCCAGCACAATCCGATCCGCCGCGATCGCGCGCACCCGCCCCTTGCGCACGACGTCCTTGATGCGCCGCAACTCTTCCAATTCGCCCACCGACACGGTTGCAGCATGATACATCGTCGGCTCGATATTCGGATCGAGCCGCAGCCATCCGCCCTCCGCTTCGATCCGATGCGCGAAATCCACCGCATCGCGCGCGGATCCGAGCGCCTCCCGCACGCACGCCGAGAACCCCAGCGCGTTCGCGAACATTTCTGGCATCGGCTGCGCGGTCGCGCGGTTCAAGAACCACGCATCGCGCGGCACGATCCAGCGGATCGCGTCCGCCGGCGCGCCGTTTGCGAGCAGCCAGCAACACGCATCGATCCCAGTCTTCCCCGCGCCAATCACCGTGAACTGCGAAAACTGCGGCGCAAGCCGCGGCAGATCGTTCGGCGGTACGCACGTCACGCCCGCCGCCACGCTGAACTTGCGCACGTGCGTCTTCGGAATCTGATTGGTCAGATAGCCCGCATTCACAATCTTGCGGCGCACGCGCACCTTCTGCCGCTCATGCGACAGCAAGTGATGCAGCGTGCCGTCCGGCTCGACCTCGCAGTTGGGCACGAACGTCACGCGGCCCGACGGCAAAAACCGCTCCCGCACCAAGCTGTGCAGGTAGTGCAATATCTCCGGCCCCTCCGCGAGGCTCAGAAACCCCGCATTCGGCCCGCTCTCATCGATCCGGTATTCGCCCAGCTCGCGCGATTCGACGCCGTAAAACACCGACGGCTGATGCAGCTTCACGAACGGATAAGCGTCGTTCCAATGCCCGCCCGGCGCATGCCGCTTATCGACGAGCGTGATGTGCGCATCGGTGTGCGTGAAAATCTCGTCGGCGAACGCGAGCCCCATCACGCCCGCGCCGACGATCAGATAGTCGGTTTCGGCAGGCGCAAAATTGCTCATCGACGCCCCTCCTCCGATCAGTTGCGGATGCGCTGCGCTAATTCGTGCACTACACCGCCGGGCGCCGTAAAAGCCGCATAGCGAAAGAGCGGATTTGCGGCCGGCGTCTCGTGCAGAAATACGACGCCCCTGCTCTTCAGCAGCGCGATCCGCGCATCGAGATCATCGACCTCGAACACCAGCACCGTCGCGCCCGCTTCACCATGCGGCGCGTCCGGCGCCGGCGCGGCGCACTCGAACAGGTGCAGCTCCGCGCCCCCGTCGAGCGCAAAGATCGCAATGTCGGAAAGTTCGGTCGCCAAATGGAAGCCGAGAATGTCCCGGTAAAACGCCTTCGCCTCAGCAAACGCCGGCGTCAGCACCATGAGGATGGAGGGCTTCACATCAGCCCTTCAGCAGCTCCGCCATCGTGCGACCGAGCGCGGCGGGGTGCGGGGAGATGCGGATGCCGGCGCTTTCCATCGCGGCGATCTTGCTCTCAGCGTCGCCTTTGCCGCCCGAGATGATTGCGCCCGCATGGCCCATGCGGCGGCCCGGAGGCGCCGTGCGGCCCGCGATGAAGCCAACCGTGGGCTTGCTGCGCCCCTTCTTGGCTTCGTCCTTCAAGAACTGTGCGGCGTCTTCTTCGGCGCTGCCGCCGATTTCGCCGATCATGATGATCGCTTTGGTCTCCGGATCGGCGAGGAACATTTCGAGCATCGCGATGAACTCGGTGCCTTTCACCGGGTCGCCGCCGATGCCCACCGCCGTCGATTGCCCAAAGCCCTCGTTGGTCGTTTGAAACACCGCTTCGTAGGTGAGCGTGCCCGAGCGTGAGAGCACGCCGATATCGCCCTTCTTGAAGATGTTGCCCGGCATGATGCCAATCTTGCACTCGTTCGGCGTCAGCACGCCCGGGCAGTTCGGCCCGATGAGGCGCGACTTCGATTTGTCGAGCTTGGCCTTCACGCGCACCATATCGAGCACCGGGATGCCCTCGGTGATGGTGACGATCAGCTCCATCCCCGCATCGATCGCTTCTTCGATCGCCGCGGCGGCGCCCGCCGGCGGCACGTAGATCGCCGTCGCCGTCGCGCCGGTTTTCTCGCGCGCTTCCGCGACCGAGCCGAACACTGGCAGCCCGAGATGCGTCGTGCCAGCCTTTGCGGGGTTGGTGCCGCCCACCATCTTGGTGCCGTAGGCGATGGCCGCTTCCGAGTGGAACGTGCCGTTCTTCCCGGTGAAGCCCTGGCAGATCACCTTGGTGTCGGCGTTGACGAGAATGGACATGGACTGGCGCGGACCCCGTGGACGCGTGCGGAAACGTGCTGCTTGCTAACCCATAGGGCGGCAAAGGCAAACCCTGCCGCCCGGGCGGTGTGGCGCCCTAACGCCGCTGCGCCGTCAGGTTCGAAATCCCGCCGAAGTCCGGGTCGTAGACGGTCTCGGGATCGGCCCGTACGCGCTCATCCAGCGCGTGCGCGTCCGCGCCCACCAGAATGCGCCAGCGCTCGGCCTTCACGCCGTCGAGGATGACTTTGGCCGCTTCTGCGGCACTCATCGGCGCGTTGTCGCGGAACGCTGCGCCCATGCCCTGGATCATCGCCGTGATCTGCGCATCGGTGAGCCCATCGACCGGCACGCCCTGGCGCTTCATGCGCGCGCGCGCGCCCGCGATCTCCTCTGCGCTCACGTCATCGGAATCCGGCGCGCCCTTCAGCACCTTGCGTGAGTTGGCCGCGATCTCGGTGCCGATATGCCCCGGCATCACGACCGAGCATTTGATGTGCGGCGCGTTGAGCCGCAGATCGGTGATCAGCGCTTCGGTGAAACCCTTCACTGCGAATTTCGCGGCGGCATAGGCCGTGTGCGGCGTCATCGGGCCGAGCGAGGCCCAGAACCCGTTCACGCTCGACGTGTTGATGATGTGGCCTTCATTGGCCTTCATCAGCATCGGCAAGAATGTCCGCACGCCCCAATAGACGCCGCCCCAGCAGATGTTGAACGTGCGCTCCCACTCCGCGCGCGAGCTTTCGATCATCGAGCCGCCGCCGCCGATGCCAGCGTTGTTGAACAAGAGATGGATCTTGTCGGTGTCGTGCGCGCCAGAAAGTTCATCACGGAACTTCTGCAGCTCTTTCTCGATCGAAACGTCCGCGAGGTGCGCGGTGATGCGCGTGCCCTGCGGCGCGCCGTCTTTCTCGATCAGCCGCACCGTCTCGGCCATGTTCTTTTCCGACACGTCGCACATCGCGACGTTGCAGCCTTCCGCCGCGAGCTGACGCGCAAGCTCACGCCCCATCCCCGTGCCCCCGCCCGTCAGCACCGCGATCTTGCCGTTGAAGTCTTTCATCGCATCCACCCTGTTTGTGTTTATCCGAGTTTTGCTTCTTCGCCCTCGGCGAACGGCGCGTAGGCGGGAAAATCGACGTCATAGGCCGCTTCCGGATTTTTGCG
>CAZMCA010000185.1:0-6428 GCA_964564595.1 uncultured Caulobacteraceae bacterium
TGGGCGAGCGCACCATCACGCTCGATTGCGACGTGCTGCAGGCCGATGGCGGCACGCGCACGGCGGCGATCACGGGCGCGTGGGTCGCGCTCGCGCGGGCGTGCGCGTATCTCGTGGAGGAGGGCGTGCTGAAGCAAACGCCGGTGACGGGCCAAGTCGCCGCGATTTCGTGCGGCGTCTACGGCGCCTCTCCCGTGCTCGATCTCGACTACGCGGAAGATTCGAACGCGGAAGTCGATGCGAATTTCGTGCTCGCAGGCGATGGCCGTTTGATCGAAGTGCAAGCAACCGGTGAGAAGCGCCCGTTCAGCGACGAAGAATTTGCGGAACTCATTCGCCTCGCGAAGCACGGCTGCGGGCAATTGTTCGCGGCGCAGAAGCGCGCGCTCGGGTGACATTATGAAGCTGAGCGGCCGCCTCGTTCTCGCCAGCCACAATCGCGGCAAGGTGCGTGAGATTCAGGAGCTGCTCGCGCCGTTCGGGCTCGATGTTGTTTCCGCCGGTGAGCTTGGCTTGCCCGAGCCTGAGGAAACCGAAGACACGTTCATCGGCAACGCGGTGCTGAAGGCTGAAGCAGCGATGCGCGCGTCCGGCCTGCCTGCGCTCGCGGATGATTCAGGTCTTGCGGTCGATGCGCTTGGCGGCGCGCCGGGCATCTACTCCGCGCGATGGGCAGGGGAGAGCAAGGATTTCGCAGCGGCGATGGCGCGCGTGCATCGCGAGATGGGCGCAGGCGCGGTGACGAGCGCACGGTTCGTCTCAGCGCTGGCGGTTGCGGCGCCCGGCGAAGAGACGCGCGTATTCGAAGGCATTGTCGAAGGCGACGTGACGTGGCCGCCGCGTGGCGACAAGGGCTTTGGCTACGATCCGATGTTCGTGCCGAAGGGCGAGACGCGCACCTTCGGTGAAATGACTCACGAAGAGAAGCTGCCGATGACGCACCGCGCCCGCGCGTTCGAACAGCTCGTCGCGGCGCTGAGATGAGCGATCCCGCTTTCGGGATTTATCTGCACTGGCCGTATTGCACGCGCATCTGCCCCTATTGCGATTTCAATGTGCGCCGCGCGCGCGGGCAGAACGCCCAGGAACTGCTCGACGCGTTCGATCAAGATCTGCGCGGCCACGCCGGCCTCGTCGGCAAACGCCAAGTCGACACCGTGTTCTTCGGCGGTGGCACGCCTTCGCTGCTGACGGGGCGCGATATTGCGCACGTGCTGCGCACGATCGGCGATGCATTCGCCCTGGCGCCGGATGCGGAGATTTCGCTCGAAGCCAATCCGGAAGATTGGAAGCGCTTCACCGATCACGCCGCGGCGGGGATCAATCGTTTCTCGCTCGGCGTGCAAGCGCTCGATGACGCAGCCCTCAAGGCGCTCGGCCGCAACCACGATAGCGCCACCGCGTTGCGCGCTGTGGAAGCTGCGGCGCGTACGGATCGGCGCGTGTCGATCGACCTTATCTATGCGCGGGAAGGGCAGAGCATTTCTGCGTGGGCGCGTGAACTGCGCGGCGCGCTCGCGCTGCCGATCGAGCATCTTTCGCTCTACCAGCTCACCATCGAAGACGGCACGGCGTTCGCAAAATCCGTCGCGCGCGGCGCGCTGTCGCCGCCCACGACGGAGATCGCCGCAGCGCTCTATGAAGCGACGCAGGAGCTGAGCGCGGACGCTGGCTTCCCGGCCTACGAGATTTCAAACCACGCGCGCGGGCCAGGCGCGCAGTCGCGACACAATCTCTTGTACTGGCGAGGCCAGGATTGGCTCGGCATTGGCCCGGGCGCCCATGCACGCTTTCGTTTGGGCGGAGAGCGCATGTCGGCGGCGGCCGAGCGCGCGCCGCAAGATTATCTCGCGCAAGTCGCAGCGCAGGCGCTGGGTTGGAAGGAAAGCGTGCCGCTGACAGAGGAAGAAGCGCGCGATGAAGCGCTGCTGATGGGGCTGCGGCTCGCGGAAGGTTTGGAGCGCGCACGCCTTGGCGACATGCAGCCGCGCGATGCGACTCTGCAAAGGCTCAGCGAAGAAGGTCTGCTGATCGTCACGCCCGAAAGGCTCACGCTCAGGCCGCGCGCGCGCCTGCTTGCCGATCGGATCGCGGCGGAGCTTGCGGTTTAGCCGGCGGGCGAGGTGAAGCGGCGGGGCGCAGCGTCGATCGCGGCGGCGCCATTCGCACGCACTTCCATGATCGCGAGCCCACGTTCGATCGAGCCATCCGCGCGGAAGCGGAAGATGCCGTCCGAACCCAAGAACCCGTCGCTGCGCTGGAGCCCGTCACGCGTAAAGCCGGCCGAGCCCCGATCGCGCGCAAGCAACGTCGAGAGCGCGACGGCGTCGTAAGCGAGGCTCGAGAGGCGCGTCGCGTCGCGTGAATACGTGGTGCGGTAGCGGTTCTCGAAGTTGGTGCGCACGCCCGGATCGGACGCGACGTACCAGCCGCCTGCGAGCGTCGGTTCGCGGTCTGCATCGCCGCCGGCCCATGCGCTGGTGCCGAGGAGGCGAGTCTGGCGTGTGTTGACGCCGCCGCGCACGAGCGCGGGGCCAATGGCGCGCAGCGCGCTGCCGCTCTCGGCGATCAAGATCGCGCTCGCCGGCGTGGTTTGCAGCGCGCCCGCAAGCCGGCCGGCCGCGCCTGCCGCTTCAAGATCGGTGCGTGTATAAAACTCGCTGCGCGTGACGGTCACGCCGCGGCGCTGCGCTTCGGTGCGAAGCGCGGCTTCAACCCGGCGGCCATATTCATTCGATGGGCCCAGGAACGCGATCGAGCGAATGTCGCGCTGCGATGCGAACGAGACGATGCGGCTCACTTCGTCTTCAAGCTGGAAGCTGAGCAGGTAGACGCCGTTGCCGCCGACAGCCCGGTCGGATGAAAAGCCGACCACCGGCACGTTCTGGCGCCCAGCCGCGCGTGCGGCGCCTTCGACGCCTTCACGCGTCACCGGACCAATGATGATGTCGGCGCCGTCCGTCAGCAGCGCACGCGCCGCCGCTTCCGCCGCCGCCGCGTCGCCGCCCGCGTCGCGCGGGATCAACAGCGTGTTCGGATCGCCGTGATCGAAGAGGGCGAGTTCCGCCGCGTTGTAGAGCGCAGCGGCGTCTTGTGGGCGCGCCGAGAACGGCAGCAGCAGCCCGACGCGCACGATCGGCCGGCCCGCCATGAACGGGGGCGTCACGCCCTCGCGGCTCGTCACCGAGGTTCCCGGCCCTGGAGGAGGTCCCGGCGGCGGGCGCGACGGCGCAGGCCCGGTGGCGCAAGCGGCCAAAAGCGCCACCATTGAGAGCGCGCCGAGCGCCTTCATTGGGGCCTTAACGCTTGGCGTGACGCCCGCAGCCGCCGTAGATGCCCGCTCTGACGCCATGACCCGCCCTTACGCAAATGTCTGAAATTCCGCGCGACCCTATTGGGGGCCGTCCCGCCAGTCCACCTCTGGAAGCGGGCCTTTATGTGGTCGCGACCCCGATCGGAAACCTGCGCGACGTGACGCTGCGCGCGCTCGATGTGCTGGGCGCGGCGGCGCACGTCTTTGCGGAGGACACGCGCGTCACCCGCAAGCTTCTCGACGTTTATGGGCTCTCGCCTCGACTCTCGGCCTACCATGAGCACAGCGGCGAAGAGGGGCGCGCCCGCGTGCTCGCCGCGCTGGAGCGTGGCGAGGCCGTTGCACTGGTGTCGGACGCTGGCACGCCGCTGGTCTCCGATCCGGGCTTCAAGCTGGTGCGCGCCGCGATCGAAGCGGGGCACAAAGTGATCCCCATACCGGGCGCCTCAGCGCTGCTGAGCGCGCTCGTTGCGGCGGGCCTGCCGACGGACCGGTTTCTGTTCGCGGGTTTTCCACCGCCGAAGGCAAGCGCGCGTCGGATCTGGCTCGGAGAGCTTGCCGCGATCGAGGCGCCGCTGGTGTTCTACGAAACCGGCCCGCGCCTTGGCGAAAGTCTCGCGGATATGGCGGCGGTGTTCGGCCCGCGCCGTGCCGCCGTCGCGCGCGAACTGACGAAAATGTTCGAAGAAGTGCGCCGCGACGATCTCGCATCGCTCGCCGCCACCTATGCCGATGCGCCGCCGAAAGGCGAGATCGTGGTGATCGTGGATGGGCCCCCGCCGGCGGCCCCTGCGTCGCAAGAGGAAATCGATACCGCGCTCCGGGAAGCTTTGCGCAGGGGTGGTGTAAAAGATGCGGCGGCGGAAATCGCCGAGCGTTTCGCCATCAAGCGCCAAGATGCTTATGCGCGCGCGCTCGTGCTGAAAGACGAAGAGGCGTGAGCGAGAAGCGCCGCGCGGCGGAGCGGCGCGGGCGCGCCGCCGAGTTGATCGCGGCGCTGTGGCTGATCGCCAAGGGCTATCGCATCCTCGGCCGGCGCTTGCGCACGCCGTTCGGCGAAGTCGATGTCGCGGCTTGGCGTGGCGGCGTTCTGGTGATCGTGGAAGTGAAGGCCCGGCGGAACTACGCGGCGGCTATCGAGGCAGTCACGTTCAAACAGCAGGAGCGCTTGGCGCGCGCGGCGCAAGCGCTCGCGGGGCGCTGGCGCTTGATGGCGGCGCCCATCCGCTTTGACATCGTGGTGATCGGCGCGGGGTTCTGGCCGCGCCACGTGCGCGGCGCGTTCTTCGATCCGGCGCTGCGTTAACATTTCGGCGCCGTTAACGCGCAATCAACGCTGATGAACGAGAATGCGTGCAGGTTCGGGATCGTACATCTATGCGCACGCCGCCAGTCGCACTCATCGCCGCCTTGGGCGGCGCATTGCTCACGCAAGGATGCGCCGTGCTTGGCGCTGCGGGCGCTGCAAGCCTTGGCGTCGTCGCCGTGCAGGATCGCACGATGGGCGAGGGGATCGACGATGCACTCGCGTCGAACACGATCAAGTCGCGCCTAATGATGCTCGATCGCGCGGGCTACGGCGCGGTGGATGTGGAAGTCGCCGCCGGCCGCCTGCTGCTCTCTGGCTATGCGCCGACGGAGCAACATCGTGACGCCGCTGAACTCGTGGCGCGCAACGCGGCGTCGGTCCGCGAAGTGTTCAACGAAATCCAAGTCGGCCCCCCCGATACCTGGCGGCGCAGCACGCAAGACGAGTTCATCACCGCGCAAGTGCGCACGCGCTTGATCGCGAGCCGCGCCGTGCGCGGCGTGAACGTGAACATTGAGACGCATCGCGGCGTCGTCTATCTGATGGGCTTGGCGCGCACAGAGGATGAGCTTCAGCGCGCCGCCGAGATCACGAGCACTGTCGCGGGCGTCTCGCGCGTGGTGTCGTTGATGACGGTGCGTGAGCGCTATCCGACGATGGAGGAGGCGCAGGCGTTCGCACCGCGCCCGCAGCAGACGGCCGGCACGCCGTACTGAACTGGCCAGCGCCAAACGTGGTTAACAAAGATTAACGCCGTGGCGTTCGGACTTTGTTGCTGTCTTGTTCCGTTTCTGTATAAATCTCCACCCAGAGCTGTGGACAACCTGGGGCGCAGGGCATGTCGGCTGCGGTGACGACGACGGTGGCGTTCGCGGGGCTCGAGCCGCGCCGTGTTGATGTGCAGGTGCAATTGGCCGGCGGCTCGCCCGGCATCGTCATCGTAGGTCTTGGCGATAAGGCCGTGAACGAAAGCCGCGAGCGCGTGCGCGCCGCGTTTTGCAGCCTCGGCCTCGCGATTCCCGCAGGCCGCGTGATCGTCAACCTCGCGCCGGCCGATCTGCCGAAGGAGGGCGCGCATTACGATTTGCCGATCGCGCTCGCGCTGATGGCGGCGATTGGGGCCGTGCCGCGTGATGCGCTCGACGGCGTGTTGGTGTTCGGCGAATTGGGGCTCGATGGCGCACTCGCCGCGACGCCGGGCGCACTGCCAGCCGCTATGGCGGCGAACGGTTGGAATCTCGGGTTCGTTTGTCCGGCGTTGAGCGGGGCCGAAGCTGCCTGGGCTGGCGGCGAAGTGATCGCGGCGAAGTCATTGATCGCGCTTGTGAACCATTTTCGCGGCGGCCCAGCCATCGCGCCGCCGGTGCGCGGCGAGCTGATCGGCGGCGAGTCCGTGCCGGATCTGCGGGACGTGAAAGGGCAGGAGCAAGCCAAGCGCGCGCTCGAAATCGCGGCCGCCGGCGCGCACAACCTTTTGCTGGTCGGGCCGCCCGGCGCAGGCAAATCGATGCTCGCGCAACGTCTGCCGGGCATTGTCCCGCCGCTGACGTCGGAAGAGCTGCTCGAAGTCAGCATGGTGCATTCGGTGGCGGGGCTGCTGGAGCGCGGCCAGCTCACGCGCACGCGCCCGTTCCGCGCGCCGCACCACAGCGCCAGCATGGCCGCGCTCGTGGGCGGCGGATTGCGCGCCAAGCCCGGCGAAATCAGCCTCGCGCATCTGGGCGTGTTGTTTCTCGATGAATTGCCGGAGTTTTCACCTCAAGCGCTCGATGCGCTGCGCCAGCCGCTCGAGACCGGCTCGGTAAT
>CAZMCA010000186.1:0-6423 GCA_964564595.1 uncultured Caulobacteraceae bacterium
ACCACAGCAATTGTAAGGATTTCGGCGTCGTCGCCCATCGCCCAGCCGAGCACGAAGCCTTCAGGCGCCGCCGCCGGCGCCACGAACGCGAACGCGCCGGGCGTTTCGAGGAGCCGAAGAAACTCAGCTTCGTCCCACGCGCGGCCGTGGCCGGCTGCCGCGTGGAGCGCCGCGAGCACCGGCGCCGCCGCGGGGCCGACGGCCAGCGCTACGCTCATGCGAGGGCCGCCCGGAGATAGAGGGGATCGGGCGGGGCCGCGGCCGGATCGCGCCCCGCGCCAAGCCGGGCGAGCGCGGCCAAGTTCGGCGCAGCGCAATCGGCCGCGCGGGCGCCGAGCAGCTCAAAGCTCGATGCGCCCGGTCCGCGCAGCGCGAAGCCCTCCGCCGCAAATGGCGCGAACAAAGCCGCGACCTCGGCGCGCTCGCAGCGCTGCGATGCGAGCACTGGCGCGCCGTCGCGATAGAGCGCGGCGTAGAGCGCGCCCGGCGTCGTCACCAACGCGCCGCGCAAACCAGCGGCGCCCTCCTCTAACGCGAGCGCTTCCAGCGTCGCGATGCCGATGCAGGGCTTTGCAAGCGCGACCGCAAGACCGCGCGCAAATGCGAGCCCGACACGCACGCCTGTGAAAGAACCAGGTCCGACAGTCACGACGATGCGCTCGACATCGCGCGGCGCGCAGCCTGCACCGTCAAACACCTCGCGCACCATTGGCGCCAGCCGCTCGGCTTGGCCTTTGGCCATGAACTCCTGCGCCTGCGCACGCACAGCTCCGTCTTCGATCACCGCCGCGCCGCATGCTTCAAGCGCCGTATCGATGGCGAGCACGCGCATCAGAGAATCTGGCTGGACTCTTCGAACGAGAGCCGTGGCAGACGCGGAAACAGAGCTTCGTCCGAACCGTAGCCGACGCAGCACAAAAAGTTCGAGCGCCATGATGCGCGCTGCGGGTCATTCAGGAAAAATTCCTGATCGACGCCGGCGTTGCTGAAGCCGCCCATTGGCCCGCAATCGAGACCCAGCGAACGCGCTGCAAGCATCAGATACGCGGCCTCAAGCGTGCCATTGCGAAACGCGCTTTCAGCCGCGACGGCCGGATCCTTGAACCAGTTCGGCGCGTCCTTGTTGTGCGGGAAAAGCTTCGGGAGCGTTTTTGAAAAATCGAGATCGTGCGCGATGATCACCACCCACGGCGCCGTCATCACCTTGATCACGTTGTTGGGCGAGAGGTGCGGTTTCAATCGCTCCTTCGCTTCGGCCGAATGTACCCACACGTAGCGGCCCGGGCATTGGTTCGACGCCGTCGGCCCCATCTTCAGGAGATCGTAGATCGCGCGGATCATCGATTCTGGGACGGGCTTGTCCGTCCAGCGATTGCGGGAGCGCGCTTCGCGGAACAGCTGATCGAGCGCCGCGTCTGGCAGCGGCGAAAGAACGGATGACATGGCGGCTCCGGTTACGAACGCGGCCCGCTTAGCACGAAAGGCGCCTCACACCACCTGCTCGACGCCCAGAACCTCCGGCACGTAGTGGCGGAGCATGTTTTCGATGCCTTGCTTCAGCGTCAGCGTCGAAGATGGGCAACCGGCGCAGGCGCCCTTCATGTTGAGCCGCACGACGCCGTTGGTGTGATCCCACGAGTGAAACGTGATGTCGCCGCCGTCGCGCGCGACAGCGGGGCGCACGCGCACTTCGATCAGCTCCTTGAGCTCCTTCACGATCTCGGCCGCGTCGCCCTCATACGTGATGTCGGCCTCATCGGCGCTTGCGCCATCTTCCAGAAGCAGCGGCCGCTCGGCCACGAAGTGCTCCATGATGGCCGCGAGGATATGCGGCTTCAGATGCGCCCATTCGACTGTGGGCTCTTTCGCGACGGTCAGAAAATCCGGCCCGAAATAGACGCGGCGCACGCCGTCGATCTGGAACAGCTCCATCGCGAGCGGGGAAGCGGCGGCGGCCTGCGCATCGCTAAAGTCGCGCCCGCCGGCGCCGAGCACGTCGCGCCCGGGCAGGAATTTCAAGGTTTCGGGGTTGGGCGTGGCTTCGGTCTGGATGAACATGAGCTCTACTCGGTTGCAGCTGAGGTGGGCGCTGAGCGCTGCCCGGTCAAGCAGATGCGCCTGCCGGCGGCGCAGGCGATGCGCCCGAAAGCGCGCGGATTTCGTCCTTCGTGAGCGCGCCGGGCACGATCATCACCGGCACGGCCCGCGCGCCCATCGCGTTGCCCTTGGCGATCGAGGAGACCAACACGCCCGGCCCGCCGGGACCGCTGCCCGCCGCGAGCACGACCAGTTTGATCGCGCCCTCCTCATCGATCAGCTTGCGCATCTCCGGGCGCAGTTCGCCCTGGCGGATGACGCCTTCGGCGGTCACGCCCGCTTCGGCCCACGCTTCGGCGGCAAACCGCTCAAGCAACGCTTCCGCGCCCGCTTGAGCCTGGCGCGCAATCTCTTCGCTCACCGTCACCCACGGCGCAGGCTCGCTCGGTTCGATCACGTGCAGCATGAGCAAGCGCCAGCCGCCGCCGCGCGCGAGATGCGCGGCGTAGGTCAGCGCGGCGGGAAATTCCGCGCTTTCGTCCGCGACGACGAGGCAGGCGAAGCCTTCGCTCATGCGGAGAACCTGGAGCAATCCGCGCGTTGCGGCAAGTTTGGCCCGCGCTGCTTACGGAGGCGTGGTCAGTTCACGCGCTTCTTGCGCGGCGATCGCAATATCGAGCCCGATCACGGAGAGATGGTTCGGGGTGAACGCCCCGCCGCGCGGGCCAGACACAAACAGCACCGGGCGATAGCCCGCGGCGCGCGCGAGCGCCGTCATGGTGCGGGCGAGCGCAGGCGCATCGCGGATCGCGACGTCCTCGGTATCGGCGGCGGCGGCGTGCAGCAGAACGAGCCAGCCATAAGCCTCGCCCCGCGCGGCGTGAAACGCGTCGTCATCTTCAATCGCTGCGTTGGCGCCGCGTGCGCGCTCGGCCATTTCCGCGGCGCGCGCGGCAAGCGCTGCGGCGGCCTCCCCCGCGAGCGCGCGAAACGCGTCGGGCGATCCATCGATCACGATCTGGCGGCGCGACGCGGCGGCCGCGAGCCGGTCGAGCGCCTCTGCGGCGGCCGTACCGTCTTGCTCGGCGGCCGCCTCGCGCGCTTCCTCGATCAGCGGATCGCGCACGCCGCGCCTGATGCGCAGCATCGCCACGTAAGCGCGCGCCGGTTCAGCTGCTGCGGCGAAGGCGGCGGCCTCGCGGCGGCGCAACGCGGGCGTCGCAAACAGGTGCTGCTCATCGAGCACGCGCGATTGCGGCAGTTCGAATAAATACTCAGCGGCGCCGAGCGCGCGCGGCGCATGCTCGGGCGCATCGAGCACGGGCGAAAGCTCCAGCGACACGCGGCTCACGACGGAGAGCAGATAAAGCCCGACTGCGCCCAGAAGCAGCAGCGTGATGACAAAGCCGCCGGTGATGCGAAAGTAGCGATGCAGCCGGGAGCGCACGCGCGCGGCCAGCGTCGGTTTCTCGGCGGCGGGCGCGTTCTCGACGGAATAGACTGGCGCGTTGTCCGGCGCGCGGCTGAAGCGGGCGCGCAAGCGGTAGATGAACCAGCGGAAGCGCTGCGCGAGTGTCATCGCGCGAAGATCATCCGCCCGGCGCGGGCGTAACAACGGCCTCGAACTGGATCGCCCCCGTGCGCTCGAATGTCAGCGTAAGCGGAATGCGCGCGCCTTCGGCGAGCGGCGCGTGCGGGCCGATCACTTTGAGATGCAGCCCGCCCGGCGCGAACGCGACTTGCCCATCGGCGGGGATCGGCACGCCGCCCACGATGGAAAAGCTGCGCGCCTCGCCTTTGTCATCGACACGCGTCTCGTGAATGTCGATCCTGTCGGCGGCGGTCGTCGCGGCGCCAACCAGCCGGTCCGGCTCGGCGCCGTCATTGCGCACGGTGAAGTATGCACTGCTCGGCGTGCGCGGATCGGCCGTCGCTGTGACGGTGAGGCTCTCGACGCGCAGCAAGGGCGCTGCCGGCGCGGACGTCGTTTCGGCAAATTGCTGCGGGCCGTCTTGCCCACATGCGGCAAGCGCGAGCACAGCGAGCAGTGCGGCTGCGGCAATCCTCATGGCGTTCTCCTAGCGCCAGAATCCGACGATTCGCCGCGTTTCGTCCAAGATCGGCGCAGCAAGCGCACGCGCGCGTTCGGCGCCATCGCGCAAGATAGCGTCAAGCGCTCCCGGATCGGCCGTGAGCTTGCGCATTTCGGCCGCGATCGGCGCGACTTTCGCCACCACCACATCCGCCAGCGCAGGCTTGAACGCGCCAAAGCCCTTGCCGCCCCACTCCTTCAGCACATCCTCAGCGGTCATTCCCGTCACGGCTGCGTAGATGCCGACGAGGTTTTCAACTTCCAGCCGGTCCTTCAGGCCTTCGACGGTCTCGGGCAGCGGCTGGGGGTCGGTGGTGGCGCGTTTGATCTTGGTGGCGATCGCATCCGCATCGTCCGTCAAGTTGATGCGCGAAGCGTCCGATGGGTCGGACTTCGACATCTTCTTCGAGCCATCGCGCAGCGACATGATCCGCGCACCCGGCCCCTGGATCAGCGGCTCGGGCAGCGGGAAATGGTTCGGCGCGTTGTAGTCGTTGTTGAACTTCTGCGCGATGTCGCGCGCCAGCTCGAGGTGCTGCTTCTGATCGTCGCCCACCGGAACGTGCGTCGCCTTGTAGAGCAAAATGTCGGCAGCCATCAGCACGGGATAGGTGAAGAGCCCGGTCGAGACGCGCGCTTCGTGCTTGCCGGCCTTGTCCTTGAACTGCGTCATCCGCTCGAGCCAGCCCATGCGCGCAACGCATTGTAGGATCCAGCTGAGCTCCGCGTGCGCGGGCACGGCCGATTGCACGAACACGATCGAGCGCTTGGGATCGACACCGGCGGCGAGATACGCAGCAGCCACGGCGCGCGTGTTTTCGATCAGCTCCTTCGGATCATGATCGGCCGTGATCGCGTGCATATCGACGACGCAATAGAGGCACGAAGCGAAGCGCTCTTGCAGCGCCACAAATTTGGCGACGGCGCCGAGGTAATTGCCGAGGTGCAGGCCGTTCGTCGGCTGCACGCCGGAAAACACGCGCTGCGGACCTGCATAGGCCGGCGGCTGTTGGTCGGACATCGGGAAACTCCAAACAGGACTAGGTTCGCGGCGGGCCTCTCAAAGGGCCTGCGCGGCTTAAAGGCGGCGGCTCAGCCCCGCCATCGTCCGGTCCAGATACGCATCATGCGCCCTCTCTATCAGGCGTCGAAACCGCCGGGCAAGCCGCCTCCCCCGCCGCGTGCGCCCGGTTCGCGACGGAAAGCGGCGCGAACCTCGCCAACCGTCACCGCGCGCAACACGAACAAAAGCGGGAAGTAGACGAGCGCGGCGACCGGGATCAGCGCGAGGATCAGCATCTCTTTGCCGCCCAGCATCGCCTCGAGCTGCGCCCGGTTCGCCCCAGCGAGCCACAGCACAGCGCCGAGCGCACCCGCCGCAAGCGCGATGCGGACAAGGCGCGTCCACGCAAGGGCCGTTGGCCCGTACGCGCCGCGCGAGACGAGCGAGCGGATCATGAGAGCGACGTTCACCCACGCCGCCGCTGACGTGGCGATGGCGAGACCCGGGAAGCCCGCAACGCCAGCCGCGCGAAGACCAAAGAAGAGCGCCGCGCCGAGCGCGACGTTCACGATCATCGAGACGATTGCAAAGCGCATCGGCGCTTGCGTGTCTTCGCGTGCGAAGAATGCCGGCGCGTAGATGCGTGCGAGGACGAACGCCGGCACGCCCCATCCGTAGTGGAAAAGCGCTAGGCCAACTTGGTTCGCATCTTCGGATGTGAATGCGCCGCGCGCGAACAGGCCATCGATGAGAAAGCCTGGAATCACCAGCAGCGCAGCCGCGGCTGGCAGCGTGAACGCCATCGACAGCGCCACCGCTTCATCGAGCGCGCCGCGCGCGCCGGCGGTATCGTTTTCCTGCACAAGCCGCGAAAGGCGCGGCAACATCGCCACGCCCACGGCGATGCCGATCAAGCCAAGCGGCAATTGGTAGAGCCGGTCCGCCACGTTGAGGTACGTGATCGCGCCTTCTTCAAAAGACGCGAGCGCCTGGCTGACGATGAGGTTGATCTGCAGCGCCCCGCCCGCGATAGCACCCGGCACGGCAAGCGCCGCAAGGCGTTTGACGCCGTCCGTGACGCGCGGCGTGCGCAGACCCGCGGCGATCCCGGCGCGGCGCGCGCCAATCCACACCCAGGCGGCTTGCAAGACGCCCGACACCGTCACCGCGATCGCAGCCGCGAACGCAGCGCCCTCCGGATTGCCCTGCATCGGCAGCACGAAGGCGAGCAGCGTAAGATTGAGCAGGATCGGCGCGGCGGCGGCGACGAAGAAGCGCCCGCGCGCGTTGA
>CAZMCA010000187.1:0-6392 GCA_964564595.1 uncultured Caulobacteraceae bacterium
TATGCGCCTCAAAAGCGTGCTGAAGGGTGACGAAAGCCCCGAGCAGATCGCGAACATCCGGCGCGACATCGCGGCCGATGTCGAAGCCAAGAAGCAGCGCGCGCTCGCCGCCGGCGGCCTCTACGTGCTCGGCACCGAGCGCCACGAAAGCCGCCGCATCGACAATCAGCTGCGCGGCCGCACCGGCCGTCAGGGCGATCCGGGCGCCTCGAAATTCTACATCTGCCTCGAAGACGATTTGCTGCGCATCTTCGCGGCCGAACGCCTCGATGCGATCATGCGTGGCCTCGGCATTCAGGATGGCGAAGCCATCGTCCACCCCTGGATGAACAAGGCGCTCGAAACTTCGCAGCGCCGTGTCGAGCAGCGCAACTACGAAATCCGCAAAAACCTGCTGAAGTTCGACGACGTTACGAACGATCAGCGCAAAGCCATCTTCGAACAGCGCATCGAGTTCATGCGCACGGCGGATGTCTCGCCGATCGTGCGCGATATGCGTCATGACGTGTGCGAAAAGCTCGTCATGCGGCACATGCCCGAGAAGGCCTACGCTGAGCAGTGGGATATCAACGCGCTCATTGAAGAGACGGTCGAAATCTTCGGCATCGATCTGCCGTTCGCGGCTTGGGCTGCGGAAGAGGGCATCGCGCACGAAGAAGTGCTCGAGCGCATGGTCAAGGAAGTTGACCGCGCTTACGCAAACAAGGCCGCCCAACTCGGCGCCGATCGCCTGCGCGCGGTGGAAAAGCAAGTTCTGCTCTCCGTCGTCGACATGCGCTGGCGCGAGCACTTGGGCCAGCTCGATCACCTCCGGAGCGTCATCCACCTCCGCGGCTACGCGCAGCGCGATCCGCTGAACGAATTCAAGACCGAAGCGTTCACCCTGTTCGAGCGGATGCTGCTTGATCTGCGCACGACCGTGACTCGCATGCTGATGCAGCTGCAAGTCGGCCAGCCTGCGCCGGCGCAGCCGCCGCAAACGCTACAAACGGTCGAGATTCACGCCGATCCGCGCACGGGCGAAAACGAGATGAGCGCGTTCGACGATCCCCAAGCCGGTTTCGATCGCCACGATCCGCGCACCTGGGGCAAAGTCTCCCGGAACGCCCCGTGCCCGTGTGGCTCGGGCAAGAAGTACAAGCACTGCCACGGCGTCGTCGGCGAAGCCGCCAGCGCCTAGTGCGTTCTTCACACGAAAAGGCCGCCGGCTTTCACCGGCGGCCAATCGTCTCCCAACACGCCGCGTTAGCTGCGGCGGTTATTCCAGTCGCCGCGTTCGGCGCGCACTTGCGCGCTCAGGCGGTCAAAGCGCCGGTCGAGATCCTGGCGCTCCTGCCAGCTCAGCCCGTTGCGGCGATACGTGGTTTCAAGACGCGCGATTTGCTGGAACTCCGCGCGCAAGCGCGTCGCTTCACGGCGCGAGAGCGAACCATCACGCACGCCCGCATCGATGCGCGCATCGAGCGCACGTTGGCGCTGGTTGATGTTCTGCCAGTTGTCGCCGCGATCTTGGCGGTCGTGGCGTTCATAGCGGATGCGCTGGCTCAGCGCGTCAAAGCGCCGATCGAGGTCCGCCATTTCAGCGCGCGACAAGCCGTTGCGGCGATACTGCGCTTCGAGGCGCGCGATGCCGTTGTATTCCGCGCGAAGCTGAACCGCTTCGTTGCGCGTCAGCGACCCGTTGCGCACGCCCACGTCAATGCGTTGTTCAAGGTTCGCCTGACGCGCGTTGATCGGCTGCCAGCCCGCTTGCGCGGAAGCGGCAGGCGCGCTCAGCGCGAGCGTCGCGGCGGCGGCGGCGAAGAGCAAAGTTTTCTTCATGTCACTCTCTCTCAGTCTCTCAAATATTTCGGCCAACCTGGGCGCGGTTCTACCGGCCCGCGGCTGTGCCGAGGCTGAATCAACCGCTCACGTTTCGCGCCGTTCCGGCGCGCGCGCGGGTTCCTTCAGATATTCAGCTTGGGTTCATCACGCCTTACCCCTGCGTCGCGGCGCGGCATGGACAAGTTCCGCCAAGCGCCGCATACCCGCCCCAATCGGTTGAGGAGCATCCATGCAGGGCGATTTGGTCGTCGTGTTCGGCGGGTCGGGCTTCGTTGGCACACAGGTCGTGCGGGCCCTTGCCAAGCGCGGCAAGCGCGTGCGCGTGCCGATGCGCCGTCCCCACCTTGGCCATGAGCTGCGCGTCACCGGCGATGTCGGGCAGGTGCAACTGGTGCAGGCCAACGTGCGCTTTCCCGATTCGGTCGCCGCTGCTCTCGAAGGCGCGGACGCAGTCGTGAATTGTGTCGGTCTTCTCTCGGAGAAGGGCCCGCAAACATTCTCCGCCGTGCAAGCCGAAGGCGCCGAAGCGATTGCAAAGGCCGCCGCTGCGCGCGGCGTTGAGCGCTTCGTGCACGTCTCCGCCATCGCCGATCCGAAAACCGGCGCGCGCTACGCCCGCACCAAAGCCGCCGCCGAAGACGCCGTCCGCGCCGCCGTGCCGAGCGCAACAATCCTGCGCCCCTCGCTCGTGTTCGGTTCGGAAGACGGGTTCTTCAACCGCTTCGCCAACATGGCCAAGTTCGCGCCCGCGCTGCCGCTGATCGGCGGCAAGACGAAATTCCAGCCGGTCTATGTCGGCGATGTCGCCGAAGCGGTTGCAAACGCGCTCGATCGCGAAGACGCACGCGGCCAAATTTACGAACTCGGCGGCCCGCGCGTTTACACGATGCGTGAGCTGATGACGTTCATCACCGACACGATTGATCGCCCGCGCCCGCTCGCGCCGATCCCGTTTTTCGCGGCGACGCCCCTCGGCATGCTGCTCGATGCAACGTTCCGGCTCTATCCGTTCGCGAACGCCCCGCTCACGGGCGATCAAGTCGCGCTGCTGAAGCGGGACAACGTTGTGTCGCCCGGCGCCAAGACGCTCGCCGATCTCGGCGTTACGCAGCTTGAAAGCGTTGAATCGCTTGTACCCAACTATCTCTGGAAGTTCCGCCCGTATGGCCAGTTCCAGACACGCCAAAACGCTTAGAAAGCGCCGCAGCAGACGGCGCGAAAATGGGGGAGGGAACCATGTCGCGCATGCCCGCGATGCTGACGGCTCTGTTCGGCGTCATCACGATCTTCGTCACGTATCTGTTCGGCGCGCTGCCTGAAAGCGTCGACGCGCAGAGCTGCGCTATCGGCGGCGTCATGCTGACGTTCGAGTTCTCACGAACGGCCGGCGATCTTGAGGCCCTGTTCGGGCAATACGGGATGGACTGTCACCAGCTGCGCATCGAAGCGATGAACGCGCAGAACGCGCTCGATCTGCGCGCCTACATTCCCGCCTACAGCGCGTTTATGGCATGCGCGGCGCTCTATCTCGGCGGCCGCGCGCCGCTCGCGCTTGCGGCAATCCTCTGCGCCATCGGCGCAGCGCTCGCGGACATCTGGGAAACCACGACGCTCCTCGATCTCGCGCAGCGCGTGAACCGCGTCGATGCGTTCAACACGCCCCAGCAATTTGCGCCCGGGCTTGAGATCCTGACCGTCGCGTCGCGCCTCAAGTTCGTGCTGATTGGCCTGCACGGCGTGCTGATCGGCGCGCTCTGCCTGACGCTCCCGAAGCGGCGCTGGATCGTCGGCGCACTCGCGCTCGCAAGCGCGCCCGCCATCGCGATCCTGCTGCTCTCGCCGCCCACAGCAACGGCGATGCACCAGATCTACATGGGTCTCATGTTCCTGGCATGGACGCCGATCTTGCTGATCGCGCTCAAGGAAAGCGCGTTTCCAAGACCTGCTTAGGCGGGCTTGATCTCGGGCGCGAGATGCACGGCGCGGAGGCCGTGCGCGCGCAGCCGGTCGGCCACGATCGCGCGGTGGCAGTCATGCCAGTCGTGCTCGAGGCACAGGAGACACGCGGGCGCGTCCTTCGCGATCTCCGCCGCCTCGATCAGCGCAAGCTGGCTCTCGGGCGTTTCGAGCTTCTGCTCGAAGATGCGGTGCATCGTTGCGGCGTCGCCGCGCTGGGCCGCATCGCGCCCCGCTTTCGGCGTGCCGAGCGCGCGCATGTGCTTGTAGGCGATGCCTGCTTCGCCGAGCGACGCGTCCAACATCCGCCGCGAAAAGCCGGCGCGCCGCGAGTTCGGCAGTTCGCGCACGTCGATCAGCGTTTTCACGCCGGCCTTCCGCAAAGCGGCGATCACCTCGCTCAGCGAGCCGCGCTCATAGCCGATGGTAAAGAGCTTCGTCACAGATACCCAAATTGCACCGCGCCAAGCAGCACGGCGCCGACAACGATCCGATACCACGCGAACGGCGCAAACCCGATGCGCGTCACGTAATCGAGGAACGGCTTCACCACGATCGCGGCGGAGATGAACGCAAACACGAACCCAACCGCAATTTCAGCGACGCGATCCGGCGTGATGTGGTCCTTGACCTTGATAAAGTCGTAGATGAACGCCGCCACCATCGTCGGCATCGCCAGGAAGAATGAAAACTCCGCCGCCGCGCGCCGGTCGAGCCCGGCGAGCAGGCCGCCATAGATCGTCGCGCCTGAACGCGAAACGCCAGGGATCATCGCAACGCACTGCCCAAAGCCGACGAGCACCGCGCGCCAGATCGGCGTCTGCGCCGCATCCGTCACCACGGGCCTCGGCGCAAATCGTTCCAGAAGCAGCATCGCGAAGCCGCCAATCAGCAGCGCCCATCCGATCACGACGAAGCTCTCGTAGAGCACGGTCTTTACGTAATCGGCCGCGAAGAAGCCGATCACCACGGCCGGCAGGAACGCGAGAAACAGCATCAGCGCAAAGCGCCGCGCCTCGGGCTTGGTCGGCAGGCCCGTCACCACATCGAAGATGCGCTGCCGGTAGAGCCACATCACCGCGAGGATCGAGCCCAGCTGGATCATCACCGTGAAGACGCCGCCTGGGTCATCGAACCCGATCAGCTCGGCGCCCATGAGCAGGTGAGCCGTGGAGGAGATCGGCAGAAACTCGGTCAGGCCCTGGACAACGCCCAGAAGCGCCGCCTTCAAAAGTGACACGATGTCCAAATTTCCGTCCCCCTGCTGCGGGCGCGATCATGGCGTGCGTCGAATGCGGGCAAAAGCGGCGATATAAGACAGTATAGCTGTCTATTTGTGCGAATTTCAGCTTGCGGCGCGCGCATGAAGCGCATATCCGGCGATCTCAACACGACTTGGGGGGCGGCATGGCCGAGCGGATGCTGAAATTCGTCGCTGTCGGCCCGAACGGACCGGCCAAGCGCGCCGCGTCCGAGCGTCGCGGGGACTTTCACGAGGTCTACCGGGAGTTCATCGCCGAGAAGGCGGCCGATCAGGCGGCGCGCTGCTCACAATGCGGCGTGCCTTTCTGTCAGTCTCACTGTCCTTTGCAGAACAATATCCCTGACTGGCTGCGCCTCACCGCCGAGGGCCGGCTTGAAGAGGCCTACGCGCTCTCTGCCGCCACGAACGCCATGCCCGAGATCTGCGGCCGCATCTGCCCGCAGGACCGTCTGTGCGAAGGCAATTGCGTCATCGAGCAATCGGGCCACGGCACGGTCACGATCGGTGCGGTCGAAAAGTACCTGACCGAGACAGCGTTCCGCGAAGGCTGGGTCGCACCGCTCACGCCCGGCCGGCCACGCGGTCAAAGCGTCGGCATCGTCGGCGCGGGCCCGGCCGGCCTCGCTGCCGCCGAGAGCCTGCGCGAGCGCGGCTATGACGTCACGATCTACGACCGGCACGATCGCGCTGGCGGCCTGCTGATCTACGGCATCCCGAACTTCAAACTTGAGAAGGACGTCGTCACGCGCCGCGTCGCGCGGCTTGAAGCAGGCGGCGTGCGCTTCGTGCTCAACTGCGAGATCGGCCGCGATCTTTCGTATGACGATCTGCGTGCGCGCCACGATGCCTTGCTGATCGCGACCGGTGTTTACAAAGCGCGCGCGCTCGATCTGCCAGGCAAAGCAAAAGGCCCCGTCGCCGCGCTCGATTATCTTATCGCCGCCAACCGCGTCGGCCTTGGCGACACAGTCGCCGACCACGCGACCGGCGCACTCGACGCGAGAGGCAAGCGCGTCGTCGTGATCGGCGGCGGCGATACCGCGATGGATTGCGTGCGCACCGCCGTGCGCCAAGGCGCCAAAAGCGTGACATGTCTATACCGGCGCGACCGCGCCAACATGCCCGGCTCGCAGCGCGAAGTGATGAACGCCGAAGAAGAGGGCGTTGTGTTCGATTGGCTTGCGAGCCCAAAAGAGTGGCTCGGCGCGCGCAAACTCGCCGGCGTGCGCGCCGTGCGCATGCGCCTCGGCGCGCCCGACGCGTCCGGCCGCCAAGCGCCGGAAGAAGCGCCGGGCACGGACTACGAAGCGCCAGCCGATATGGTGATCGCCGCGCTAGGCTTCGATCC
>CAZMCA010000188.1:0-1401 GCA_964564595.1 uncultured Caulobacteraceae bacterium
AGCCACGTCTGCACGAAACGCTGTGCAAAATCCGCATCGATCAAGGCACGCTCCCGAAGCGCATTCCAGCTGCGCGCAACCTCGTACATCCGCGCTGGCGATCCGGGTAGCGATTAATCACCTGCGCAGGGCGCGGTTTGACGCGCGGGCCTGCATCGCCGATGACGGCTCAGCCACGGGGAACTCACGCATGGCCCAGCCAAACATCGTTTTCATAATGGCCGACGACCTCGGCTATGCGGACCTTTCCTGCTACGGGCGGCTCGAATACAGCACGCCGGTGCTCGATGAAATGGCGGCGGGCGGCGTGCGGTTCCTGCAAGGTTACGCCGCCTCTGCCGTGTGCTCGGCGACGCGCACTGCGCTGATGACCGGGCGCTATCAATATCGCTTGCCCGTTGGCTTGGAAGAGCCGCTGCATGGCGGCCGCAACATCGGCCTGCCCCCCGACCATCCGACTCTGCCGAGCCTCTTGCGCGAGGCAGGATACGCAACCGCCCTAATCGGAAAATGGCATCTCGGCACCTTGCCCGACTTCTGCCCGCTCAAGAGCGGCTACGAAAAGTTCTGGGGCTTTCGCGGCGGCGCGATCGATTACTTCACGCATGCCGGCATGGGCGCAGAACACGACCTGTGGGACGGCGACACGCCCGCAAAGGCCTCCGGCTACATGACATCGCTGCTCGGCGACAAAGCCGTGGAAACGATTGGCGCGCTCTCTAGCGCGGGCAAACCGTTCTTGCTCAGTTTGCATTTCAGCGCGCCGCACTGGCCTTGGGAGGGACCGGACGACGAAGCCGAAGCGCAGCGCCTCGCAAAGATCGGCGGGCCAAGCCTCATCCACCTCGATGGAGGCACGATGGCGACGTACGCGGAGATGGTGGTCGCGATGGATCGTGCGATCGGGCGCGTGCTCGAAGCGCTCAAAGCCAACGGCGTGGCGGGCAACACCATTGTGATCTTCACCTCCGACAATGGCGGCGAGCGTTTTTCAAACACCTGGCCGTTTACCGGCAAGAAGACCGAGCTGCTCGAAGGCGGTTTGCGCGTGCCGCTGATCATCCATTGGCCCGGCGTAGCAAAGCCCGGCTCCGTGAGCGCGCAAACAGCGATTACGATGGACTTTACGCCGACGCTGCTTGCGGCCGCTGGCGCTGCGCCGCATCCGGACTATCCATCGGACGGAATTGATCTGCGCGCGGCCATCGAAGGCGCTGCGCCTCAGCCGCGGCGCTTGTTCTTCCGCTATCTGCGCATGCAACAACGCGCGTACCGCAAGGGCGATTGGAAATATCTGCGCATCATGGGCAACACGTTTCTGTTCGATGTCGCCAACGATCCGCTCGAGCGTGCGAACCTCAAATCTCGCCACCGCGACGTGTTCGACGAGATGGCCGCCGA
>CAZMCA010000188.1:1501-6370 GCA_964564595.1 uncultured Caulobacteraceae bacterium
TTTCGCCCCGGTTCCTGGCCGACCATTTCGCAGCGCCCGACTGACCCACTCTGGGCAAACATCTTTCGCGCGGCGCGACGGATCGGGCGGCCAAGGCCGTATAACGCTCCGAGGGACCAGCCGGAGCATGCCATGTACGTGAAGTCCTTGCTGTTGGCGGTAGCGATCGCTGCCGCCTCTGTCGCTACCGCCGCGCCTGCCGCGGCCTGGGATCTTTTGGGCACGCGCGACGTGCGCGACGCAGTCGATCGCGACACGATCTCGCTTCCAGGCGCGCGCCGGTTCGAGCGCATCCGGCTCTGCGTTTATGAGCGGCCAGTGCATTTCATCGACGTGACCGTGCGATTTGCGAATGGCGCGCGGCAGGACGTTCCGGTGCGCGCGCGCATCCGGCCCGGGCAATGCACGCGCGCGCTCGATCTCGTGGGCGACGACCGCAACATCACGGCAGTCGATATGGTCTATGAAGCGAACACGCCGCACCGCGGTGTCGGCGCGCAAGTGCGGCTGTTCGGCGAATAGCTATCTGCGCGCCAGCACGTCTTTCAGGACATCCGGGCGATCGGAGCACACAGCGTCTGCGCCGAGCGCGATGAGGCGGGACATTTCGTCTGCTTCGTTCACGGTCCACGCCGCGTATTTGAGGCCAAGCTTGCGGCACTCGGCGGCGGCTTCTTCGGTGACGTCCGGATAGAATCCGTACCAGCCATCGCCGCCGGCGGCTTTAATGGCGCCGAGGACGCCGCCGTGGTCCTTAGCGTGAAAGCCCGCCTCCCACGGCGCGCCGCGCGCGAGCAGATCGCGCATGCGCTCGTTTTCCGCGAACGTGCTTTGCGGCACGGTCAGGAAGCGCACGTCCGCCGCAGGCTCGCGCGATTTCGCGCGCACGACGCCGGCCCAATCGAACGCGCAGAGAGTTGCGAGTTCGAGCGCGCTTTCGGCCCGCAGCAGGTCGATCACGGCATCGGCCAGCCGATGCGGATGTTCTTGGCCCTCGCCGCCCATCAGCGGCGTCTTGAGTTCGATCCAGAGCTTCTTGCCGCCCGCCTGTTTCGCAAGCCGCACGAGATCGCGCAGCGCGGGAATACGTTCGCCATCGAACGCCTGTTGGTTCGGGTTGCGCGCGCCATAGGCCGTGCCGGGCTTCAGGCGGCCGATATCAAATTGCTGCAGATCGGCGAAGCTCATTTCCGAGATGCGCGGCCCGGGCTTCTCCAGCCACGCGCCCCGCGCATCGCGCACGATCTCAGGCTTCAGCGCATTGTCGTGAAAGATCGCGACCTCGCCATCCTTGGTGAGCTGCACGTCCATCTCGACGCCGTCGCAGCCAAGTTCGAAGGCGCGCGCGAACGCGGCCATCGTGTTTTCCGGCCAGAGCGCGGCGCCGCCGCGATGCGCGATATTGTCCGTCATGGCGCCGAAGCCTTGTCGAGTGCGTCCCACATCGGCGCGCAATCGATGACGGCGCCTTCGCGCATCGCCCGATCGATCGCCATCACGGTGAGCCCCGCTTCCATGCTTTCATGCGGCGTGACCGGGAATGGCGCGCGGCCATCGAGCGAGGCGAGCAGATCGGACGCCATCGCCTGATCGGCGCCGTTGTGATTGTCCGCCGTGCGCGTGGCGAAATCGACGCGCTCTGGTTTGCCGCGATCGAGCACGCGGCGGATCATCAGCTTGTTGCGCACCAGATCGGCGATCAGCGTGCCGTCCGCGCCGGCAACATACCAGCGCCGCTCCTGTAGGCCGACATGCGAGTTCGAATGGAACGAGAGCTGGACGTCGTTCGCATAAGACACGAGCGCCGTCTGGTGATCGGTCACGTCCATATCTGAGTGAAACGCGTCGTTGGCCCCCTGCCAGCCCGCGTCACGCAGCGCATAGGCGGGTTCGCCGTCGCTGTACGTCATCGGGGGATTTTCGCGCGCGTTCGTGAAGATGCGCCGGCCGCCGAAGCTCGCGACGCGCGCGGCGCGGGCACGCGTGAGGCGGCCAAAGATATCGAAGTCGTGGCAGACCTTATCGAGCATGAAGGAGCCGCCCCACTCCTCGCGTCGGCGCCAATTGCGCGCGAGGTAACCGCCGTGCTCAGCCGGAAGATGCTCCGTCGCATCGATCGAGATCAGCTCGCCGAGTTCGCCACGATCAACACGCTTGATCGTCTCGCGGACGATCGGCATGGAGCGCATGACGAGGCCGATATAGAGCGGCGGCGCGCCCTGCGCAGCGAGGCGCGACGCGAGCGCGACCGTCTCCTCTTCCGTCCGGACGATCGGCTTTTCGCAGAAGATCGGAAAGCCCGCTTCGAAAGCGGCAATGAGATGCGTGAGATGGAGGTGATTGGGAGAGCCGATCATCACCAGATCGAATGGGCCATCGCGCAGCAGCGCACGCTCGTCGGCGTAGACGCGCCCCGCGTCTAAGCCGCCTTCGCGCAGAATATCGAGACCGATGGGCGCTTCGTCAGCATAGCCCGCGATGTCGAGATTCCAGCCGACCTCCGCCATAGCGCGCAGCACATGCGCGATGCGTTGGCCAAGCCCGATAACCCCGATGCGCCGCTTCATGCTGGCGAGCTAAACATGCCCGCCGCATGGGGCGTCAAGCGTCAGCTTATTGCAGCGGTGGTGAGGAAGAAGGCCGCGAGGCCGATAGCCGCCATGATCGTAGAGACAACCAGCATGGTGAGCAGATGTTTGCCGATGCCGCCCTGGCGCGCTTCCGTCGGCGTCAGTTCGACGTGCTCGTCGGAATCCTGGTGGGTCATATCCGTCATCTCTGCGCTCCCTTGCGGTGGGGAAACGCCGCGATGGCGGGGCGGTTCCGCCTATTCGGCAGCCGCGGCCCGGGCCGGCCCGCCAGCCCCCGCGGCGGCGTAGGCGCGCCACAAAGTGGCTTCAGCGGCCTTCGCGTCCGTGACGGCTTTGTCCTTCACATGCCCATAGCCGCGGATCTGATCGGGAAGCTCCGCAATCTTCACCGCGATGTCATGCGTGCCCGCCGCCAGCTCATCGGCAAGTCGGCGCAGCTTGGCCTCATATTCATCACGCAGCGCGCGCTCCATTTTGCGCTCAGCCGTGTAGCCGAACACATCGAACTGCGTGCCGCGCAGACCCTTCAGCGCCGCGAGCGCCTTGAAGCCGTAGAACATCCAGGCGCCGAACTTCATCTTTTTGGCGTGGCCCGTGACGCGATCCTTCGGCGCGACCATCGGCGGCGAGAGGTGGAACGCGAGCTTGTAATCGCCGCCGAAGGTTTCCTTGAGCGCCGCTTGCCACGTCCCGTTCGTGTAGAGGCGCGCGACCTCGTACTCGTCCTTGTACGCCATCAGCTTGTAGAAGTTCTGCGCCGCCGCGCGCGACAGTTTCTCGCCAAGCCCCGCGCCGCTTTCGCGCCCATGCACGTATTGCACGAGCGACAGATAGCGCGCCGCGTAGGCCTCGTTCTGATAGGCCGCGAGCCTTGCCGCGCGATCGGCCACCAAATCCTGGAAGCTTTTCTCCGCCGGCGGCACGCGGATCGGCCGCGCTGCCGCGAGCCGCTCCGGCGCCAGCGCCGCAACACGCCCAAGATCGAACGCCTGCAGATTTTCCTTAACGCCCGCGCCGTTGAGCGTGATGGCTTCCACCAGCGCCTCGTGCGAAATCGGCACCAGCCCTTTGCCCCACGCAAAGCCGAGCAGGATCATGTTCGCGTAGAGCTGATCGAAGAGATATTCTTCCGCGAGCCCTTCCGCGTTCAGGCCATCGAGCGCGAACACCGCTTGCTCAACGCGGCGCTTAAGCAGTCCGCCCGAAAAACGCGTATCGCGATTGCCAATAAACTCAGATGTCGGCGTCAGATCGAGATTGAGCACCGCGCGCGTGCTCTCTTTATCCATCAGCGGCAGCGTCTCGAGGCTCGCGGCGACGATCGCATCTCCTGCGATCAACGCATCGGCGCTCGCCGTCGGCGTGCGGCCGGAGCGAATGTCCGTCGCGCGCTTGGCGAAGCGGATATGCGAGACGACCGGCCCGCCCTTTTGCGCAAGGCCCGCCATATCGAGCGTCGTCGCCGCATTGCCTTCGACGAACGCCGCCATGCCGAGGATCGCGGAGATCGTTGTCACGCCCGTGCCGCCGACGCCCGTGAACAGGAGATTGTACGGCCGTTCCAGTACCGGCACGTTGGGCGACGGCAGGTTCGACGCATCGATCTTCGGGCGCGGCGTCAGCTTCTTGGCGTTCACCGCGCCATCGAGCGTCACGAAGCTCGGGCAGAACCCATCGACGCAGCGCAAATCCTGATTGCACGTCGATTGGTTGATGACGCGCTTGACGCCAAGCTCCGTCTCCAGCGGCTCAATCGAGAGGCAGTTCGATTGCACCGAGCAATCGCCGCAGCCTTCGCACACCTCGGTGTTGATGAACGCGCGCGTCGTCGTCGCGTCCATCAGGCCGCGCTTGATCTTACGGCGCTTCTCCGTGGCGCAGACCTGATCGTAGATGATGACGGTCACGCCCTTCACCTCGCGCAGCTTCAGCTGCACTTCTTCGAGGCGTGAGCGGTGATAGATCTCAACGAGCGGCCCAAGATCGCCCGCCTGAATGTGGCGTTTCGGATCTTCCGCGACCACAACAACTTTCGCGACACCCTCGCCGCGCAATTGGTGCACGAGATCGCCAACGTCCTGACCGCTCTCGGTCGGTTGGCCGCCGGTCATCGCGACGGCGCCGTTGAACAAAATCTTGTACGTGATGTCGATCTTCGCCGAGACCGCCGCGCGGATCGCGAGCGAGCCAGAGTGCGAATACGTCCCGTCGCCCAGATTGACGAAGACGTGCTTTTCATCGGTGAACGGCGCCTGGCCGATCCATGCCGCGCCTTCGT
>CAZMCA010000189.1:0-6341 GCA_964564595.1 uncultured Caulobacteraceae bacterium
GGTTTCGAGGTTGTGGTTGAACACGTCGGGCGCCGCATCGATCACACGCTCGGCTGCGCCGGGCTTGCGCAGAAAGTCAGGCGTCAGAATCTCGATCGTGGTCTCCGGCGCCGCAGCGCGGATCGCGGCAATCGTGCGCACGAAGTGATCGGCGCCGCCGTCTTCCAGATCGTCCCGGTCGACGCTGGTGACGACGACATGGGAGAGCCCCATCGCTGCGACGGCCTTGGCGACATTCTCGGGTTCGCTCTGATCAAGCGGGCCGGGCGTTCCGGTCGCGACGTTGCAGAAGCTGCAAGCGCGCGTGCAGCGCTCGCCCAGAATCATGAAGGTCGCGTGCTTCTGGCTCCAGCACTCCCCAATGTTCGGGCAGGCGGCCTCTTCGCAGACGGTCACAAGGTTCAGATCGCGGACGATCTGCTTGGTCGCCAGGTACGCGGGGCTCGTCGGCGCGCGCACGCGGATCCAGTCCGGCTTTCGTTGCGGAGGCGAATCGGGCCTTGCCTGCTTTTCGGGGTGGCGCGGCCGCGCAGCGGCCTTGTCGGCCCCCTCGGCGGGTCCTTCACCGCGATTGTCGATCAGCGTCGGCATGGTCTGAAAATGGGCCGAACCGGGAGCCCTTACAATCGCCGCAGCGTTATACCTCCCCTGCTTGCCAAAGCTGCGAGCCGGGCTAGGCTTGTTACAAGCGTGAAACAATAATCACGCGCGGGGACAAAACCGGAGGTCGCATACCCCTATGGTTCAGCACCAGTTCGAGGCAGCCCGCACGCGCCTCACGCTGTTCGACGCCCTGTTGCGCGCCCGCGCGGCCAAGGGCGGCGGCACTCCGATCCTCGAAGACCAAGACCGCAACGTCCTCACCTATGATGGCGTGATCCGCGCGGCGTTCGCGCTCGGCGGCAAGATCAAAGCGCTCACGAGCCCAAAGGAAACCGTCGGCGTGCTGTTGCCAACCGGCGTGGGCGCGACGGTGACGTTCTTCGCTCTGCACGCGATCGGCCGCACGCCCGCGATGCTCAACTTCACCGCTGGCGCGATGAACCTGAAATCGGGTTGCGCGGCCGCTGGCGTAAAGCGCGTGCTGACTGCGCGCCGGTTCGTTGAGATGGGCAACCTTCAGGGCCTCGTCGACGAGATTTCGAAATTCGCCGCCGTGACCTACCTTGAAGACGTGCGCGAGAAAGTCGGGCTTGCCGATAAGCTCGGCGCGCTCGTCAAAGGCTTCTTCCCGAAAGCGTTCCGCGCGCCCGGCAATCCCGACGATGCGGCCGTGATCCTCTTTACGTCCGGCAGCTTTGGCGCACCGCGCGGCGTGGTGCTTAGCCACGCCAACCTCGTGGCGAATGTCGAGCAGTGCTACGCGCACGTGCCGTTCGATCCGTCGTGGGTGTTCTTCAACCCGCTGCCGATGTTCCACTGCTTTGGGCTAACGGGCGGCGCGCTGCTGCCGCTGCTAACAGGCCACAAGACCTTCCTCTATCCCTCGCCGCTGCACTTCAAGGACATCCCGCCGCTGGTGCGCGAAGTCGGCGCCAACGTGCTGTTCGCGACGGATACGTTCGCCGCGCAATACGCGCGCAGCGCCAAGCAAGGCGAGCTTTCGTGCCTGAAATTCCTCGTGCTGGGCGCCGAGCGCGTGAAGGATGAAACGCGCGACCTCTACCGGAAGAAATTCAACGTCGAGCTGCTCGAAGGCTACGGCGCCACCGAAGCCTCACCGGTTGTTGCGGTGAACGAGCCCGCCACGAACAAGCACGGCACCGTCGGCCGACTCCTGCCGGGTATGGAGTGGAAGCTCGAAGACGTCCCTGGGATCGAGCGCGGCAAGAAACTGCTCATCAAGGGTCCGAACGTGATGCGCGGCTATCTCAGCCCAGAGGGCGCGCTCGAGCCGCCGCCTGGCGGCTGGCACGATACGGGCGATGTGGTTGAGATCGACGCCGAGGGCTTCTGCAGCATCATCGGCCGCGTGAAGCGCTTTGCGAAAATTGGTGGCGAAACCGTCTCGCTCAACGCCGTCGAAGGTTACGCAGCCGCCGTATGGCCCAAGCACAATCACGCCGCCGTTTCGCTCCGCGATCCGCGCAAGGGAGAGCGCGTCGTCTTGTTCAGCGACAATCCGGATGCGCAAACCGGCGAATTGCTCGCCTGGGCGCAATCGAACGGCGCGCCGGAAATCGCGGTGCCAAAGAAGATCATCCCGCTGCCGGAGATCCCCGTGCTTGGCACCGGCAAGACCGATTACCAATCGCTGCAGCGCATGGCCGAAGAGCGCGCGGATTCGGCCGAAGCAGCCTAGGGCTAACCGGCGCACAAAATGAAAGCGGCCCCGTCACCGGGGCCGCTTTTGTTTGTGCTGGCGCTGGCGCTCAGTCGTTGGTCAAGAACGCAGGGGCTGCTTCGCCGAAGCCGCCGGATTCCGGCGCGCCTTCGCCGCCGTCGCCGTCCGGGCGCGGGCCGCCTTCGCGATACCGGTTACGCCGGCCGCGGCGATTGCGGCGGCCTTCGCCATCTTGCGCCTCGGCGCGCGGCTCGCCGCCGCCCGCATAAGCTTGTTCGCCTTCGCCGCCCTCACGCGGCTCGCGCGGCGCCTGATCGCGATTTTCCGCTCGATGCTCTTGGCGCTCGCGGTTGTCCGGCCGGTCGCGGTTGTCCTGGCGGTCGCTGCGATACTCGCCACGCTCGCGATATTCGCCGTTGTTGCGCTCACGGTACTCGCCGCGCTGCTGATCGCGGTCGCGGTACTCGCCACGGTCGCGCTGCTGATAATCGCCGCGATGTTCGCGGGGCTGTTGCTGGTAGTCGCGGCGCTGATCGCGATCTCGGTACTCGCCGCGCTGCTGGTGCGCGTGCTGTTCCTGGCGGGCCTCGCCTTCCGCGCCCTCGTCGCCTTCGGCGGTGTTTTCGTCGCCGTCAAAGTCGATGTCGTCGCCGTAGCGCTCTGTCAGTTGCGGCGGCGGCGCCACCGGCTGCATCGCGCGGAAGACGCGATAATAGTGCTCGGCGTGCTGCAGGAAATTTTCGGCCTGAATGCGATCGCCCGCGGAGTTCGCATCGCGCGCGAGTTGCATATAGCGCTCGTAAATATGCGACGCCGGCCCGCGTACTTTTACGTCCGGCCCGTTGCTGTCGAACGACCGGTTGGAATTGTTGCCACCCTGGCCGGGCCTACGTTGGCCGCCACCCTGGCCGCCACGACCGCGCTGACGCTTCATTCGAGGTTCACCTTAAGCTCCGCCACACGCCGCCCCTGGCGTTGGCCCAATGCGCCGTTCGCTGGCGGCCGGCTTGTCCAAAAGGACGCTCGTCTAACGACGGAGCAGCGCGGCCAGTTCGTTCGGCTGTTTCGCTCGCCGCGCCGCCTACCGAAACCCGGATGGCTTCCTGCGCGGGGGCGGCGTTTCTGGAGCGCTCCGCCCGGGAGCCGCCAAGCCCTCCTCGGGCCGCGATTCCGAGGAGGATGCTATCTGGTTCGGCCTTGCGTTCCAAGGGCTATTTCAGCGCAGGCGCCCTGCCTCAGGCTCGCACCGTCCATGCACGCGGGACGCCGCTGAGGTCGAGGTAAAGCTTCTCTGGTTTGAGGCCGGACTCCGCGAGCACGCCGCGCACAGCGCCCTCCTGCCCCGCCCCAAACTCAAACACGGCGATCCCGCCCGGCGCCATCAACCGCGCGATCTGAGGCGCAATGGCGCGGTAGGCGTCCAGCCCATCGGCCCCGCCATCGAGCGCCAAGCGCGGCTCATGAACGGACACCTCCGGCATCAAGCCGGCGATGTCGGCGCTCGGAATGTAAGGCGGGTTCGCGACGATCACGTCGAACTGCCCCGCGACGCCCGCCCCCCAGTCGCCGCGCACGATCTCGCTTCGCGCGTCGAGCTCGAGCGCTTCCATGTTGGACTGCGCAACCAGCACCGCCGCTTCGCTGATATCGACGCCAACGCCGGTCGCGAGCGGGCGCTCGATCAGGATGGCGGCCAAGATCGCGCCGGAGCCGACGCCGAAGTCGAGCACGCGCAGCGGCTTGTCTTCAGACATGTTCTGAAGCGCGAGGTGCACCAGCAGCTCCGTCTCCGGGCGCGGCGTCAACACGTCGCGCGTCACCTTCAGCACGATCGAGCGAAACCCCTTTTCGCCGAGGATGTGGCTCATCGGTTCGCGCTGCACGCGGCGCGCCACAAGTTGCGCGATGGCCTGCACATCAGCGTCGCTGAGTTCGCGCCGTGGATCGGTCAGAATATCATGCCGCTTCACGCCCGCGCCGAGTTCGACCAAGAGGCGCGCGTCGAATGTCGGCTCCTCGATGCCCGCGCCTTCGAGCGCGGCGCGCGCCTGGCTCCAAGCAGAGACGAGCGTTTCCGTCATTCCTGCTCCAGCGCCGCCAGCTTCACGGCCTGATCTTCCGTGATGAGCGCCTCCACGATCGGCTCGAGGCCGGCGCCGTTCAGCACTTCGGGAAGGTTGTAGACCGTGAGATTGATCCGGTGGTCGGTCACGCGCCCTTGCGGAAAATTGTACGTGCGGATGCGCTCGCTTCGGTCGCCTGAGCCGACCTGTCCTTTGCGTTCCGCCGCGCGCGCGGCATCGCGCTTTTCGCGCTCCATCTCGTAGAGGCGCGCGCGCAGAATCTTCATCGCGTTGGCGCGGTTCTGGTGCTGCGATTTTTCCTGCAGCACCACCACGATGCCGGAGGGGATGTGCGTCACGCGCACGGCGCTATCGGTTTTGTTGACGTGCTGGCCCCCGGCGCCCGAGGCGCGCATCGTGTCGATCCGCACGTCCTTCTCGTCGATCACGATATCGACGTCATCCACCAGCGGCAGAACCGCGACCGTTGCGGCGGATGTGTGGATACGCCCGCCCGCCTCCGTCTCCGGCACGCGCTGCACGCGGTGCACGCCGCTTTCGAATCGGAGCCGCCCGAACACGCCTGTTCCGCTAATGCTCGCGGTGATTTCCTTGACGCCGCCGAGCCCGGTTTCCGAGGCGCCTTCTACTTCCATGCGCCAGCCGCGCTGCTGGGCGTATTTCTGATACATGCGGAAAAGGTCGCCAGCGAAGAGCGCGGCCTCCTCGCCGCCTGTGCCGGCCCGCACTTCCAGGATCGCGGCGGCGTCATCGTCCTTGTCTTTCGGGATCAGCAGGACTTTCGCACGCGCTTCGAGATCGACGAGCAGCTTTTGCACGCGCTCCATGTCGTCCCGCGCCATCGCGGCCATGTCCGGATCGGCGAGCATGTCTTTCAGGTCGGTCTCTTCCTTGCGCGCGCGCTGGAGCGCCTCGACGACCTCGGCAATCGGCTTAAGGTCCGCGTGCTCCTTCGAGAGGCGCACGATCTCGCTCCCGTCGGCCACGGCCATCCGGGATTCCACGTAGGCGAAGCGATCGAGCGCTTGCGAGAGGCGGCCTTCGAGCCGCGCGAGAGACATGGCGGCTTAGGTAACGTCTGGACCGACGTCCGTGAAGATTTCCGGCTGAACCGGCGTCACCACCGGTTCGGCAAAATCCACGATCTGATCGAAGCGGCGCTCATAGGCCACCAGCACCTGCACGGCGTGCCCGTTGGCGACTTCGATATGGAAACACAGCGCCCGCGCGTGTTGTTCGCCGCTCTCGGTCATCTGGCCATCGAACACGAGGCCCGCGGCGATAAGGCCGTTCTCCTTATCGTCGGCGCGAAAGCCGGCGATCAGGCCCGAGATATGATCATTTGGCGTGGAGGTTTCGACGTTGAGATCGACGGCGGTGTGGATCTGCTCGCCCGTCTTGCGGATGCCGGCGCCGAAGGGCGCAAAGCTCGTTCCGCCCTCAAGTGCGCGGTGCGCGGTGTCGAAGAGGTAGCGGTAGGTGTCTTGAAGATGTTCTTGCAGCATTCGCACGGCTTCCAAAGTTCACTTCGCCGCGCGCGATCCGGCCGCGCCGTTTCCGGCGCGACCGGAGACAGTGCTTAAGCGCGCTTGCCCGTAAGCGGCGAAGAACCGAACGCGCCAGCTTTGACGCTGCCCGTCATGTCATCGCCAGCGATCTTCACGGTGAATTCCAGCGTGAGCGGCATCGGCTGGGTGATCGAGGTCGACCACGTCAGCGTGTCGCCTTCCACCTTGCCGCTGATTTCTTGCGTGCCCATACGGCCCGCCATCGTACCGGTGAACGTGCCGCCCGACGTCTTGATGTCGAGATCGCTTTGTTGAGCGCCCATCGGCGAATTCACGGTCACATTCCACTTGCCATCGGCAGACATCGGGCTCTCCCTGGTTTGAGCCTTGGCGCCATATCAACCGGGCCCTTGCCGCGCAAGGACTTTACGCTCCGGCGCCGGTCTTCGCCTTTGCTTCCGCAGC
>CAZMCA010000190.1:0-6325 GCA_964564595.1 uncultured Caulobacteraceae bacterium
AGGGGGAGCGCTACGCGCCTTCGAACATCTCAGGCGTTGGGCGGTCTTTGCCGTCGAGCCAGGCGATGATTTCTTTGGCGGCGGCGTTGGCGGCGTGCGGGGCGAAGCGCGCTTTGAGTTTGCCGCGTGTCTCTTCGCCGAGCGCGTCGAGGCCGGTGTCTTGGAGGGCGTTGAGGTGGCGTTGGATGAGCGCGGCGAGGTCGTCGCCGCACACGTCGCGCGCGGCGCGCGTGAATGCTTGCGCGTAATCGTACGCGTCGCCGCGTGCGTAGCTTTCGGCGAGCGACAAAAGCGGAATGAGCGAGAGCGTGGGTTGGAGCGCGGGGTTCACGGCGTGGCCGGCGATGTGCGCGCCGATCGCAGCAGCGCGGCCGGTGAACGCGCGCAGATGCAGAAACTGCGACATGCGAGGGCCATCGTTGACGGGGTAGTTGTCCCATAGCAGCGGCTTGCGCTGCATCTTTTCGCCGACGCGCGCGAGATGGCCGGGCGTGAATTCGCGCGAGCACACTTCAGGGCCGGTCCAGAACATTTGGATGCGCTGATCGAGGCCGGCGCCGAGGTCTTCGAGGTAGTTCGCTGGCGCCTCGCCAAAGAAGCGCGGCAGCGCGGCATCGTCTGAGTAATACGTCGGGCAAAGCGTGAGCGTGCGCGCTTTCGTGTGCGCGGCGCACCAATGCATGATCTCGATCTGCTTTTGCGCGAGGCCTTCCATGTCGCCGCGCATATCGTCGAACAGAATCGCGAGTTCATCGCAGCCGATGGAATCGAAGAACGCGAGCTTGTCTTTGAGCGCGGCTTTGCTCTCGTCGTTGAAGGCGCGGAAGAGATCGTACGGGCTGAGGCCGACGCCGAAGCGCGTGTTGTGCGTGCGGCAGTGCGCGGCGAGTTTCGCGAGCGCGTCTTGCTCGGCTTGCGGATGCGGCTCAGTCCAGCGGCGGCGCAGATACGCATCCACCTTCGGCGCGTAGAGGTAAAAGCCGTAGCCGTGCGGCGCGAGCGTTGCGACGCAACGCGCACGCGCCGCCCACGACCACGGCGCGCCGTAAAAGCCTTCGATGACGCCGAGGTTTGTCATGGGCGCTTTCTAGCCCGACCAGTGCACACAAAAAACTCTCCCTCATTCCGGGCGCGCGACAGCGCGACCCGGAACCCAGGGCAGACGTGATGCGCGTGGCCCCTGGGTTCCGGCTCTCCGCTTCGCTTCGGCCGGAATGAGGGAGTGAGGTTTACGGCTTCACGAACCGGAGCGTCATGCGGTCGCTTTCGCCGATGGCGTCGTATTCGGTGCGGTCGAAGGCGGGGTTGGCGGGTTGGCCGCTTGGCGCCGTTTGCCGGACGGGCGGGAGCGTCCAGACGCCGAACGGGTGATCGCGATCGTCGCGCGGGTTGGCGTTGAGTTCGCTGCGGCCGGCGAGCCGGAGGCCCGCGCGTTCGGCGGCGGCGATGACGTACGCTTCGGGCACGTAGCCGGTGGGCGCACTGGTTGCGACGTCGGCGCCTTCGGGCGCGCGGTGTTGCTCGACGGCGAGCACGCCGCCCGGTTTCAGAACGCGCGCGAATTCGGACATGAAGCGGTCCGTCGCGCCGGCTTGGCGCGCCCAGTTATGGTAGGCGCGCGCGACGAGGATGAAGTCCGCGCTCGCATCCGGCATGGCGAGGCCCGACGTCATGCCGAAGTTCACGGCTTCAACGCGTCCGTAAGTTTGCGCGTTCGAAAATTCTTGCAGGAAGTTCGCGCGCGCATCGCGCGCTTGCTGGCTGACGTTTGGATTGCCCAAATCGACGTAGCCGGCGACGAAGCGGCCATTCGTGGCGCGCGCATAGGGCGCGAGAATCTGCGTCCACCACGAGCCGGCGCCGGGGTTGATCTCGACGATCGTGTCGCCCGGCTGGAGGCCCCAGAACGCGAGCGATGCGGCGGGGTGGCGGTACTGATCGCGGGCGCGGTCTTCCGCGGGGCGCCAGGCGCCGTTCACGGCGGCGAGGACTTCGGCGCTCGGGGCCGCGGCTTCCGTGCCGCTGGCGGGGGAGCTGCCGGTGGAGGCCGTCTCAGTCGCGCACGCGCCCAAACCTGCCGCCGCCAACACCGCAAACGCCGCCGCCAATTTTCTCATGTGATGCTCCCTGCCCCGAAGAGCGGGGCGCGCGAGGCTTAGCGGGCGGGGCGGGCGCGGCAAGGCTTGCCGCGATGGGCGGTGGTAAAGTTCTGGTGTCCCGGGAGGCTCAGGGGACCGGCATGCACTGCGTCACCAGCACCACCAGCGCGATGGCGCCGCCGAGCGCCAGCACGGCGATCAGCCAGGTCATTGCGCCGGAGGCGTCAGGCGGGGGTTCGGGCATGCGGGCTCCTGCGTGAGGCGGGCGCATGCGAAATCTCTCAGCCGGCGCCCAGGGCCATTGCCAGCGATGCCGAAAGCTTAGCGCGGTTCCCGCCCGCAAGCATCAGCCGAATCGAACGAATCGCGAACAGAGCAGAACGAATCGGTTCGTTTGAGTCGTTCTGGGCGTGTTCACGGCCATATCTTGGGGTTAAGCGCTTGTTTACGCACAAGACTGGATTGGTCTTACGGCGGAACGAGCCGGCATAACGGGCGCATAATTGGCGCTGAAAGCCCCAGCCGACATATCGGACGCGCTTTGCTCTTCACGGTGCAGTGCGCAAGCACCGCGCGCCGGGCAGGCACAGCGGGGCCTGGGCTCCCCAGCACAGGTCCCGCGATGCCGCGCGCGAGCGGCCGATCTCTACCTGACCGCGAAGCTGCGCGCCTGGAGCCGGATGACGCCCGCGTCGTCGGACGGCATCTCGATGCGCAGCGGCGCGTTCACGCCGCCGATGGGCGCGAGCAGGAAGCTCAGATCAGCGGCCTCCTGAGGGTCCGAGAAGCCGGCGATCGGGCGGTATTGCACGCGGCAGCGCTGCGCCTGGCCGGAAAAGCCGGCGATCGAGACGCGCTCTTGGCCGTTGGGGTGCATGATGAAATCGGCGCGGCCGCGGCCATCGAGGAGCACGCGGAGCGTGCCGCGGCAGGGCTCGCCCGGTTTGACCATCATCGCCAGGAACATCGAGACCTGGTCGATCGAGCCGAGCTTTTGGGCGCGGGTGGCGGGCGGATCGCCCATGCCCATCGCGGGCTCGGCGGTGGTCACCACATCATCGGCGTTGAAGGCGACCCGGACGAGCCGGTTCCGCCGCCCGCCCTGGTGCTGGTAGGCGCTGGGGCGGACCTCGCCAGCGGCCGTGACCTGGCCGCGCGCGGAGTAGGTATAGTCCTGGCTCTCGCCGAGCAGCGTGCGGGCAAGGCCGGTCATCCGCCGGTCGGCCGTCATCTGGTAGGCGCCGTCGGTCAGCGTGACGCCGAGGTTGAAGCGCCCCGCCTCCATGCCGCGGGCGTGGACGTTGTAAACGGCCGTGACTTGGGCTGGGCGCGCCGGTGCGTTCTGGGCGCTGGCGGGGCCAGCGAGGACCAGGGCGGCGACGGCGGCGGCGAGAGCGGTGAAGGCGCGCATGGAAGCTCCGGACATGGCCGCCCTTCTAGCTGGCGAGCTATGAGCGCGGCCTGAACGTCTATGGGGGCCAATTGGGCGCCAATCTTGACCCAAAAGCGGCGTTCGCGTAGGGACGCGCCTTCGTTTTTCAGCCCGAAAGCCGCGTGACATGTCCCGCCAATGCGAGCTGACCGGCGTGCGCCGTCAGATCGGCCACCTCGTCAGCCACTCGAACATCAAAACCAAGCGCGAGTTCAAGCCGAACCTCGTGGACGTGACGCTCGCCAGCGAAGCGCTGCAGCGCTCGTTCAAGCTGCGGATCACCGCGGCGGCGCTGCGGAGCGTCGATCACAATGGCGGGCTCGATGGCTTTCTGCTGAAGCAGAAGGAAGACAAGCTCTCCGATCGCGCGGTGAAGATCCGCCGCGAGCTGAAAAAGAAGCTGGCGGAAGCGGCTTAAGCTTTTTCGCAGACTGAGCTTTGAAACGCGCGCGGCGAGAGCTGCGCGTGTTTTTTGTTTTTGATCTCGCACTTCTCCCCTCCCCCTTGCGGGGAGGGGTGACGGCAGCGCGGTTGCAAAGCGTCGCGCTCACACCCCCAAAGGCCAACGCCAACCCAACGACGCTAAAGTACGCGATCGAGGACGAAGTCGATCGCAATGCAGGCAAAGAAAAAAAGCAAAGGGAACGTGATCGAAAGTCTCTCCGCAGGCCGCAACTGGCGCCACTGCTCGCGCAGCGTGGGCTCCTCTACGTAGACAATCTCAGGCTTGCCGTTTTCGCCCGGCACGGTGCCGACGGCGCGCATTTTCGGGCCGGGGCGTCCCGGGCGGACGGGATCGTTGCTCATGGCAGTGACACCATCGACAGAAGACGGCCAAGCAGCGGCGCGCCCACAAGGAAGACGATGATGGCGGTGGCGAGATTGGCGCTGCCGCGATCTATCGGATCCGGCGGATGCGCGTCGATGAAGACTTGCGGCCTTGTAGACGCTGATGGCGGCGGCAGATCGAGCGCATATGGCCGCCGCAAACGGCGCGGGTCGACGAACACTAGCGTTGGCGGGCCACCGTCAAGAGACGGAAGAAAACCTGGCGCCTGCACGAGGATGATGTCCGGACGAACAGTCGGCAGATCGGTCTGTTCGCCGGTCATTCGGGCTTCCGCCTACGTTGCTCTGCGCGCAGTGCTTCGGCGAGCTCTTGCCACTTGTGCGCAAAATCGAGGCGCTGCACCCAAAGCTCAGCAGCGTCCACTCCCGGTGGGCCGTACATGGCGAGAGCGTGCGCCTCTTGCGTCCGTTCGACGACGCGCGCTTCGGCACGGGCCACCACACACTCCAACTCTTCCGGCGTCAGCAAGGACGCGATCATTGCAGGACTCATGCGCACTCCCTCCACGCGCAGGTCCAGGCAGTTCGAAATTCGTGTCAAGCGCCCTCAAGGCGTCGCCGTGGGCATCCGGCACGGCGCAGGCATTCATGCGCACGGCGCTTCGCGCGCCGCGCAACACTTTGCATTCGTTGCGAAAGCATATGCCCCCCACCCCTCCCCGCAAGGGGGAGGGGTGCTAATTCGCCAGCTCGAACGCGTAGATCAGCGTGCGTTGGCGGGTGTTGTAGTTGTCGTCGCTGACGATGTAGAGGCGCGCGCCAGTTTCGGTGGGCACGACGCTGACGCCTTCGAAATTATCGAGAGCGAGCGGGCCTTGCAGATGCGCGAGTTCCGTGACGACCGCGCGGCTTTGCGCGAGCGCTGCGCCATCGAGCCGCCAGACCTTGATGCGCGTGCCGATGACGGGCGCGTAGAACCGTAGCAACGCGATGAAATCACCATTCGGCAGCGGATCGAGTTCGACGAGGCCGTAGCCGAGCGGAAGATTGATTTGCGCAATGCGTGGCGCAGGCGCGGTCGCGCCCGGCGTTGCGATCCAAAGCTCGCCCGTGTCTTCCGCGCCAACCAGCAGCCGCCCATCGCTCATTGGCGCGAGCGCTTCGAGCCCGCCGTTCGACGGTAGCGACGACGCCGCCTCGAGCGCCGGGCCGGCGGTTGAAGGCGCGCCCGGATCGTTGAGGTTGAAGAAGCGGATCGTTTGCGTCTGCTCGAAGCTGACGGCGAGCATGCCATCGGGCTGAAGCGCGAGGCCTTCAGCGTCCGCATCTTCCTTCGACGGATAGAGTGCGCCGTTCTCATCGCGCATCGACGCGATCTCAAGCGCGGCGACGCCGGAGGGCGCGCCCGCTTCATTCAAGGTGAGACGCCCGCGCACGAGAAAGCCTGCGTCGCTGACGGAGACGAAATCGCCGCTTGGCTGGATCGCGAAATCGGACAATCCGCCGAAATCCTGATCGGGCGAGTCGATCGCGATCCCGCCAAGAAAGCGCAGCGCGCCGGCGCTTTCGGCGCCAAGCGGCGCGGGCGTGGCGGTGGAGGCGATCTCGCGCCATTGCGCGGGCTCTGGTTGTTGCGCGCAGGCGGCCGCCGGAAGCACAAGCAAGAGGGCGAGCGCAAAAATCGCAGCGCGCGGCCATTGAGAAGCCTCTCCTTCTCCCGTTGTGGGAGAAGGTGGATCGTCGCGCAGCGACGAGACGGATGAGGGGTGTGGGCGCTTTGCTATCATCGATGGCGCTCTCACCCCTCGCCCATGTTGTGCAATTGAAAGGTCATTGCGAGCCTCCCTCTCCCACAAGGGGAGAGGGAGTTGTTTACCGCGCCATCGCGCGCTTTGGCGCTGCGGCCGCAGCGACGCTGCGTTCGTCGAACAGTTCGGCGAGTTTGTCGGTCATGGCGCCGCCGAGCTGTTCGGCGTCGACGATGGTGACGGCGCGGTTGTAATAG
>CAZMCA010000191.1:0-6271 GCA_964564595.1 uncultured Caulobacteraceae bacterium
GCAGGCGTCGTCGCGCGCGCCGACGCGCGCCTGGCGGCAGACGATCTCGCCGGCGCGATCCACGAATTGTCGCGCCTTTCCGGCCCTGCCGCGCAAGTCGCCGCGCCGTGGCTTCGCGACGCGCGCAAGCGGCTCGATATCGACACGCGCCTCGCTGCAATCCGCACAGAACTGTCGCGGAGAGGCTAAGTCATGGTTCGCATCGCTTTTCTTCTCATCATCGCGGTCGCGGCCGCGCTTGCTTCGTGGCAAGCGGCTGGCGATCCTGGCATGGTCGTCATCGAATGGGGCGGCTACCGGATCGACACGACGGCGCTGTTCGGTCTGCTCACGATCCTGCTGATCGTCGCAGTCTCGTTGCCGCTGCTGCGGATGATCATGTTCTTGATGGATGCGCCGGGCCGCATCGGCAAAGCGAGCGAACGCTCGCGCCGCCGCAAGGGGAACGAAGCGCTCGCGCTTGGCCTCATCGCTGCGGAAGCGGGCGAATTCGACGAAGCCCGCAAGCACGCCGACCGCGCCGAAGATCTGATCGACGAGCCGCGCCTCGCCAACCTGCTGCAAGCGCGCAGCGCGGAAGTCTCCGGTGATTTCGCCGCCGCCGAGCGCGCTTACTCGGGCATGCTGCAAAACGAGGACACCGAACTTCTCGGCCGCAAGGGTCTGCTCACGGCGGCGCTGAAGCGCGGCGACCGCACGGCGGCGATGACGCACGCCGAAGCGGCGCTCCGCGTTTCCAAAACGGCTGCGTGGCCGTTCCAAACGTTGTTCGAACTCAAGGTCGCCGCCGCCGAATGGGAAGGCGCGATCGAAGCGCTCGAGCAAGGCGAGAAGCGCAAGCTGGTTGAAGACAAAGTCGCGCGCCGCCGCCGCGCCGTGTTGCTTACCGCCGCTGCGCTGAAGGCCGAGCGCGAGCGCCGGCCCGATAAAGCCGCCGACATGGCGCAAAAAGCGTTCCGCACCGCGCCCGGCTTTGCGCCTGCAGCCGCCGTCGCCGCACGCTTGCTCGTCGCGGACGAAAAAGAAGAGCGCGCGGCCGCGATCCTCGAAGAAGCGTGGGAGAACGCGCCGCACCCGGCGATCGCGCACGCCTACCGTGATCTCAAAGCGGGCGAGCCGCGCGATCAGCGCGCGCAGCGCATGGCCGGCCTGATCGAACGCCGCCGCGATCACCGCGAAAGCCGCATCGTGTTCGCCGAACTCGCGATGGAGCGCGGCGATTGGAGCGCGGCGCAAACCGCGCTCGAAGACGCGTACCGTGAACTGCCCTCCTCGCGCATCTGCGCTCTCTTCGCCGCGAACTGCCGCGGCAAGGGCGATGAGAACGGCGCGCGCACCTGGCTCAACCAGGCTGCCAACGCGCCACGCGAAGCCGATTGGTCGGATCTCGATCCGGAGGGCCCCGCGTTCCTCTATGACGACAACGATTGGGCACGGCTCGTGTACGTGTTCGGTGATGCGGGTCAGCTGATCCATCCGCGACTTGAGCGCGGCGGGCGTGATGCAGGCCAAGGCTCGGTGCTCGCGCTGCCGGCAGCGCCCACGCAAGCGCCGCCCGTGCGTGAGGCGGCCGAGCCGATCGTCGAAGAAGCGCGCCCGCTCTAGGCGGCAACGGCCGGAACCGGCCCCGTATAGATCGAACGCGGGCGCACCAGCCGCCGCGTCGCTTCCTGTTCGCGCGCGTGCGCGATCCAGCCGGCGATGCGCCCGCACGCGAACACGCAGGTGAACGCCGCGCGCGGGATCTGCAACGCTTCGAGCAGTAGCGCCGTGTAAAACTCGACGTTGGTTTCAAGCTTACGCGTTGGATAGCGCGCCGCGAGCCGCGCAAGCGCCGCGCCTTCAATAGCTTGCGCAAACTGCAGCCGCCCTTGCGTCTTCGGCAGCTGCGCAACCGCGCCCTTCAGGGCGTCGGCGCGCGGATCGCGCACGCGGTAGACGCGGTGGCCAAAGCCCATCAGCCGCTCGCCGCGCGCAAACGCATCGTCGATCCATGCTTCGGCGTTTTCCGGCGCGCCGATCGCATCGATCATGTCGAGCACTGGCCCCGGCGCGCCGCCATGCAACGGGCCCTTGAGCGCGCACAGACCCGCGATCGCGGCCGAGGCCAAACCTGCTTGCGTCGATGCAACCACGCGCGCCGTGAATGTCGATGCGTTCAGCCCGTGATCAGAAACAGTGACGAGATACGCATCGAGCGCACGCGCTTCCGCTTCGCTGGGCGCGACGCCGCGCAACATGCGCAGGAAATCGTCCGCATGGCTGCGCGCGGGATCGGGCGCGATCGGCGTCAGCCCCTGCTTCAGCCGCGCAAGCGCCGCCGTATGCACCGCGCTCGCAGCGACGAGGCGGATCGCCGTATCGAGGTCATCACCGTCACCGACATGCGCCAGGCCGACACGCAATGTCTCGGTCGCGCCCTGCTCCAGGTTGAGGCCCGGCAGATTCGCGAACGCATCGGCGCGCGCCCGCCCAATCGTCGCGGCAAGTGCTCCGGCGTTGGGCAGATCGTCAAAGAAGTCGCGCCACAACAGGTGGATGACGTCCTCGAACCGCCGGCGGCCCGCGAGTTCGCTGAGGTCATGCCCGCGGATCACCAGCCGGCCGGCCTCCCCGTCAACGTCCGACAAAATTGTCTCCGCCGCGACGACGCTTTCAAGACCCGCATCCCATGCGCCCATGACCCAATCTCCTTTGACTTTCACGGCCTCAAAGTGGATCATGGGTTGATTTCGTCAATCTTGATCAAGATAATCAATCTATGAGCTGGATCGATCGTGAGACCGCGCTGGCGCGCCTCGGCGTCAAACCGCAGACGCTTTACGCCTATGTGAGCCGCGGCCTCGTCACCGCGCGCCCGGCCGACCACGATCCGCGCGCAAGCCTCTATGAATCGGGCGACATCGCAGCGCTGGTGCGCCGCCGCCGCGCAGGACGCCGGCGCAGCGACATCGCCGCGCGCGCCATCGCCTGGGGTGATCCGGTGCTCGAAAGCGCAATCGCGACTGTTCGAAACCACCGCCTGATTTATCGCGGCGTTGACGCCGTGACGCTTGCCGAGCGCGCAACGCTGGAAGACGCCGCGCGCCACCTCTGGGGCCAGGCGCCGAGCTGGCGCCCGAAGCGTGAAGCGTCGCGCGCGCCGCTGCCTACGGGCGCGACGGCAAAGGCGCGCGGCCTTGCTTATCTCGCGCGGCGCACGGCCGAAGACGCGCCCAGCTTCGGGCGCGCCGCGCCCGCGCTTGCGGATGAAGCGGCGGAGTTGCTCTCAGGCGTCGTCGATGCGTTCGCGGGTGCCCGCGGCGATGGGCCCGTGCATCAGCGCCTCGGCGACATGTGGAAGATCCCGCGCCGCCGCCATGACGTGATCCGTCGCGCGCTGGTGCTGGTGGCGGATCACGAACTCAACCCTTCAACGTTTGCCGCGCGCATCGCCGCGTCCACCGGCGCCCCGCTCGCGGCCGCGGCGCTAGCGGGCTATGCGACGCTCACCGGGCCGTTGCACGGCGAGGCCGCCGCACGCGCGATCGTATTTCTCGAAACCGCCGAACGCGACGGCGCCGCGAAAACCGTGAAGGAAGCGCTTGCGCGCGCCGAGATTCTCCCCGCCATCGGGCACAATCTCTATCCGCAAGGCGATCCGCGCGCGGCCTCTCTGCTCGCTGCATTGAAGCCCCGCGCCGCCGTCGCCGAAGCGATCGCCGCTGCGGAAGATGCGCTGGGGCAAGCCGCGAACATCGACATGGCGCTCGCGGCGTTCACGCTGCAATTCGATCTGCCGCGCGAGGCGCCGTTCGTGCTGTTCGCCGCCGGCCGCATGGCCGGCTGGATGGCGCACGCGATGGAGCAGCGCGCGATGGGCCGCATCATCCGCCCGCGCGCCAACTATATCGGCCCGGAGCCGGCCGCTGGTTTCGCCACGTCGTAATCGCGGCGCGCCGCGCCTATATGCGGGTCTCGACGGAGAACGACCCATGACGCGCATGCCCGCGATCTTCTTTGGCCACGGCTCGCCTATGAATGCGCTGGGCGGCCCGTACGCGGAAGCGTGGCGCGCGCTCGGTCTGCCCAAGCCGCGCGCAGTGCTGATGGTCTCCGCGCACTGGGAAACGGAGGGCGTGGCGGCCACCGCGATGGAGGCGCCGCGCACGATCCATGACTTCTACGGCTTTCCCGAGCCGCTCTATGCGATGCGCTACGCAGCGCCTGGCGCGCCGGCGCTTGCGGCGCGCGTAGCTGAGCTGCTCGCGCCAGATATCGTGATGCAAGATCAATCCTGGGGCCTCGATCATGGGACCTGGTCTGTGCTCATGCACGCATTCCCCGGCGCTGACGTGCCCGTTGTGCAACTCAGCCTCGATATGCGGCGCGATGCGCGCGCGCATTTCGCGCTAGCGCAAAAGCTCGCGCCGTTGCGGGACGAAGGCGTGCTGATCGCCGGCTCTGGCGACGTGGTGCACAATCTGCGGCTGATGACGCGCACGCCGGATGCTGCGCCGCTCGCCTGGGCGACGCGCTGGCATGACGCTGCAAAGGCGGCGATCGTGGCCGGCGATGTCGAGGCGCTTATCGCGCCGCGCGGCGAAGATGCAGCGCTCTCGATCCCAACGGCCGAGCATTACTTGCCCCTGCTCTACGTACTCGCGCAGCGTACCGCGCATGACCGCGTTTCGTTCTTCACCGAGGCGATCGATCTTGGGTCCATCAGTATGCTCGGCGTGCGGCTCGACGCGGCCTAAGGCTGCGCCCATTAGCCGGCGCGCGCCCGGTGGCGTAGGATGGCGCCATGCTGATCCACCCGACAGGCCGGTTCGACAACGCGGCCGCACCGAACACGCACATCGAGGCACGCCCGCTTGCAGCGGCGATGGGCGCAGAAATCTGCGGCGTCGATGTCGAGCGGATCACGGATGCGCAGTTCGCCGAGGTGCGCGCCGCGCTCTTCCGGCACAAGATGATCTTCTTTCGCGGCCAAAACCTCACGCATCGCGGGCAGCACGCTTTCAGTCTGCGGTTCGGCGCGTTTGCAGAAGACGCCTACACCAACGGCGTGCCCGGCTTCCCAGAAGTCCAGCCGCTCGTGCGCGAAGCGGATGCACAACGCGGCGGCCTCGTGTTCGGCGGCGGCTGGCACACGGATTCGCCCTTCCTGCCCGAGCCGCCCGCGATCTCCATGCTGTACGGCGTCGATATCCCGCCGTTCGGCGGCGACACGATGTGGGCCAATTCCGCGCTCGCTTACGCCTGCCTCTCCGACACGATGAAGGTGATGCTGGCGCCGCTCAAAGTGCGCATGTCGATGGCGCGCGTGCTGGCGGCCGCGCAGGCGCACAACGCCGCCGATGGCTCCGCGATCGGCCGGCTCGCCGCAACGCGCGAGCTGGGCGCATTGCCTGAAGACATAAGCCGCAAGGTGCGCGGCGCGGCGCATCCGCTAGTGCGCACGCATCCGGCGACCGGCGAAAAGGCGCTCTATTGCGATGAGACCTACGCCAGCGGCATCGAAGGGCTGACGCCAGCCGAGGCCGAGCCGATGCTGAAATTTCTCGTCGCGCATATCACGCAGCCCGCGTTCACCTGCCGGCTGCGCTGGGCGCCCGGCACGCTCGCGCTCTGGGACAATCGCATCTGCGTCCACCAAGCGTTTGACGACTATGACGGCCATCGCCGTGAGCTTTACCGCACCACCGTCGCCGGCGAGACGCCGCGCTAGCGCCCCAACCGGTGACGCGCTGGCGCGGCGTTGTGATCGCCAAGCTTCAGAGGATGAAGTCCGCCGCGGTGAGCGTGACTTGGCCAAGCAGCGCGAGTTGGAACTCCGCACCGGTCGCGCCATTCGTACTGGCTTCGATCACCGTGTACCACTGCCCGATCGCATCCACGACATGTGCGTAGTGCAGGCCGCCATTAGCTGTCGCGTTGGTGAAGGCCGCCTGCCCAAGGAACGTGAAGGCCTGGTGCCGCCATTGCCGAAGCCCGTGCGCGCATCGATTGCGGAGAGATCGATCCTATCCTGGCCCTGCGTGAAGTCGCGGACCAGCTCCAGAGACTGCACGTTGGCGCCCGACACGCCGCCGACGGCGCCGTTCGCGACCAGCGCGACATCGGCGCTCGAGCCGCAGACGAAGCTATCGGCGCCCGCACCGCCGATGAGAATGTCGCGGCCCTAACCGCCGATCAGCGTGGATGATTTGCCGCAAATGCGCGTTCTCGGCTTCAAGCGCGCGCAAGCGCGCCGCATTTTCCAGGGGAGACATCGGACCGACGAGCC
>CAZMCA010000192.1:0-6268 GCA_964564595.1 uncultured Caulobacteraceae bacterium
GGTGGCGGCGGTGGCGGCGCGGCTGCCGGAGGCGCGGCCGGGCCTGGCGTAAAGAAACCGGAACTGGCGGCGGGAGCCGGCGCAGGGGCGGGCGCTGGCGCCGGTGCGGGCGCAGCAGCTGGCGCGGAAACACCAGCTTTCTTTGCGACCTCGGCCGCAAGCGCGCGCCAGCCGGCGAACGTGTCTTCGCCGCGCCAGCCGGTGAGATCGATGGTCGGCGCGCCGCTGAATTGGCTTGGCGCCTGGGCGTTCTGCATGCGTGCGTTGATCAGCTTGGCGCCGGCGCGGGCGGCCTCGCCAAGAAGGCCTTGCTGTTCGACGGACGTCGGAGACCAGAGTGCGACAGCGGCGACCGATTCCTGGATCGCCTGGCGCAGCGCATCGCCGGGCGGCAATTCGATCACCGGATTCAGCCGCATCGCGCGCAGCTTGTCCGCCAGCGCGCGCGCCGGCAGCGCGTTTTCCGCTGCGTGAATGATCACGACCGACGCCATGCGTTCCCCCGCTCCAATCGACGGCGCTCGGTAGCCGACAATGTTACGATACCGTCCATCTTTGCCCGGAGTGAGGCATGAAGGGAAGAGCGCGGGGCAGCGCACGCTTTCGCGCCCCTTGGGCGATATCGGCGCCGAAAAGACCCTGATTTCGCGTCTGCGCCGCACTATTTTCGCGCAGACCGAAGCTCACTAGGTAGGCGCCATGATCTGGACGATCCTCCCGTGCTGACCGCGCTCGCCGCCGCGCGCGTGCGTTCCGCACGGACTTCGGCCACACGCCTGGCCGTCGAGATCAAGACGGCGTTGGGCGTGATCGTAGTCCTGGCGCTGATGGGCCTCACCGCGATGGCGACCCGGCCGCGTCCGGCGAATGAGGCGAGCATCGTGAGCTTGAGCACTGCGCCCGCGCGCATCGCGCGGCGTGGCGAAGCAGCGCTCATCATTCCGGTGGATGGCGTCGATCGCGCCGATCTCGTCGATACCTGGGGCGATGCGCGCGGCAGCGGGCGCACGCATAAGGGCGTCGACATCATGGCGCCGCATGGCGCGCCGGTGCGCGCGGCCGTTTCCGGCCACATCGAAAAGCTCACGCGAAGCGCGCGCGGCGGCTTGTCGATCTATCTGCGCGATGCGCGCGGCGAGCTGATCTACGCCTACAATCACTTGCAGGGTTACGAAGAGCGGCTGCGCGAAGGCGACAAGGTCGTGCAAGGGCAGTTGATCGGCTTCGTCGGATCGACGGGCAACGCAACCGCGCCGCATCTCCACTTCGAGATTCAGCGCACCGCGCCGGGCCGATGGAGCGGCGAAGCGATCAACCCCTATCCGGCGCTCCGCAACGGCCGGCCGCCGCGGTCTTAAACGCGAAAGGGCGCGGCCCCCAGGCCGCGCCCTCCTTGCCGGTCAAACGCCGCCTGGGGCTTAGGCGACGATTTGTGCGGCTTGGTTCATGGTCGCGAGCGCGACCGGAACGAAGGCCAGGGCGGCGATCACGAGGCTCATCAGGCGGGTTTGCATCGTCGTCGTCATGGTCTTGGCTCCGGCTCGGTGTTGGCTCATCGCGTGTTGCGATGACGAGACCGTAGGGCCTGCGCCGGCGGCCCGCCGTGACGTGCGTAACGGGGCGCATGCGCGTTTGAGAAAGCCGCGACACCTGCTAACGCGGGGCGATGCCCGCTCTGGACGCTCGCCTGGCCGAAACGGCCGACCGCATCACCGTCGCGCTCGATGCGCTGCTGCCGCGCGCGCAGGGTCCGGAGGCGCGCCTCATGCACGCGATGCGGCACGCCGCCCTCGCGCCCGGTAAGCGGCTGCGCCCATTTCTGACGATCGAGGCGGGCCGGCTGTTCGACGCCGATGAAACCGCGCTCCTGCGCACCGCCGTCGCCGTTGAATGCGTGCAGACCTATTCGCTGGTGCATGACGACCTGCCCGCGATGGATGACGACGACATGCGCCGCGGCTTGCCCACGGTGCACAAAGCGTTCGACGAGGCGACCGCGATCCTGGCGGGCGATGCACTGCTGACGTTCGCGTTCGAGCTGCTCGCGGACCCGGCCACGCATCCAGATCCGCAAATGCGCTGCATGCTGCTTTCGGGGCTCGCCAAGGCCGCAGGCCCGCAAGGCATGGTCGCCGGCCAGATGATCGACATGACGGGCGGCGATCTCGATCCCATCGAAGTAACGCGCATGAACCGGCTGAAAACGGGCGCGCTGATCGGCTTTTCGGTCGAAGCGGGCGCACTGATCGGTTGCGCCTCCGATGACCAGCGCCAATGCCTGACGCGCTACGCCCATGACGTCGGGCTCGCATTTCAGATGGCCGATGACCTTCTGGACGCTGAAGGCCAGAGCGAGATCATGGGCAAGGCCGCCGGCAAGGACGCGGCCGCCGGCAAGGCCAATTTCGTGACCCTCTTGGGCGTCGAACAGACCCAGGAACGGGTGCGCCTTCTGGCCGCACAGGCGAAATCTCACCTGCAAATCTTCGGCCCTAGGGGCAAGGTGTTGTCAGAGGTCGTCGATTTCGTGCTGGATCGGCGCTACTGATCCAGGCGGGGACGGCCAAAAGGGAACGCTGCGCGCGCACATGAAGCCCGCCACACCTCTGCTCGACCAGGTCACTTGGCCCGCCGATTTGCGGGCGCTCCCTGAAAACCAGCTTCGCCAGCTCGCCGATGAACTGCGCGCGGAAACGATCGACGCTGTCTCACAGACGGGCGGGCACCTTGGGGCGGGCCTTGGCGTCGTCGAGCTCACCGTAGCGCTGCACTACCTGTTCGATACGCCGCGCGACAAAATCATCTGGGATGTTGGCCACCAGGCCTATCCGCACAAAATTCTCACCGGCCGCCGCGACCGCATCCGCACGCTCCGCCAAGGCGGCGGGCTCTCGGGCTTCACCAAGCGCGCCGAAAGCGAATACGATCCGTTCGGCGCCGCGCACGCTGCAACCTCGATCAGCGCCGCGCTAGGGTTCTGCGCCGCACGCGATGCGAAGGGCGAAGACAATCACGTCGTCGCGGTGATCGGCGATGGGTCGATGTCGGCGGGCATGGCCTACGAGGCGATGAACAACGCCGCCGAGAGCACCAAGCGCGTCATCGTTGTTTTGAACGACAACGACATGTCGATCGCGCCGCCCGTCGGCGGGATGAGCTCGTATCTTGGGCGCCTCGTCGCCACGAAGACCTATCGCCGCTTCCGTAAAGCGGCGAAGACGGTTGCCGAGCATCTGCCCGCGCCGATCCATGACGTCGCGAAGAAAGCCGAAGAATACGCGCGCACGATGGTGACGGGCGGTACGTTCTTCGAAGAGCTGGGCTTCCTCTATTTCGGCCCGTTCGATGGGCACGATCTCGATGTGCTGATCCCGGTGCTGCGTGACGCAAAAGACGTCGCCGACAAGCCGGTGCTCGTCCACGTCGTGACGAAAAAGGGCAAAGGCTACGCGCCTGCGGAAAACGCGGCGGACAAATATCACGGCGTCGCGAAGTTCAACGTTGTCACGGGCGAACAGGCAAAGCCCAAGGCGGGCCCGCCGAACTATCAGACCGTGTTCGCCAAAGCGCTGATCCAGATGGCCGAGAGTGACGACAAAGTCGTCGCGATCACGGCGGCGATGCCGTCCGGCACGGGGCTCGATCTCTTCGCGCAGCGCTTCCCGGCGCGAATGTTTGACGTTGGCATAGCGGAACAACATGCCGTGACGTTTGCCGCAGGTCTCGCGGCGGACGGCATGAAGCCGTTCTGCGCGATCTACTCCACGTTCCTGCAGCGCGGTTACGACCAGGTCGTCCACGACGTGGCGATCCAAGGTTTGCCGGTGCGCTTTGCGCTCGATCGCGCGGGCCTTGTTGGAGCCGATGGGCCGACGCACGCCGGCTCGTTCGATATCGGCTATCTCGGCGCGCTGCCGGGCATGGTGGTGATGGCCGCGGCCGATGAGGTTGAACTCGCGCGCATGGTGGCGACGCAGGTTGCGTATGACGCGGGTCCGAGTGCTGTGCGCTACCCGCGCGGCGAAGCGACGGGCATCGAAACCCCGAAAGACCTGAAGCCGCTCGAAATCGGCAAGGGCCGCGTCGTGCGCGAAGGCTCGAAAGTCGCGCTGCTGTCGCTCGGCACGCGTCTCGGCGATGCGCTCAAGGCCGCTGAACGCCTCGGCGCGATGGGGCTCTCAACGACGGTGGCGGACGCGCGCTTCGCAAAGCCGCTCGACAACGAACTCATCCGCAAGCTCGCGCGCGAGCATGAAGTGCTGATCACGATTGAGGAAGGCTCGGTCGGCGGTTTCGGCGCGTTCGTGCTGCACTTCCTGGCCGGCGAAGGCGCGCTCGATCGCGGCCTCAAAATCCGCACGCTTACGCTGCCGGACATCTTCCAGGATCAAGACTCGCCCGCGAACATGATCCGCGACGCCGGCCTCGACGCCGACGCAATCTGCGCCGCCGCGCTCGCCGCGCTCGGGCGGAATGATTTGCAGGGCGAGGCGCGGGCTTAACGCCCGCTGGAACTACCGCTTCAACAGCTGGCGCGGGCTCGTCCGTTTGCGCCGTGGCGCGGGGGCGCCGGCGGAGACGATGCGCTTCATGGCTTCGTCGATGAAGGCCGGGCGGTAGCCCTTGGCTTCGAGGAAACTCATGATCTCGACTGGCGACATGAACCGGAACGGCCGGTAGTTCGCCAAGTTGCGCAGATGGTGCTCGAGGTGCTCGGTGAGCGCCGTTTCTGGCAGCGCTTCGGTCATGGGGGCGTGACGAGGGGGCATGGGGACAACCTACGCGATTCGATCCCCAGCGCGCCAAGCGCTCGTGCAGGCGTGAAGAAAACATTTATTTGCGGGGTGTTGCACCCCGCCGCGCCTTGAAACTGCCCGCGCGGCGCGGGAGCATCCGCGCCGTTGAGTCTAGCGGAGCAAGCACATGGCCAAGGGACAGCAGCGCAAAACCAAAGAGGCGCGCAAGCCGAAGAAAGATAAGGCCGCCAAGACCGCGAAGAAGTAGCGGGTGCCTCACGCGGCCCAGAAAGGCGCCGGATTTCAGATGGTTGTGAGCGCGCGCCGCGGGGCGCACGGCGCCGCGTGCTGGCGCGCGCGTACGCCCGTGGGTAAGGCGGTGGCGTCATGACCGTCTTCATCGCCCACGCGCCCGCCGATCTCGAAGCCGCCCAGGCGGTCGAGAAGTTCTTGGAGCGGCGCGGGCTCTTCGTTGAACTGGAAGACGGCGAGCGCGGCTTTCGTCCGCTCCAGTTCATGGACAGCGTTGTGATGCTGCTCTCGAAGGAGAGCGTGTTCTCGGTCCATCGCCTGCGCTTCGATCAGCGCGGGCTCGAAGCGTGGGCCGAGCAGAAGCTCACGTTGGTGAAGCTCGATCATCACTTCGCGCCGGTGGGCCTTCGCGATCTGCCCGCGGTCGACGCGAGCTTTGCGCCGCAGCGCGACATCGCGTGGGCCGCGGTCGCTAAACAGATTCAAGAACAGCAAGTCGCCGCGCGCGCGCAGACGCAGGGCCAGTCGCGTGGGGGCGCGGCGCCTCCGCCGGCGTCGGCGCCAGCGCCCGGTGCGCCGCCAGAATCTGAAAGCGACGCGACAGCCTATGACGGCTCCGTCGCGCGCGCGCCAAGCCGCAAGCGCGCCCCGCGGAAGCGCGGTCGCGGCGGCGGCGGTTTCCTTGGCGCGGCGCTCGCGACGTTGCTCATCTTGCCGGGGCTCGCTGCGAGCGCGCTCGTCGGCGCGATCTGGCTAGCGAACCGGATCGGCCCAACACCGGGCACGATCATGGACACGGTGCTGGGCGTTGAAGCGTTCGGCCTACGCTACGGCCTGCCGCCTGGCTATACTGCGCCCATCGCGTTTGGCGCGATCGCGCTGATGTTATTGACGCTGCTCGTGGTGATTTCGCGCGCCTTCACGGGGCGCGAGCGCACTGCGCGCGACGATGACGATCCCGCATCCTATGAGGACTACGAGGCCCCGCCGCCGGGCCCGCGCAGCGCCGAGGCCGTGTTCGTTTCCTATGCGCGCGCCAATGCGCCGATCGTGATGCCCGTGGTGGAGCAATTGAAGCGCGCCGGACGCAAGCTCTGGCTCGATCAAGAACATCTCACGAGCGGTGAGAGCTGGGCCGGGGAAATCGTGCGCGCGATCCGCACCGCCGAGGGCGTGTGCGTGATGTGCTCGCCCGCCGCGTTCGAAAGCGATCATGTGAAGCGCGAAGTGTACCTGGCCGATCGCTACAAGAAGCGCCTCGTGCCTGTGTTCATCGAGGA
>CAZMCA010000193.1:0-6260 GCA_964564595.1 uncultured Caulobacteraceae bacterium
GGCTCTACGAAGACGCGCGCCAAACACGGCTCGGCGCAGACAAGTTCATGCTCGACGGCCGGCACGCCGGCACGGGCGGCGGCAATCACGTTGTCGTCGGCGCCGCAACGCCCAACGACTCGCCGATTCTCCGCCGCCCCGATCTGCTGAAGAGCTTCCTGATCTATTGGAACAGGCATCCCTCGCTTTCATACCTGTTCTCCGGCCTCTTCATCGGCCCCACGAGCCAAGCGCCGCGCATCGATGAAGCGCGCCACGACGCGCTCTACGAATTGGAACTCGCGCTCGCGGCCTTTCCAAAACCGGGAGAAGGGGAAGCGCCGGCGCCGTGGCTGGTCGATCGCCTGCTGCGCAATCTGCTGGCGGACTCCACCGGCAACACGCACCGCACCGAAATCTGCATCGACAAATTGTTCTCACCCGATGGACCGACGGGCCGGCTCGGGCTTGTCGAGTTTCGCGGTTTCGAAATGCCGCCGGACGCGCGCATGTCCCTCGCGCAACAAGTGCTCCTGCGCGCACTGATCGCGTGGTTCTGGCGCGAACCGCTCGATGGCCCGCTGACGCGCTGGGGAACGGCGCTCTCAGATCGCTTCATGCTTTCACACGTCGTGTGGGCCGATTTTCTGGACGTGCTCGACGATCTCAAACGCGCGGGTTACGACCTCGACCCGGCGTGGTTCGAAGCGCAACGCGAGTTCCGCTTTCCGTTCTGCGGCGCGGTGGAGCGGCACGGCGTGGGCCTCGAACTGCGCCAGGCGCTCGAGCCGTGGCATGTGCTCGGCGAAGAAGGCGCGATCGGCGGCACGGTGCGCTACGTGGATTCCTCCGTCGAGCGCATCGAGGCCATCCTTACTGGCTTCGATCCCGCGCGCCACGTGCTCGCGTGCAACGGCCGACGCGTGCCGCTCTCGCACATCGCCGGCGTGCATGTGGGCGGCGTGCGGTTCAAAGCCTGGAAACCGGCGCGCGGCCTGCACCCGACTTTGCCAGTCGATGCGCCGCTCACGTTCGACATCGTCGACGCTTGGTCGAACCTCTCGCTCGGCGGCTGCGTCTATCACGTCGCGCACCCTGGCGGGCGCAATTACGAGACCCATCCTGTGAACACCTATGAGGCCGAGGCCCGCCGCCTCGCCCGCTTCCAGGATCACGGCCACACGGGCGGCCCCGTCACGCCCCCGCCGCGCGAGCCCGCGAGCGAGTTTCCCATGACGCTCGACTTGCGCCGCAAGCCCTGATCGCGCCAGTACGGCGCATCATGGGCACGCAAGGCTGGCGCTTCTGGATCGACCGCGGCGGCACGTTCACCGACGTGATCGGCGCGCCGCCCGATGGCGGCCCGCTCGTCGTGCGCAAGCTGCTCTCGGTAAATCCCGAACGCTACGAAGATGCTGCGCTCGAAGGCATCGCCGGGATCGTGCGCGATCATGGCGGCGGCGCGATCGGCGAAGTGAAGATGGGCACGACCGTCGCAACCAATGCGCTGCTGGAGCGCAAGGGCGCCGAAGTGGTGCTCGTGGTGACGCAGGGCTTCGCGGACGCGCTGGAGATTGGCGTGCAGGCGCGGCCAGACATTTTCGCGCGCCACATCGTAAAGCCCGACCTGCTGCACCGCCGCGTGATCGAAGCGCGCGAGCGCGTGACGGCCGAAGGCGGCGTCGATACGCCGCTCGACGAAGCGCAAGCGCGCGCCGATTTGCAGGCAGCGTTCGATGCGGGCTTCCGCGCCTGCGCCATCGCGTGCGTGCACGGCGCGGCCTATCCCGCGCACGAACGCCGCCTCGCCGCGCTCGCGCGCGCGATTGGCTACACGCAAGTCTCGGTCAGCTCGGACGTTTCCGGCCTGGAGAAATTCATCGGCCGCGCCGACACGACCGTTGCGGATGCGTATCTATCGCCAATCCTCGATGCCTACGTCGCGCGCGTGGCGCGTGCGCTTGCCGAAACGACGCGGCTCTCTTTCATGCAGTCGAATGGCGGCCTTGCCGATGCGCGCGCCTTTCGCGGACGTGACGCGGTGCTCTCTGGGCCCGCCGGCGGCGTTGTCGGCTTTGCTGCCGCGGCCGAACGCGCGGGCTTCACGCACGCGCTCGGCTTCGACATGGGCGGCACCTCGACCGACGTTGCGCACTACGCCGGCGCCTATGAGCGCGCGAGCGAAACGGTGGTCGCCGGCGTGCGGCTCACCGCGCCGATGCTGCAAATTCACACAGTCGCAGCGGGCGGCGGTTCGGTGTGCTTCTTCGATGGCGCGCGCCTACGCGTCGGTCCGCACTCGGCGGGCGCCGATCCAGGGCCCGCGTGCTACCGGCGCGGCGGCCCGCTCACCGTGACGGACTGCAACCTGCTGCTCGGCCGTGTGCGCGCCGAATTCTTCCCGCCAATCTTCGGCCCGAACGCAGATCAACCGCTGGACGCGGACATCGTGCGCACGAAGTTCGCCGCGCTTGCCGATGAGATCGCGGCAGCGACGGGCCAACGCATGGCGCCCGATGAAATCGCGCGCGGCTTCCTCACCATCGCCAACGAGCACATGGCCGCGGCGATCAAGAAGATCACCATCGAACGCGGCTTCAATCCCGCCGACTACGCCCTCGTCGCGTTCGGCGGCGCGGGCGGCCAGCACGCCTGCGCGGTCGCCGACGCAGTGGGCGCCCGCACCGTGCTGATGCATCCGCTCGCCGGCGTACTCTCCGCGTGGGGCATGGGCCTTGCCGCGCACCGCGCCGTGCGCGAAGCGACGGTCGAAGCGCCGCTGGCTTCAGCCGATATCGCGGCGCGCGCCGACGCGCTCGCAACGATGGCGCGCGCCGACCTGCAGGCGCAAGGCGCGCGCGTCGTTGCCGTCGCCACCACAGGCTCGCTCAAATACGAAGGCGGCGACGTAGGCCTGCCCATCGCGCTCGCGCCTGTAGACGACATGGCGTCGGCCTTTGCGAACGAGCACCTGAAACGCTTCGGCTTCACCGATCCAGCGCGCGCGATCATCGTTGCGTCGCTCACGGCGGAAGCCAGCGCCGAGGGCGGCGCCCCACATGAGACGCCACGTTTACCGGCGGGCGCGCCCAAGCAGCTCGCGCCCGGCGTCTGGCGGCGCGCGGATCTGCCCGTTGAGTTTACGATCGATGGGCCTGCCTTGGTGCTGGACGATGGCGCAACCACGGCGATTGATCCCGGCTGGCGCGCGGCCATGCGCGCGAGCGGCGATCTGGTGCTCACGCGCGTTGAGCCAGCGCCGGACAGGTTCGCGATTGGCGCGGCCGTCGATCCGATCCTGCTGGAAGTGTTCAACAACCGCTTCATGGCCGCGGCAGAGGAGATGGGCCTTGCGCTGCAGCACAGCGCGTCGTCGGTGAACATCAAGGAGCGGCTCGATTTTTCGTGCGCCGTGTTCGATGAGCGCGGCGGCCTCGTCGCCAACGCGCCGCACATTCCGGTGCATCTTGGCTCGATGGGCGCGAGCGTGGCGGCGATCCTCGAAGCGCGCGCGCACGACGGGCGCGGCCTGCGGGACGGCGATCTCTACATGCTGAACGCGCCGCACGCGGGCGGCACGCACCTGCCTGACATCACCGTGATCGCGCCGGTGATGCTCGATGGCGAAGCCGCACCTGCGTTCTTCACCGCCGCGCGCGGCCACCACGCCGATATCGGCGGCCTCACGCCCGGTTCGATGCCGCCGCAGAGCGTGCGCATCGAAGACGAGGGCGTGCTGATCGAGAACTTCCTGCTCGTGGAAGGCGGCAAGCTGCGCGAGGACGCCGTGCGTGCGCTCTTCGCGTCCGGCCCACACCCCGCGCGCGACATCGGCCGCAACATCGCCGACCTCAAAGCACAGATCGCGGCGTGCTTGCGGGGCGCCGCGGAACTGAAGCGCCTGGTTGCGCACTACGGGCGCGATGGCGTCGCCGCCTATATGCGCCACGTGCAGGACAACGCCGAAGCGCAGATCAAGCGCGTGATCGCGCGGCTGAAGCCAGGGTCGTTCGAAGCACCGATGGACAATGGTGCTGTCGTGCGCGTCGCCGTCCGGCCCGCGGGTGAGCGTGTGACGATCGACTTCACGGGAACGAGCGCGCAGAGCGCCAGCAACTTCAACGCGCCGCTCGCGATCACACGCGCGGCGGTGCTCTACGTGTTCCGCACACTGGTGGACGATGCGATCCCGCTCAACGAGGGCTGCTTGAAGCCGATCGACATCATCGTGCCGGAAGGCTCGCTGCTCAATCCGCGCAAGGGCGCCGCAGTCGTCGCGGGAAATGTGGAAACGAGCCAAGTCCTGGTCGATGCGCTTTATGGCGCGCTCGGCGCGCTCGCGGCCTCTCAAGGCACGATGAACAACTTCACCTTTGGCGACGAGACACGCCAATATTACGAAACGATCTGCGGCGGCGCGGGCGCGGGTCCCGGCTTTGCGGGCGCAAGCGCGGTGCAGACCCACATGACCAATTCGCGCCTTACCGATCCCGAAGTGCTGGAGCGCCGCTTTCCCGTTCTGGTCGAGCGCTTCGCGGTGCGGCGCGGCTCCGGCGGCGCGGGCGCAACGCGCGGCGGCGATGGCGCCCTGCGCGAAGTGCGCTTCCGCGCGCCGATGACAGCGGCGATGCTCTCCAACCGGCGCACGACCGCGCCGTTCGGCCTCAATGGCGGCCGCGATGGCGCGGCCGGGAGAACCAGCGTGCGGCGCACCGATGGCCGCATCGATGCGCTCGGCGCGACGGAAGCGACAGAAGTCTTCGCCGGAGACGTCATCGTGATCGAAACGCCCGGCGGCGGCGGTTACGGCGCGCCCTGAACGACGCGGTAGGCCGTGAGTTCGCTCGGCTCCCAATGCGCTTGGTAGAGCACGCCGCGATGCAAGAGGTTGTCGTTCATGAAACGCCGCGCCGCGCGCGTGTCCGAAATGGTTTGATGCGAGCCTGCGCGCGTATCGACGACATGCGCAACGCCTGGCCATTCCGTCACGAGGTAGCGCCCGCTGCCGAGGTCCGCCACGCCATCGGCGTCGCCCAGCCCTTCGGCCAGCACCGTGATCGCCTTCGTCGCGTAGTCCACCGCAAGCAACCGCCCCGCCATCGTCGTGACGATCAGGCGATCGCGCTCTGGCAAAAGTCCATTGATGCTGGCGAGCAGCGCCCCCTCGAGCCACACCTCTGCCGCTGCATCGCGCACGGCGTAAATCCGCTGCGTACCCGAATCCGATGCGACGACCGTCCCATCCGGCAAGACGGCCGCGTCGTTCAAGAAGCGCGCGCCCGGCGCTTCGATACGGCGGCGCACTGCGCCCGTCGCCGCCTCGATCTCCACGATACGATCGATATCCGAAACGAACAGCGCATCGCCCACGAGCGCCAAGCCCTTCGGCGCATCGAGCCCCACCGCGAAATCGCGCGCCAGCATTTCGCCGCTCAGCGAGACGCGCGAAACAAACCCGTTTCCGTCTTTCGCGCCGCCCTCGCCAGCCACGTTGCTGACGTAGAGAAACGATTGATCCGCCGAGAGCGCGACACTTTCGGGATTTGCAAATCCGCCGATGCGCCACGCCTCGACCAGCCGCACAGGGCCAGACGGCCCCGGCGCCGAAGCGCACGCCACAAGCGCCGCCGCCACTAAGAATCCCGCTACCGATTTGACCAACGCAAAGCCCTTTCCTACGCCTTGAGCGGGCCTAGCCGCCTGCGCGTAAGGCGGCGACCGCGTTGCGACGAGCGGCGCACAAGAGATCGTGAGGGGCGATGCTGGTTCTGTTGGGAATAGGCGTGGTGGTGCTCGGCTTTGTGCTGCGCGCCAATCCGCTGCTGGTGGTGATGGCCGCAGCGCTCGTCACGGGGCTCGCGGCCGCATGGTCGCCTGACGCCGACATTGCAACGATGGGCGCGGCGCTAACCGCAACGCTGGCCGCATTCGGCAAGGCCTTCAACGATAGCCGCTATGTGAGCGCGGTGTGGCTCGTCCTCGCCGCGATCGGCCTGCTCGAACGCGCGGGCCTGCAAGAGCGCGCGCGCATTCTGATCGGGCGTGTCCAGGCGGCGACCGTTGGGCGCCTGCTGCTCGTCTACTTCCTCGTGCGCCAAGCCGCGGCTGCGCTCGGCCTCACCTCGCTCGGCGGACACGCGCAGATGGTGCGCCCGCTCGTGGCGCCGATGGCGGAGGGCGCGGCCGAAGTGCGGCTTGGCGTGCTCGAGGATGCGGATCGCTACCGCATCCGCGCGCACGCAGCGGCGGCTGACTATATCGGGCTCTTCTTCGGCGACGAC
>CAZMCA010000194.1:0-6199 GCA_964564595.1 uncultured Caulobacteraceae bacterium
AAGAGGGCATGACGCCGTACGAATTCATGCTCTCGGAAAGCCAAGAGCGCATGCTCATGGTGCTCAAGCCCGGCCGCGAAGTGGACGCCAAGCGCATCTTCGACAAGTGGGGGCTCGACGCCGCCGTGATCGGCAAGACGACCGACAGCGGCCATCTGGTGCTCAACTGGCATGGGCAAACCGTGTGCGATCTGCCGCTTGGGCCGCTCGCGGACGAAGCGCCGATGTATGAGCGGCCGTATGTGCAGCCCAAGCGCACGGCCGGCGCAGGGCCGGCGATCAAGGCCGAAGGCGGACCAGGTTTCGCCGAGGCGCTGAAGAAGATCATGGCGTCGCCCGACATGGCTTCGAAGCGCTGGATCTGGGAGCAGTACGACCGGCACGTCATGAACGATACGCTGGCGGATTCCGGCATGGACGCTGCGATCGTGCGCATTCACGGCTCGAACCGCGCGCTGGCGATGAGCTGCGATGTGACGCCGCGCTATGTCGAGGCCGATCCGTACGAAGGCGGCAAGCAGGCGGTCGCGGAATGCTGGCGCAACCTCACCGCGTCAGGCGCGACGCCGCTGGCGATCACGGACAATCTCAATTTCGGTAATCCGCAAAAGCCGGAAATCATGGGCCAGATCGTCGCCGCGATCGAAGGCTGCGCCGAAGCGTGCCGCGAACTTTCGTTCCCGGTGATCAGCGGCAATGTGAGCCTCTACAACGAGACCAACGGCGAAGCGATTTTGCCGACGCCCGCAATCGGCGGCGTTGGCCTCATCGCGGACATGACGCGCCGCGCAGGCCCTGACGCGCTGAAGAAAAGCGATCAGCTTATCCTCATAGGCGAGACGCGCGGGCATCTTGGGCAATCGCTCTATCTGCGCGAATGCCTTGGCCGTGAGGAGGGTGCGCCGCCGCCGGTCGATCTCGCGATCGAGAAGCGCAACGGCGATCTGGTGCGCGCGCTGATCGAAGACGGCCTGGTTTCGTGCGTGCACGATCTTTCCGAAGGCGGCCTTGCGTGCGCCGCGGCGGAGATGGCGCTCGCGGCCGATATGGGGCTTTCGTTCTCGTATGCAGGGCCGGTCGCGGAGGCGGCGTTCCTGTTCGGCGAGGACCAGGCGCGCTACCTGATCGCCATCGACCAGAAGCATCTCGGGACGTTCGACAGCCGGGCAAAGGCCGCGGGCGTTCCGTATCTGATCGTCGGGGAAGCGGGCGGGCGCGATGTCAGCTTCGTGCGCAAGGGCGGGGCGTTCGAAAAGGTCGATCTCGCCGAGCTGCGCGCCCTCCACGAAGGCTGGCTGCCGGCTTATATGGGCAGATAGACCGGGCAGGATAGGCGCTTGATGGCCAAGTACGATTACGACCTTTTCGTCATCGGCGCTGGCTCGGGCGGGGTGCGGGCGGCGCGCCTGGCGGGCCAATCGGGCGCGCGCGTTGCGATCGCGGAGGAATACCGGATTGGCGGCACCTGCGTGATCCGCGGCTGCATTCCGAAAAAGTATCTCGTCTATGCCTCGGAATATTCGCAGGACTTCAAGGACGCGAAGGGCTTTGGCTGGACCGTCGAGTGGGCGTCATTCGATTGGGGGCTCCTGCGGGACAATGTGCAGGCGGAAGTTTCGCGGCTCTCGTCGATCTACGAAGCGAACATGAAGAAGGCGAATGTCGCGATCTTCGAGGATCGCGCCGTGATCGTCGATCCGCACACGGTGCAGCTCTCGCGGCAGACCAAGCCGATCACGGCGGAGAAGATTCTGGTCGCGACCGGCGGGCGCGCGTCGCGGCCGATGAGCCTCAAGGGCGAAGAGCTCGGCATCACGTCGGCCGAGGCGTTTTTGCTGAAGGAGCTGCCAGCCAGCATTATCATCGCGGGCGGGGGATATATCGCGCTCGAGTTCGCGACGATCTTCTCCGGTCTCGGCGTCGATACGACGCTGCTTTATCGCGGCGACAAGATTCTGCGCGGCTTCGATGAGGACGTGCGCGATCACGTGCAGCACGACATGGAGCGCACGGGCGTCCGCGTCATCACCGGCGCGACATTCACCGAGATCGCGCAGGCGGGCGAGGCGAAGCTCGCGACGTTGTCAAACGGCGTGCGCATCGAGGCCGACCAGGTGATGTATGCGATCGGGCGCGAACCGAACACCGAGGGGCTTGGGCTCGTTGAAAACGGCGTCGAGCTCACCAGCGCGGGCGCTATCGCGGTCGATAAGTTCTCACGCACCAACGTGCCCTCGATCTATGCGCTCGGGGATGTCACGAACCGCGTGAATCTGACGCCGGTGGCGATCCGCGAAGCGGTGGCGTTTGCGGAAACGGAGTTTTACGGGCGCGAAACGCACTTCGATCATGCTGATATCCCGACGGCCGTGTTCTGCCGCCCGCATGTGGGGTGCGTGGGGTTCACCGAAGCGCAGGCGCGCGAAAAGTGCGGCGAGATCGACGTTTACAAGACGAGCTTCCGGCCGATGAAGAACATCATTGCCGGCAACGACGAGCGTACGCTGATGAAAATGATCGTGCGCACGAGCGATCAGCGCGTGCTCGGTGTGCATATCGCAGGGCCAGAGGGGCCGGAGCTTGCGCAGCTCGCGGCGATCGCCGTGAAGGCCGGGCTCACCAAGCAGCAATGGGACGCGACCTGCGCGCTCCATCCCACGGCGGCGGAAGAGCTGGTGCTGATGCGCGAGAAGGCGCCCTCCCCGTAGAGGAGGGCGCCAAGGTTCGCACTTGAGAGAGATGCCCGCGCTTAGCTCCGGCGGCGCGGCCCGCCTTCCAGATCGCGGCCGTCGCGATCGCGGAGTTCGTCGCGCTGATCGCGCTGGTAGCGTTCGCCATCGCCGCGCCAGCCGTCATTGCGCCAATCATCCCGGCGCCAGCCTTGGAAGTCGGCGCGCACCATAGGTGCGTGCGGCGCGAAGATGCGGTCAATCGGGCGCGGATCGTGGCCGCGATAGACGTTGACCATGCAGCCGCGCCGGTTGCAGCGATTGGAATATTCGTAGGTGAAGCCCGGGCGGAAATAATACGGCGCGTCCGTCAGGATGTGGAACAGGCGGTCATCGCGTTGCAGGGAAATGGCGCCGCGATGCGTGACCAGCGTGAGCGAAGGACGCCAGCGGCGCGGGCCATCGCCGCGGAAATCGCGCCCATAGTCGCGGCTGTCGTCACGCCCATAATCGCGGCTGTATTCGCCGGGGCCGTGGCGGCCGGGCGGATCGGCGCTGGCGGGCGCGGCGGCGAAAACGGCGGCGCCGAGGGCGGCGGCCGAAAGTAGGGCCTTGATCTTCATGGTGTTAGCTCCCGTGTCCGTCCTCTCGGGAGCGTTTGTGCCAAGATGCGTCTGAACCGTGTCTGAGGGCGCCGCTTGGGTTAGGTTGAGATTCGCTTGGTGACGGGCCGTTGGCCCGAAATTTACCAAAAACTCACCATCTGATCGCAACCGTTCCGCCCTTCGGCAGAAGCGCATTTGGGGGAAGAATTCATGCCCGCGCGGCTCGTCTCGGTGATCAACATGAAAGGCGGCGTCGGGAAATCGACGACGTCCGTCTCGCTTGCGGAAACGCTTGCCTACCACCAGCGCCGCCGCGTGCTGCTGATCGACCTCGATCCGCAGACCAACGCGTCGATCATGGCCGCAGGGCCGGAGAAGTGGAACGATCTGCGCGAGCGTGAACGCACGCTCGACTTCTACTTCGAAGCTTACGTCGCGCAGGAAAAGCCCAAGCCCTTCAAGTCGCTCATTGAGCCGAAGGTGACGGACCTCAAGGGCTCGCCCGATGTCGCGCTCGTAGCGGCTGCGCCGGAGTTCCGCATCGTCGAACGCGACATGATCGAGAGCTTCGTCAACCGCGGCTACAAGATCGACAGCATTCAGAAGTGGATCTGCGAGCGCTTCGCCAATGGCTTGAAGAACGTCATCAACGAATATGACGTGATCCTGATCGATTGCCCGCCGGGCATTTCGCTGTTTGCGGAAGCGGCGCTGATCGCGGCGGATGCGATCCTGGTGCCGACGATTCCGGACTATGTGTCGCGCCTTGGCCTCATCACGTTCCGCAAGCGCGCGCTGCGTCTGATCAACGAGCGCCGCGGCGGCGCTTCGCAGCTCTTCGTGCTCGCCACGAAGTACGACGAAGACATGAGCCTTCATCGTTCCGAAGCGGGGCTGCTGAAGGACAATCTGGGCGCGGCCATGTTCGATGTGCGCATCCCGCAGCACGTCGATATCGCGCGCGCGGCAGAGTGGAGCGAAAAACAACGCTCGTTCGAGCAGAAGTACGGGGAGATGGCGCCGATCATCAAACGCCTTGGCGACGAGTTTACCGCCAAGCTCGAGGCAGGGCTGGCGCTATGAGTTTGAACCGGACGCTCGCGCGCCTCTTCAGCGAAGTCCGGCGCGAGGCCAAGAACAATCCGGAATTCGCGGACCGGCTCGATGCGGTGCTGCAGTCGCACGCGTCGCGGCGCGACGTGCCCGACGAGGTGTTCGACGAGATCGCCGCGTCCGATCCCGATGCGGAGAGCGTGGCGCTGCCCGCGATCAACCCGGTCGGTCTCTTTCAGCGCGAAGGCGAAGACGGCCTCAAAGCTGCGCTGAACGATAACGGCTTTAGCGAAGGCGCGCTGAGGGCGCTGATCGTGGAGCACAATCTCGATCCGGGCGGGGAGGCGGGCCAGTACGACCGCGCAGCCCTCGTTGCGCATATCGTGGCGCACGCGCAGGCGCGCGTGGAGCGGGACAAGAAGCTGTTCGACTACTGATCGGCCAAGTCACGCGTCGAAGAGCGCGCCAATGAGGCGCGCGTCGAACACGCCGTTTTCCCAGATGCGGAAGGCGCCCGCGAAATCCCAGTAGCACCAGGCTGCGCCCTCAGCTTCGAAGGCGCGGCGCACAGCGCCCGTCCATGCCGCGCGCTGCTCGGGCGCGAGGTTGCGGTTCACGCCAAACTCCCCGAGCTGCAAAGCGCGGCCGTGCGTCGCCGCATAGCGCGCGGCCGCGGCGGCATGGCGTTGCACGGTGGCGAGGTCTTCGCGCGAGCCCCAGGCGCGGCCAAAGCGCGGCGCTTCCGCGCCCAGCCATTCGGCGTTCTCGTGTGTGAAGGCGTGCGGCTCGTAATAGTGGACCGTGACGGCGATATTGTCGTCGACGGGCGGGGTCCAGTTGCGCAAGCCGTCGATCGAATTCCAGTTCGGCCCGCCGAGCACGACGAGGCGCGTGGCGTGCCGCTCGCGGATCACGGCGAGCGTATCGGCCTGCAATTGTTCAAGCACGCCGGGGCGCCAGGCATCGCCGTTCGGTTCGTTGAGCGGTTCAAAGAAGAGCGCGTCCGGCGCGGCTGCGAATTGGGCGGCGATCTGGCGCCAAAGCGCGATGTAGCGCGCTCGTTCGCCGCCGGGCGCTGCGTTGAGCGCGTCGTAGTGGTGAAGGTCGAGCTGGACTTTGAGGCCGCGCGCCAGCGCAGCATCGACCACCTCCGCGACACGCGCCATGAACGCGGGCTCGATCGTGTAAGGCGGCGTGTGCTCCGCGTGGATGTCCCAGCGCACGGGCAGGCGCACGCCGTCAAAGCCCGCGCCCGCGATTGCATCGAGGTGCGACGGCTCAATCCGGTAGCCCCAATCGCCCTCGCGCGGCGCTTCAAGCGCGTTTCCTAGGTTGATGCCGCGGCGCATGGGAAACGGGCGCGCTTGCGGCGCCGGCTCAGCCCGCGCGCAGCCAGCCGAGAGCACGGCGGCGCCTGTCGCAACGAGAACCTGGCGGCGGGAAGCGCTCATGGCGCGAAGCTACACTGATTTGTTCGCCGATTGGCCGTCTTCGGCGGGCGCGGATTTGCCCTCACGCGCACGTCACATTAGACCTTGGCCGCGCTTGGAGAGCCTGGATGTTCGGGAAAATTTTGATCGCCAACCGGGGCGAGATCGCCGTTCGCATCATCAAGACGGCGCGCCGGATGGGGATCAGCACGGTCGTGGTCTATTCCGAGGCCGACCGGGATTCGATGGCCGTCGATATGGCCGACGAGACGGTTTTCATTGGCCCCGCGCCCGCCGCCCAGTCCTATCTCGTGGCCGATAAGATCATCGATGCGGCCCGCAAAACGGGCGCCGAAGCGATCCATCCGGGCTTCGGGTTTTTGTCGGAGAAGGCCGAGTTCGCCGAGCGCTGCGCGGCCGAAAAGATCGTGTTCATCGGACC
>CAZMCA010000195.1:0-6195 GCA_964564595.1 uncultured Caulobacteraceae bacterium
CGCGCCAATGAAGCGGCGCTTTTGAAGCACTATCACGATGCGCTGACGCGCGAGGGCGTCTCCGGCTATTCGATGGACGCGCTGAAGGAGGACTACCGCACCGGCGCGTTCCTGCTGTTCTTCACGGCGTTCTTCGCCTCCGTCGTCGTCGTGCAGACGCCGCGCGGCGACGACATGTTCTTCCAGATGATCCGTTCGGCGACCGATCACATTCTCGATCACGACGCGATGGGCAAACTGCGGAGCCTCTGATGCGCGCGCTGCTCGCTCTGCTTTGCCTTTTGTTCGCGCCCGCCGCGGCGTTCGCGCAAGGCGCGCCTGGCCCGAGCGCCGAAATCATCGCGCTGCGCGATCAGTTCGAGGCTGCGTTTCTGCACGCCGAACGCAGCTATCCGGATGATGAAGCGAGCCTGCGCGCAATCGCGGCGCGACTCGGCGAAGACACTTACGGGCAGAACTGGGAAGCCGTGCGCGCCGAAGCCGCGCGCAGTCTCGCGGCGCTGCCGGAGATCGATCTTGCGCCCTACGATGGCAAGGAAAGCGCACGCCCGTGGGCGGATCTTTCCGCGGAAGAGCGGCGCGTGTGGCTCATCATGTCGCCCGGCGTGCTCGCGGGCATGCGATTCTACGATGCGCAGCAGGTGGGCGTGTTCGCGGCCAGCGCGCTTGGCTTTCCGCACATGATGCGCGAGGGCGGCTTGAGCGCGATGCGCTTAGGGACGTTGTCTGCATTCGCACCGACGCGCGTGTATCGCGGCCGCTTCGAAGGCCGAGACGTGCTGGGCGTGCGCATGCAACGCGTGTTCGCGATCGTGCCCTACGAGCAGCATCCGCGTGGCATGCTGATCCCGGATTTGGCGGGCGTGCTGATCTTCGATCTGGAGTGACGCGCCGCGCTCAGCCGTAGGGAAAGCACCGGTCTCGCGGCAGCGGCATGTTGAAGTGCGCGCCGAGCGCGTCGATCTCGCGCAAGTAGAGCGGATAGGGATCGGCGTTGCCGGCCGCGACGATCACGATGCGGAAGTTCGGGTCGGGCTTGCCTTCTGGCGGCAGCATCGCGGTAACGAGCGCTTCGCCGTCATCGGCGCGCAGCGTCAAGAACAGCGGCATCGTGCGCGCGACATGCGCCTTGCGGCCAATGTCGCGTTCGATGAACGACAGCCCTTGCGGGTTATAGCTCGCGCCCGCGCGCTCAGCCTCGCGCTGGAAATAGCGGGCGACGGCGTGGCGCATCGCTTCGCTTTCCGCGACGGCTTCGGCTTCTGTCTCAATGCGGAACCAAGTGCGTCCGCTGCGTGCGTCGCAGACATATTTCATCGCGTATCACCCGCCTGGAATGTAAGCGCTTAATGCGGCGCAGAGAAGGCGCTTGCGCGCGTCACCCCGCATAAGGTGAAGTCAGATTTGCAGAGCGGAGTGCATACGTTGGCGGAGCGCTATCGGATTTTGGCGGGGCCGGGCTCGCCGTACTCACACAAAGTGCGCGCGGTGCTCCGATATCGGCGCATTCCGCATGAGTGGGTGATCATGCTCGGCGGCTTCGATGGCTCCGGGCAGATGGGCGCGCTGCAGGGCATCGGCAAGCGCATGCTCCCCGTCGTGCAATACCCGGACGGGAGCTATTGGAACGATTCAACCCCGATCATCGAAGAGCTGGACGCGACCCATGCTGGGCGCGAGGTGCTGCCGCCCGATCCGGCGAACCGCTTTCTCGCGCGGCTGATCGAAGACTTTGCCGATGAATGGCTGCCCTCGATCCTGATGGCCTACCGGTGGACGTCGGATGAAGACGTCGCGTTCTGCGCGCGCCGGCAAATGTCCGGCTGGCTCGGCGCCGTCGACGAACCAACGCTTGCAGCCGCGATCGGCCGGATGACGGCGCGCCAGCAAATGGTGCGCGATGCGCTCGGCGGCGCGGGCCCCGCGCGCGCCGTGTTCGACGCGGACTATCTCATGCTGCTCGAAATCCTCGAGCAGGGCATGGCTCAGCAGCTGTTCTTGTTCGGGGACCGGCCCTCGATCGCCGATTTCGGTCTCTACGGCATGCTCTCCCAGTTCGCGGCAGACCCAACGCCCCAGAAGCTGATGCGCGAGCGCGCCGTGCGCACTTGGCAATGGGTAAACTACGCTGACGATCTCTCAGGCCACGACGGGGAATGGGGCAAACGCGCGCCCGCCGTCGCGCGCCTCGTCGCGCTCGCGAGCGAGAGCTTCCTGCCGATGATGGAAGCCGTCACCGATACGCTCGCCCGGGGCGAACGCCTCGCGACCTACGAAGCCCGCGGCGTGCCCATGCGCGCGCTCGCACGCGACTACCCCGCCCAGTGCTGGCTCTGCCTCAAGGCAATGTACGCGGCGCTGGCGCCCGACGCCCGCGCCAGCCTGACCGACATCCTCGGCTCGCGCTTCATCAGGGCGCTCGCGTTCAAGGACGGCGAAGAAGAGCGCGTCCAGCCACTCCAGAAGTTGTAGAGCCGCCGGCCGAATTTGCCCTGCCGCCCGGCGCGGTCTAGGAGCGTACCCAGTCATCTAAAAACGCTGAGGGAGGCCTGCGCCGGGGCGTGCGCGGGCGGGACGTCTGTTGGACAAGCCGGTCGAAGCCGAAGAGCCGAAGTCGCTGGAAGAGCAGGAGGCCGCCTACGAGCGGTTCGTCTGGGACAATCTCCGGCGCAATTACATCGGCCATTACCTGCACGGCATGCTGGGGATGACGGGCTTCCGGCTCGTCAACGCGCCGACGTTCCTGCCGGCCTATCTCTACGTGCTCTCCGGTTCGAACGCGGTCGTCGGCGTGGGGCTCGCGCTGCAGCAACTCGGGCAGATGGTGTCGCCGATCTTTGGCGCGAGCCAAGTCGAGCACAGGAAGCGCGTGCTGCCGGTCGCGCAATGGATCGGCACGGGCATGCGCGTGCCAATCCTCGGCATCGCGCTCGCCGGCTGGTTTTTGCCGACGCACATCCAGCTGCCGATCATTATCGCGTTCCTGTTCATGCTCGGCCTCTTCGGCGGCATGCAGCGCGTGGCGTTCCAGGTGCTGCTCGCGAAAGTGATCCCGGTGTCGCGCCGCGGACGTCTGCAAGCGTGGCGCAACGTGACGGGCGGTTTGATCGCCGCCGCGCTCGCTTATTTCGCGGGCCGCTGGTTCATCGAAAGCAATGTGTGGGGCAACGGCTACGCGACGACGTTCCTGCTCGCGTTCATCCTCACGAGTCTTGGCCTCACCGCGCTCTCGCTGCTGATGCGCGAACCGATCCCGCCAACGGTGCGCCCCAAGACCTCGGTGCGCGATCGCGTGAAGGAAATGCCCGCGCTCTTCCGCGAAGATCCGGGCTTCATGTTCTTCACGCTCACGCTGATCCTGGCGATGGCGGGGCGCGCGGCGGCGCCGTTCTACATTCTCTACGCCAGCCAAACCATCGAGCTCACCGGCGCGAACATCGGTTTGCTGTCGCTCGCGTTCCTCGGCGCCGACACGATTTCCAACCTTCTGTGGGGCTATGCGGGCGATAAGTTTGGCTTCCGTTCGGTGTTTCTCGCCTCGCTCGGCGTGTGGATCGCGGCGACCGGGCTGCTGATGAACGTGCACGACATGACGTGGATTTTCATCGCGTTCGTCGGCCTCGGCGCCTCGCAAGCGGGGTACATGATGGCCGCCTCCACGATGGCGCTCGAGTTCGGCAAGCGGGAAGACGTGGCGATGCGCCTTGCGCTTTCGGGCACGGCGGAAGGCACGATGGCTGCGGCCGGCCCGCTCGTCGGCGGCATCATCGCGGCGTCGCTTGGCTATACGTGGCTGTTCTCGGTCTCCATCGTGTTTCTGCTCGCGGCGATCACGCTTCTGGTGTTGCGCGTGGAAGAGCCGCGCAACCGGCGCCTCTCGGCGGAGGCGGCGCAAGCGTCCACGCCTTCGCCATTGAGCGATGAATAAGGCGCGTCTGCCGCTCGGCCGGATCGCCATTGCAGCGGGCGCGCTCGCGCTTGTGGCGCTTGTTGCGGCGTTCTTCATCGGCCGCGCCACTCAGGGGCCGCCCGCAACGCCGCCCTGCGTCGTGCACGCCTTCGAAGGCGACGTGTTCACCGTGTGCACGGCGCGCCCAGCCGAAATCCGGCTCTACTGGGAAGACGCGGCGGGCGCGCCGCTACGCACCTTCCGCGCGCTCAGCGATTTTCTTGGCGGCGATGCGCGCCGCGTGCGCTTTGCGATGAACGCCGGGATGTACAACGACGCTGGCGCGCCGATCGGGCTCTACGTTGCCGAGGGCCGCGAGCGCAAAGCGCTGGCCACGCGCGACGGGCCGGGCAATTTCCATCTGATGCCGAACGGGGTGTTCTCGATCGATGCCGACGGTTTTGCGCGCGTCGAAACCACTGCCGCGTATCAAGTGCGCGCCGGCGAGCCGCGCTGGGCCACGCAGTCAGGCCCGATGCTGGTGATCGAGGGCGAGCTCCATCCAGCGTTTCAGCCGGATGGGCCCTCAAAGCTCATCCGAAACGGCGTGGGTGTCTGCGAAAACGGTGTCGTGCGCGCCGCGATCAGCGAAACGCCCGTTTCGTTCGGGCGCTTCGCGCGGTTCTTCCGCGATCAGCTCAACTGCCCGAACGCGCTCTTTCTCGACGGCACGGTCTCGAGCCTCTGGGCGCCGAGCCTCGACCGTCGCGACGCCGGAACGCCGCTCGGGCCGATGCTCGTCGCTATCCGCTAGCTAGCAATTGTAAGGCACTTCGACGCGCAGGTGGCGGCCCGCGTAGGGGTCCCATTGGCGTTCGGTGCGGTAGCACACGCGCTGCGGCGGCGGGGCGTAATAGCCTTGATCATACCCACCGCCGTAATAGCCGCCCTGATAGGGCTGCGGCGGAGGCGGCGGCGCGTAATAACGCGGCGGAGGCGGCGCGCTCGGGCGGCTCAGCGCCGAACCGACCACCGCGCCAATAATCAGGCCTGCAACGCCAGCCGCGACCGCGTCGCCATTGTCGTTGTGGCGCCGGCCGTGATGGTAGCCGCGGTCATATCCACGATCGTAGCGGCCATAGCCGTAGCCATGCCGGTCACGCGCTTCCGCGACGGGCGCGAGCGCCATCACGCTCACAAGAGCGGCGCAAACGGCCGCAAGGAATTTCTTCATGACACACTCTCCCGCATCAGAGCCTGAGCGCCCCAACCTGAACGGCGGCTGAACGGATGCGTTCAGGTTGGGGGGGCTCAGTCCTCGTCTCGCGCCTTTTTCATTTCCCGGTACCGCTTCGTGCGCTGAATATGCACGCGCCGCGTTTCAGCGCGCGCGAGCGGATCGTCCTTGCGCGCTTCGTAGGCCAGTTCGCGCTGGAGCTTGTCGTACCCGCGCCAGCGCTCTTCGGTGAGCGCGCCGCTCTCGAACGCTGCGGCCACCGCGCAACCCGGCTCGCCCGCATGCCGGCAATCGCTGAAACGGCACGCGGCCACGATCTCCGCCACGTCCTCGAACGTCGCCGAGACGCCTTCGTCCGCGCCCCACACCGCCATCTCCCGCATGCCGGGCGAATCGAGGATCAGCACGCCCGAAGGCAGGACGAACAATTCGCGGTGCGTTGTCGTATGGCGTCCGCGCTTGTCATCGCCGCTGATCGCCGCCGTGTGCATCAGCGTTTCGCCAGCAAGCGCGTTGAGCAACGTCGATTTGCCCACGCCCGATGAGCCGAGCAGCGCCGCCGTCCGCCCCGGCGCAAGATGCGCCGCAAGCGCCGCCACGCCATCGCCCGTCAGCGAAGAGATCGCGATCACCGGCGCATCGCCCGCCACCACTTCGATCTCCGCGCGCCGCGCCGCCACATCTTCGCAAAGATCGGCCTTGGTCAGCACCACGATCGGTTCGGCGCCGCCTTCGCGCGCCACCGCAAGGTAGCGCTCGATGCGGCGCGGAGAGAGATCGCCGTTCAACGCCGCCGCGATCAGCGCGACATCTAGATTGGCGGCAATGACCTGCAGCCGATCGTCCGGCGCCTTGCGACGAAACACGGTTGCGCGCGGCAACACGCCGTGGATCGTCGCGGTGCGCTCTTGAGGCCGCAGCGCGGCGACCGCCCAGTCGCCGACGACAGGAAAGCCGCCTTGATCGGCCTCGTGCGCAAAGCGCCCGGAAAGTGCGGCGGCGTAGTCGCCGTCTTCGCCGAAGACCCGGTAGAGCCCGCGCTGTTGTTCGATCACGCGCGCGGGCGCGC
>CAZMCA010000196.1:0-5991 GCA_964564595.1 uncultured Caulobacteraceae bacterium
CCATCTTCCAAGTGCTGGCGACGCCGGACCGGGTCGAGCGGCTGACGCTGACCGCTTCTGGCGGCCCGTTCCGGACCTGGACGGGGGAGGCGATGGCTGCGGCGGGGCCTGCGGAGGCCTGCGCCCACCCCAATTGGTCGATGGGCGCAAAGATTTCGGTGGATAGCGCGACGCTGATGAACAAGGGCCTCGAGCTGATAGAGGCCTCGTACCTGTTCGCGGTGGAGCCTGAGCGGATCGAGGTGGTGGTCCACCCCCAGAGCGTCGTGCACAGCCTGGTGCATTACGTGGACGGCTCGGTTTTGGCCCAGATGGGCGCGCCGGATATGCGCATTCCCATCGCCTACGCGCTGGCTTGGCCCGACCGGGCCCCTGTTTCGACCGAGCGGCTGGACTTGGTAAAGATCGGCCAGCTGAGCTTTGAAGCGCCCGATCACGGACGCTTTCCGGCGCTTGGGCTGGCGCGCACCGCCCTCAAAACGAGTGCGGCGGCGACGACGGCGCTGAATGCCGCTAATGAGGTCGCCGTGGAGGCCTTCTTGCAGGGGCGTATCGGCTTCCTGGACATTGCGCGGCTGGTAGAAGATTCGCTCGGCCAGCTGGCCGGGCAGGGCCTGATCGCAAATTCGCCTTCATCCTTCGATGAGGTGCGGGAAATAGATCAGGCCGCTCGCCGCACGGCGGGACGGGCGGCGGGCCGCGTAGCGGCCTAGGGCGGTTAGGGCAGGGACGGATGATCGAGGCGCTTCAGAACATTCTCATCTATGGCGGCTCCTTCGTGGCCGTTTTGTCCATCGTGGTGTTCGTCCACGAGTTCGGGCACTTCCAGGCGGCGCGCTGGTGCAAGGTCGCGATCGAAACGTTCTCGATCGGGTTCGGCAAAACGCTGATCGGCTGGCATGACCGCCAGGGCGTTCACTGGAAAATCGGCGCGATCCCGCTCGGCGGCTACGTGAAATTCGCCGACGATTCCGATCCGATGAGCACCATGCCCAAGGAGCAGATCGTCGATCCGGCCGCCAAGGCCGAGGCCCGCGCCCGCGGGCTTTTTCACGCCCAGCCTCTGCCGCAGCGCGCCTTCGTCGTCGCGGCGGGGCCGCTGACCAATTTTGTTTTCTCGATCCTCGCCTTTGCCGCGATCCTGATGATTGTCGGCCGCGACGTAACGGACCGCTCGACGCTGCCTGCGCGCGTTGATGGCGTTGTCGCGAGTTCGCCGGCCGAGGCCGCCGGCGTGCAGCCGGGCGATGTTGTCGTCTCCGCGAACGGCGTGAGCATCAGCTCGTTCGGCGCTTTCCAATCGATCATCGCCGAACGCGCGGGCCAGCCAACGCCGATCACGGTTCGCCGCGGTGCAGATACCGTCGCGCTCAACGTCACGCCAACGAGCCGTGAAGCGCCGCAGCCTGACGGCACGGTGCGCCTCGTGGGCGTGATCGGAATCGAACGCCGGACTTTGCCTGGCGAGGCCGTTGTCGAACGCGTTGGCCCCGTTGAGGCCGTGCAAGTCGGCGCGGAGCAGACGTGGATGATCGTGTCGATGACGGTCACATATGTCAGCGACGTTTTCACAGGGCGCCAGGCGCCGGACCAACTCGCGGGTCCTGGCGGGATCATGATGGAGAGCGGGCGCATCGCGACCTCCGCTCTTGGCCATCAGCACGAATCCATCTGGACGAAGGTCGGCCATCTGCTGCTCTCGCTTGCGCAGTGGGCCGCGATCCTTTCGGTGGCCGTGGGGTTCATGAACCTGTTGCCGATCCCAATTCTCGATGGCGGGCACCTTCTGTTCTACGCCATCGAAGCTGTGCGCGGCGGCAAGCCATTGCCTCTGATCGCGCAAGAGTGGGCATTCCGCGCGGGTCTTGCCGCGATGGGCGCGCTCTTCCTGTTCGCAACGTGGAACGACATTCAGAGACATCTCGGGTGAGGCCTGAGAATCGGCGTTCCATGCCGCTGTCAGCCAACAGCGTCGCGTCCTTGTCTTTGATGCGGGGATGCTGTCTTAAGGGGCCGGCGCTGGGGAGCGCCAACGTATTGAGGGCGCAATGAAACGCGGGTTGCGTGATGTCGTGGTGGGCGCTGTCGCCACGGTTGGCGTCGGCGCCGGCGCGCTGTTTGTGTCCGCTCCGGAAGCGGACGCGCAGCCTGCGCCGCGCCAGCCTTCAGCCGCGCCTGCGCAAGCAGCGCCCGCACAGGCCGGCGTCATTCGCCGCGTTGTCGTTGAGGGCAACCAGCGGATCGAAGCGTCCACGGTCAATTCCTACATCTCGGTGCGCCCGGGCGACCCCTTCGATCCCGAGCAGATCGACCTTTCGCTCAAAACGCTGTTCGCAACCGGCCTTTTTGCTGACGTGCAGATCGAGCAGCGCGAGCAAGATCTGGTCGTCACCGTCATCGAAAACCCGATCGTCAACCGGGTCATCTTCGAAGGGCTGAACACGCTCGACGAAGAAGATCTCGAAGACGAAGTGCAGGCCCGCCCGCGCTCAGTGTTCACGCCTGCGCGCGCGCAGGCCGATGTGCAGCGGATCATCGAAGTTTATCGCCGCGCTGGCCGCTTCGCCGCCTCGGTGACGCCGCAAGTGCGCGAGCTTAACCAGAACCGCGTCGATTTGATTTTTGAGGTGGACGAGGGCCCCATCACGGGCGTCCGCCACATCAACTTCATTGGCAACAACGCGTACTCAGACCGCACGCTCAAGGACGCGATCGTCACCACCGAATCGAGCTGGTGGAACTTCTTCTCCAAGAACGACAATTACGATCCCGATCGCCTCGAATACGATCGCGAGCAGCTGCGCCAGTTCTACACCAACCGCGGCTACGCCGATTTCCGCGTCGTCTCCGCCGTCGCCGAACTGACGCCGGACCAGCGCGACTTCTACATCACGTTCACAGTCGATGAGGGCGAACAATACGAGTTCGGCACCGTGCGTGTCGAAACCGCGCTCGATCGCGTGCCGGCCGAAATGCTGCAGGCCGTGCTTCCGATTCGGGAAGGCGAGCTCTTCCGCGGCGAGTTGATCGAAGACTCTGTCGACGCGATGACGTTCGTCGCCGGCACCGTCGGCTACGCCAACGTCGATATCCGCCCGCGCGTTGAGCGCAACCGCGAAACCCGGCGCGTGGATGTCGTGTTCGACGTGAACGAGGGCCCGCGCGTCTTCGTCGAACGCATCGATATCGTAGGCAATTCCCGCACGCTCGACGAAGTAGTGCGCCGCGAAATGCGGATCGCCGAAGGCGATGCGTTCAATCGCGTCCTGCTCGATCGTTCGCGCTCGCGCATCCGCGCGCTCGGCTTCTTCGAAGACGTCACGGTTGAGGAAGAGGCTGGTTCTGCGCCGGATCGTTCGGTCGTACGCGTCACAGTCGATGAACAGCCCACGGGCGAACTTGCGTTCGCCGCCGGCTATTCGTCGAACGAAAGCTTCCTGTTCGACGTGTCGGTCAGCGAGCGCAATTTGCGCGGCCGCGGCCAATTCCTGCGGCTGCGTGCCTCGGCGAGTTCGCAGCGCCAGCAGGTCGATCTTCGGTTCACAGAGCCGCGCTTCCTTGGCCGTGAGCTTGCGGCGGGCTTCGATCTCTACTCGCTGCGCACCGACTTCCTCGACCAGTCCTCGTTCGAGAACCAATCGACGGGTCTTGGCCTGCGCGCCAGCTTCCCGCTGACGGACCGCACGAGCCTTGGACTTACCTACACGCTCGTCAACGACGACACCGAAATCGCCGACATCATCGTCGACGCGGACGGGTCGGGCCCGAGCGATATCATCCTCAACCAGTGCGACCCGGCCTATCTCGGCCGCCCGCTGCTGTGCGACCAGGAAGGTTCGTTCCTCACGTCGGTCGTGGGTTATTCGTTCAACTGGGATCGCCGCAACGATGTGGTCGATCCCACGGGCGGCTTCGATCTGTCGCTCAGCCAAGACGTCGCCGGCCTCGGCGGGGACGTCCACTACCTGCGCAGCGAAGCGCAGGGCGGGCTCTATTACGGCCTCTTCCGAGGCGTAACAGCGTCGTTCCGCGGCAGCGCCGGTTACATCTGGGCCTGGGGCGACGACGACATCCGCATCAACGACCGCTTCTTCAAAGGCGGCGCATCGTTCCGCGGATTTGACGTGGCCGGCATCGGCCCGCGCCAGATCATCACCGATAGCCTCGGCAACGTGGCTTACGGCGACGCGCTGGGCGGCAATGCATACGCGATCGGGACCTTCCAACTGACGTTCCCGACTGGCCTGCCGGATTCCTTCGGCATTTCGAGCGCGGCGTTCCTGGAATTTGGTTCGCTCGGCATCCTCGACGATGCGAACCGCCGCACGGTCGTCGCGCCGGACGGTACGGCGCTGACAGTTGAAGATGACTTTGCGCTGCGCGCTTCGGCGGGCGTCAGCATCTTCTGGGACAGCCCCTTTGGGCCTGTGCAATTCGACTTTGCACAACCGTTCCAATACGAGGACTATGACGAACGGGAAACCTTCCGGTTCTCGACCCGTACGAGATTCTAAACCAACCCACCCAAGCCAAGTCTAACCAGAAAGGGCGCATCCATGCGTTTCCTGAAAATCGCGGCCATCTCGGTCGGCATCGTGATGGCCGGCGCATCGCCGGCGCTCGCGCAACGCGCGCAGAATGGTTCCGTCATCGTGATGGATTATGAGCGCGTGCTCACGACCTCCGTCGCCGGGCGCGACGTTGAAGCCAAACTCCGCCAGATCGCTGAGCAGATGCAGGCCGAATTGCAGCCCGAACAGACAGCCGTGCAAACCGAAGCGCAGGCGCTGCAGACCGCTACGCGCGGCCAGACGCAAGAGCAAATCCAGCGCAACTCGTCGCTCAATCAGCGCGTCACGGCGTTCAACACGCGCGCCGAAGCGTTCCGTGCGCAGCAAGTCGCGCGCGCGCGTGACCTTGAGTACACGCGCCAACAAGCGCTGCTCGAGTTCAACCGCCAGGTCGAGCCGATCGTCACCGAGGTCATGAACGCGCGCCGCGCCGGAGTCGTGGTCGATCGCTCGAGCGTGCAGATCATGGCCGAAGGCGTGGATGCGACGCCCGACATCATCTCGCGCCTCGATCAGCGCGTGCGTACAATCAACGTGACGCGCCAAACCGCGCCTGCCCCGCAGCAGCCGGCCGCCGGCGCACCCGCCCGGTAAGGCCAGCCAGTCACTGCCAGAAGCGTCAAAAGGGGCGCGGCTTGCACGCCGCGCCCCTTAGCGCGACGATGGCCCTGGAAAGGCTCGCGATGATCGACGCGCGGTTTTACGAAAGCCTCGGCGCCCGCTCGGCGCGCGCGCTCGCCGCCGGCTTTGAGGTCGGCGGCGATGCAGAGCGGCTGGTCGGTTCTGTCGCCGCCGCGGAGACGGCCGGCGCCAATGACCTTTGTTACGTTGAACGCGCGCGCGAACCGCTGGCGACGGCGCCCGCGGCATGCGTGATCGCGCCGGCGAGCGCGCATCTTGCGCCGCGGGCGGGCGCTCTCATCCTTTCGGATCGGCCCCGCGCCGCCTTCGCGCGCCTGTCTGCACTGCTCGTCGCGCCGCGCGCGCATGAGGGGCAGGCGTCTGTGCACGCGTCTGCGCGCCTCGAAGCGAATGTGCGGCTCGGGCCGAATGTCGTCATCGGACAGGATGCGGAGATCGGCGAAGGCGCCATCATCGGCGCCAACACGGTGATCGGACCTGGCGTCGCGATCGGGCGCCGGACGCGCATCGGCGCGAACGCGACCATTGGCTGCGCGCTGATCGGCGACGACGTGCTGATCCTGGCGGGCGCAGTCATCGGCGAAGCTGGTTTTGGCGTGGCGGGCGATGGTGCGGGCATGGTCGATGTGCCCCACTTCGGGCGCGTGATCATTCAGGACCGTGTGACCATCGGCGCCAACACCACGATCGACCGCGGCGTGTTCGACGACACCGTCATCGGCGAGGAGGCCAAGATCGACAATCTCTGCCAGATCGCCCACCAGGTCACGATCGGGCG
>CAZMCA010000197.1:0-5988 GCA_964564595.1 uncultured Caulobacteraceae bacterium
ACGGGCCCTCCCGGGGCACGTAGTGGCCGATGGGCAGCCAGACGCCCTCGGACGGGCGCACGCTCTCGCCCCACGCGGTCTGCTTGTAGGACCGGAGAAACAGGAGATCGATGTCGGACGAGGGCGCGAGCTGGCCGCGCCCGTAGCCGCCGACAGCCACCAGCGCGAACCGCTCCCCTTGCGTCGGGTTGCGGGAGCGGAAGACGTGGACGGTGGTGAAATCGTAGAGCGCCGAGATCACCTGGTCGGCGACCTGCGCCAGCAGGCGCGCCACCGCGAGGCCGTTCTCCCCAGCTTCGAGCCGCTCCTTGGCGATCATCCGCCCGCGGAACAGCGCGCCGTGCAACAATTGGCGCACGCGCTTTCGCGCGTCGTCGGATTCCGCGCCATAGGCGCGCGCGGTCGCGGTGAGCTGGGAGCGTAAAAGCGCGCCATCGACAACGAACTCGATACGGGCGGGCTTCAGGTTCGTTGGCATGGCGCCGCCGATATAAGCACGGGTCATCCCGTACGAGAATTTTGCTGCGTTTCAGGAACACCTGTCACGCGAATACGGTTAAGGTTCCGTCAGATGACTCACACGTTAACTGATTGCCCCGAGTTTGCCCCATTTCGCCGCCAAAGCGAGATTGAGGGGCTGGCGCGGGCCAACCTGCGCCCCACATACACGTGACCGAACCTAGGAGACCGCCGATGCGAGGTCAGAACGCGCGCGGAAGCACGCGGCTTGCGCCTGTCGATGAAGACAAGAGCCGCAACGTGCATACGCTCGAAGCGCGTGCCTATGATCCTCATTTTGAAGAGAAATTGCTCCGCGCGCAGTTTCAGCGCGAGCGCTCTTCAGCCTATTGGTTCGCGGCTTCTACGTGGGGCATCGCGGGCCTCATCATTGGAGCCTGCATGGGCGCCTACATGATGTACGTCGCCACGGTCGCGACGCTGCCGACGGCGGTTACGGCCGTCACGCAGGGCATGGCGGTGCAGGAAATTCAGCGCCAGGGCGAGTCGCGCCCCAACCTTCTCGATCAATCCGCCCCACCGACATCCAATCCGTAAGGATTTGAGAGGCGCGGCGTATCGGCGCGCCTAGCGCGCCGCCGCGATTGCGTCCGCAAGCTTCAGGTCTTTTGTCCACAGGCTTGCGCGCCAGCCGGCGCGCCTGGCGCCTTCGATGTTTGCAGCGCTGTCGTCGATCAGCAGCAACTTTTCGGGCGCGCTTTCCAGCTTTGCCGCGACCGCCGTGAAGAAGACCGGGTCCGGTTTGCCCACGCCGTAGGCGGCCGAATAGTGGATCGCGTCGAACCGGTCTCGGAAGCCGAGCGTCTCCCACAGATACCGCGCCCGGTGATGCTCCTGGACCGTGGCGAGGTGCATTTCCGTCCCCGCCGCGCGCAGCGCCGCCAGGTCTGCCAGCAGCGCATCATCGAGTTCGGAATCCCACTTGAACCAATAATCGACCAGCGTCTGCGCGCTCACATCCGTCGTGACGTCCGCGAGCGCGGGAACGAGGCGCTCGAACAGGTCGGCGCGGCCGTTCACGACGTCGGGCCAGTGCGGCTTGAAGAACGCGGCCTGCAAGTCGGCGGGATCGATCCCGAGGTCGCGCTTCAGGTCTTGATCCCACCGGCGCTTATCGGCGCGCTTGCCATCCGGGCGCACGATCACGCCATCGACGTCGACCATCAGGATCGTCGTCACTTCAGCAGCCCCTTCAGTGTGTAGAGCGCATCGAGCGCGTCCTTCGGCGTCATTGCATCGAGATCGAGGCGCGCGAGGGCGGCTTCCGCTTCGGAAGGCTCAAGCGCCTGCGCAAACAGCGGCATCTCGAGATCGGCCTCACCGAGCTTGGCGCCCTTCCCCGCTTCGAGCCGCGCCAGCACGGCCCGCGCGCGATCCACCGCAGCGCGCGGCAAGCCGGCAAGCTTCGCCACCTGGATGCCATAGGAACGATCCGCAGCGCCGGGCGCGACTTCGTGCAGAAACACCAGATCGCCCTTCCATTCCTTGGCGCGCAGATGCGCATTCGCCGTCGCTTGCAGGCGATCGGCGAGCACGGTGAGCTCGTGATAGTGCGTGGCGAACACGGCGCGGCACTTGTTGGTGTCGTGCAGGTGCTCCGCCGTCGCCCACGCAATGGCGAGTCCATCGAACGTCGCGGTCCCGCGGCCGATTTCATCGAGCACGACCAGCGCGCGCGGCCCCGCTTGGTGGAGGATCGCGGAGGTCTCGATCATCTCCATCATGAACGTTGAGCGACCGCGCGAAAGATCATCACTCGCGCCAACACGCGCGAACAAGCGGTCGACAATACCGAGCCGCAGCTTGCGCGCCGGAACGTAAGCACCCGCCTGCGCAAGCACTGCGAGCAGCGCGATTTGCCGAAGATACGTGCTCTTGCCGGCCATGTTCGGGCCCGTCACGAGTAGCAGGCGCGGCCCGGCTTGGCCTTCGCCATCGAGCCGCGCATCGTTTGCGGTGAAGCCCTGCCCCTGGCGGCGCAGCGACGCTTCAACGACAGAATGACGCGCGCCCTCCGCGATCAGCGCGGCGCTTTCGTCGATCTCCGGGCGCACGCATTGTGCTTCCTCAGCCCATTCGGCGAGCGCGCTCGCGACATCGAGCGCGGCGATCGCTTCGGCGGCGGCGCGGATCGGCGCTTCGTGCGCGGCGGCTTGCTCCGCGAACGCGCGAAAGAGCGCAAGCTCCCGCGCTTGCGCCGCATCGCCCGCGCGCGCGATCTTCGCGTCGAGTTCGATCAGCTCATTGGTGGTGAATCGCACCGAGCTGGCGTTGGTTTGCCGGTGGATGAATTGCGCCGAGAGCGGCGGCGCCATCAGCGCTTCGGCCTGCTTGGGCGTTGCATCGATATGATAGCCGATGACGCCGTTGTGCCGAAGCTTCAGGCCCGGCATGCCGGTCTCTTCGGCGTAGCGCGCTTGCAGCGCTGCGATCACGCGGCGGCTATCGTCCCGCAACGCGCGGGCATCATCGAGCGCCTGATCGTAGCCGGCGGCGATGAAGCCGCCATCACGTGTCAGCAGCGGCAATTCAGGCGCGAGCGCGCTTTGCAAGCTTTGCACGAGCGCCGCGACAGGCGGCGCAGCGAACAGCGAGAGCGCCGCGCAGGCCTGCGCGACCTCACCCGGCGCCGCTTCACGCCCAAGCCCAAGGCAAAGCGCCTGCGCACGATCGCCCGCCACAAGCGCATCGCGCATGGCGGCCAGATCGCGCGGCCCGCCGCGCCCCAATGCGAGCCGCGTCAGCGCGCGCGCAAGATCGCCTGCCGCTTTCAGTTCGCGCCGCACCGAAGCGCGCTGATCGGGATGCGCGAGAAAAAACGCCACGGCGTCGTGCCGCGCCTGGATCGCGCTGACCTGCGTCAGCGGCCGCGCGAGGCGCTCGCTCAGCAGCCGCGCGCCGGCGGCCGTAACCGTCCTATCGATTGCGGCGATCAGCGATCCTTCGCGCGCGCCGCGCGCCGAGCGCTCGATCTCAAGCGCGGCGCGCGTCGCCGCATCGATCGCCATGAAGGCTTGCGCGCTTGCCTGGCGCGGCGGCGCCAAGCGCGGCGCAGCGCCCGCTTGCGTTAGCTCCACATAGTCGATCAGCAGCCCGATCGCGCCTAGTTCGGCGGGCGCAAACGAACCGAACCCGTCGAGCGATGCGACTTCGAACAAGCTCTGCGCGCGCCGCGCACCCGCACGCGGATCGGCCTTCGCAGCTGGACGAATGGTCAAAGCCGCGCGCGCGAGGTCGGCGCCCGCCTGCGCTTTCGCCGCCGTTTCATCGCACACTAACAATTCCGCCGGCGCGAGCGCGACAATCTCTTCTTCAAGCCGTGCGGCGTCGACGGCGCGCACTTCGAACGCGCCCGTGGAGATATCCGCCCACGCTAGCGCTGCTTCGCCGCCTTCGATCGCAAGCGCGGCAAGCCGGCTCGGCGCGCGCGCATCGAGGAGGCCCTCCTCCGTCAGCGTGCCGGGCGTGACGAGGCGCACGACTTCGCGGCGCACGATGGATTTGGAGCCGCGCTTCTTCGCTTCCGCAGGATCTTCCATCTGTTCGCACACGGCGACGCGGAACCCGGCGCGTATCAGCTTGGCGAGATAGTTTTCCGCTTGGTGCCACGGCACGCCCGCCATCGGGATATCGTCGCCGTTGTGCTGGCCGCGTTTGGTGAGCGCGATACCGAGCGCGCCGGCGGCTTGCACGGCGTCATCAAAGAACAGCTCGTAGAAGTCGCCCATCCGGAAGAACAAAAGCGCATCCGGATAATCCGCCTTGGCCGCAAGGTATTGCGCCAGGAACGGCGAGGCGGGCTTGGCGGCCTTCGCGCCCGTATCGGCCATGCCGGAATCAGCCATGCGCAGGGTGTAGCGCTCCACGCCCGCGGTCGCTACACCGCCTGCGTGACCACATCGCAGCAGCAAAGCGCGCCCCCAAACGGGGCGCTTTTCGTTATCCTCGGCTCGATGACGGCCTTCGTGCCGATCGCGATGGATATGTATCTGCCGGCGCTGCCCGCCATCGCGCAGGACTTTCGCGCCGATCCGGGCGCGGCGCAGCTCACGCTTTCGGCGTTCTTCATCGGCATTGCGCTTGGGCAATTCCTCTACGGCCCCGCGTCGGACAAATTCGGCCGGCGCCTGCCGCTGTTTGCGGGTGTTGGCGTCTTCGTCGCGGCGTCGATCGGGTGCGCGCTCGCGCCTTCGATGGAATGGCTGATCGTGGCGCGTTTCTTCCAGGCCATCGGCGCTTCTTCCGGCACGGTGATCGCGCGCGCCATCGTGTTCGACCGGTACGATGCGCGTGAGGGCGCGCGGTATCTCTCGCAGCTCATGCTCATCATGGGGATCGCGCCGATCCTTGCGCCGCTGCTCGGCGGCTATTTCGTGGTGCACGGCGATTGGCGCGCCGTGTTCTGGTTCGTGGCGGCGTTTGGGCTGGTGATCGCTACGGCGGCGTTCTTCCGGCTGACAGAGTCGCGGAGCGCGGAGGCGCGCGCGTTCTCGGCCGGCGAATCCATGCTTTCCGCCTGCCTCAAAGTGCTTGGCAATTGGCCGCTGATGCGCGTTGCGCTGGTGGGCGCGTTCGGCAGCGCCAGCTTCTTCACCTATCTTTCCAGCGCGCCCGTGCTGCTCATCGAAGGCTTTGGCATTCCTGCCGATCAATTCGGCTATTATTTCGGGGTCAACGCCTTCGGCTTCATCGCCGCCGCGCAGGTCAATCGCGCCCTCCTCGCGCGCGCCGCGCCGGAAGCGATTCTCGATCGCGCCACCATCGCCGTGTTCGTGCTCGCGCTTGTGATGGCGGCCGGCGCCCTCTCCGGCGCGTTCGGCATGTGGGGCGTGCTCGTGCCGTTGTTCGTTCTGATCTCGGCATTTCCGTTCGTTGCGCCGAACGCGCAGGCCATCGCCCAAGGGTTTGACCGCGCGCGCCCTGGCGCCGTTGCGGCCATCACTGGCGCCGTGTCGTTCTTGGCGGGCGCGGTGCTCGCGGGCGTCAGCGGCGCCTTCTATGACGGCACCGCGCGGCCGATGGCGATCGCCATCATTTGCACGACCGGAACGGCGCTCGCGCTGCGCTGGGTGGGGCGCAAGCCGTCGCATTGACCGCCGCGCGCGCCTGACTAGGGTGGCCGCTCCGCAAACGGCCGCGAGCACATCCCTTCACATGTCCGAAGAGAAACGCACCTTCACCGACGAGGAGGCGCTTGCCTTCCACCGCGCCTATCCGCCGGGGAAGCTCTCCGTAACGCCCACCAAGCCGATGGCGACGCAGCGTGATCTCTCGCTCGCGTATTCGCCCGGCGTGGCCGTGCCGGTGCAGGCTATCGCGGACGATCCGGACAAGGCCTACGACTACACCGCCAAGGGCAATCTCGTCGCCGTGATCTCGAACGGCACCGCCATTCTCGGCATGGGCAATCTCGGCGCGCTCGCGTCCAAGCCCGTGATGGAAGGCAAGAGCGTGCTTTTCAAGCGCTTC
>CAZMCA010000198.1:0-5938 GCA_964564595.1 uncultured Caulobacteraceae bacterium
GTTCCCGACGACGTCGATGAAGAAGAGGAAGCGATCGCCGCCGATAGCGAAGCGCGTGGCGGCGATGGAGAAGGCCGGCGCGGGAATCGCCGCCGGCGCGGACGCCGGGGCGGCAAGCGCCGTGAAGACGGCGCCGAAGGCGCGAACGGCGAAGATGGCGAAGCCGTCGCCGCCATAGCGCAGCCGCGCGAACGCGAGGAGCGCCCGAACGGCGCCGATCGCGGCGAACGCAACGGAGACCGCAACGGCAATCGCCGCCGGCGCCGCCGCCGCGGCCGCGGCCGCCGTCCGTTCGAGGTCGATGGCGGCGAATGGCTGGATTTCGCAGGCACCGACGCAAGCGCTTATCTGCGCCGCCTCGAGCGCCCGGTCGAAGCCGTGCCTGAGATCGTCGAAGCGCCAATCGAAGAACAGGAAGCGCCCGAACCAGTGGCGGCGATTGCAGCGGAGGCTGCGCCCCCGCCGCGCATCCTCGCGCCGGCAATCGTGGAAGCGCCCGAGCCCGCCTTCGCAATGGCCGATGACGGCGCGCCCGATGCGGTTCCTTCCGGAGCGGTGATCGCGGCCGAAGATCGCCCCGCGCCGGCCTGGGCTGAACCTGAGCAGGAATACGAGCCTGATCAGGCCCGGCGCGACCGGTTCTTCTCGCGCTTGAACCGTTGGGGCAAAAAGGGCTGATGCAGCCCAATACGCGAACAAGGCGCGCGGCCTTGTTTGCGCCCCAAAACCGGTTTGAAACCCGAAGCGGGGTTGGCGCCCGAGCTACGGAGCAAGGCATGTCGCCGCTGATGAATCCCGTGCGCCGCATTGCGGCCGCGCTCGTCGCATGTGCGGCGTCCCTGCTCGCGTTCGCGCAGCCGGCCGCAGCACAAGGCGGCATCATTCGCGATTCCGAGATCGAGCAGGTCCTGCGAGATTTCTCGACGCCCATCTGGCAGGCAGCCAACCTCGATCCCGACAGCGTCGATCTCTACGTCATTCAGGATCCCTCGCTGAACGCGTTCGTCGCGGGCGGTGAGAACATCTTCGTGCACACCGGCCTCATCATGGCCGCGGAAAACCCGAACCAGCTGATCGGCGTGCTCGCGCACGAAACCGGCCACATCACCGGCGGGCACTTGGTGCGCTCGCGTGAAGCGATGCGCCGCTCGATGGGCCCAGCACTGATTTCCATCGGTCTTGGCGTGCTCGCGATGATGGGCGGCGCCGGTGACGCGGGCTCAGCGCTCATCGCCGGCTCGGGCGCATTCGCGCAGGGCAATTTCGTCCGGCACACGCAAGTTCAGGAAAGCGCGGCCGACCAAGCGGCGATGACCTATCTCGATGCGTCCGGCCAAACCGGCCAAGGGTTGATCGACTTCTTCAACCGCAATCTGCGGCGCTACGAATTCGATATGCGCCGCGCACCGGGTTACGTGCTTAGCCACCCCTTCACATCCGATCGTGTGCAAGCGCTGCGCGTGCGCGTCGAGGCGGGCCAGCATCACGACGCCGTCGACAGTCCGGAGAACATTCACCGCCTGCAGATGATCCAGGCCAAACTCGTCGGCTATCTCAACACGCTGCCGCAAACGCTCTCGCGTTACCCCGAGAGCGACCGGTCGATGCCCGCGCGCTACGCCCGCGCTTTCGCCTATTATCGCGCCGTCGACATTCCGCGCGCCACGCGTGAAATTCAGTCCCTCATCGCGGAAGAGCCGAACAACCCGTTCTTCCATGAGATCTACGGCCAGCTGCTGTTCGAAAACGGCCGCTCTGCCGAAGCGGTCGCCCCGCTCCGGCGCGCGCTGCAACTGCGCCCCAACGATGCGCTCTACCTCGTGCTGCTCGCGCGCACCCTGCAAGCGACCGAGCCGAACCGCGCCGGCCCGAACACGGATGAGGCGATCCGCCTCCTCGAACGCGCAACCGCCCTTGAGCCCGACAACGGCTTCGCCTGGCGCGAACTTTCGGTCGCGCACGCCGCGCGCGGCGAAGAAGGTCTCGCGCGCCTCGCATCCGCCGAACAAAGCTACGTCACGGGCGATTTTGCCCGCGCCAACAACTTCGCCGAACGCGCCCGCCGCGAACTCCCGCAAGGCCAGCCCGCCTGGCAGCGCGCGAGCGACATCGCAACCTTCAGCCAGGGCCAAATGCGCGAACAGACAGGACGCCGATCGTGAGACTTCTCGCCGCTTTCTTCTGCGCGCTCGCGCTCGCCGCTTGCGCGCAGCCTGCGGCGACTCCCGAACCAACGCCGGTCAACATTGAAGACAGCGCGCAGGTCCGCGCCGTCGTGCGCGATTACCTCGTCAACGATCCAGAGCTTCTGAAAGAGGCGCTCGACGCGCTGGCGGACCGCCAATCGCAGGCGCGCCGCGTCGAGATCGAGAGTGATCCGCGCGATGTCTCCGTCGGCCCAGCCAACGCGCCGATCACCATTGTCGAGTTCTTCGATTATCGCTGCCCGTACTGCCACGCGGCGGCTGAATGGCTCTTCCAGACAATGGAAAACCGGCGAGACGTGCGGGTCGTGTTCAAGGAATTTCCCGTGCTCGGCCCGGAATCGCTGGAAGCGGCGCGCGCCGCCATCGCGTCGATCCCGCAAGGCCGCTACCGTCAATTCCACCGCGCCTTGATGGCCCATCGCGGCGATCTCGGCTCAGCCCAAATCGATACGATCGCGCGCGCGAACGGCATCGACGTCGCCCGCATGCGCCGCGACATGGCCAATCCGGAAATCGATCAAATCCTCGAGCGCAATCACGAACTGGCCGTCGGTGAAAACATCACCGGTACGCCCGGCTTCCTGATCAACGGCGAACTCGTGCCCGGCTTCAACCGCCAGCAACTTGAAGCGCGCCTCGCCGAAGCGGCCCGCGAAGTGCAGCAAGCTCAGCGCTAAAAGCGGCTAAGCCGCTTCCCGAACGCTTTCCATCTGCGCCTCGAGTTCGGCGCGCAGATCGTCCGGAATATCGATCGCCTTGCGTGCATCGAGATCGAGCCCGATCGACACGCCATCGATCACCGAAAGCAGCGCGCCCGTATCGGCGTTGAATGACCAGCGCCGCATCTGCTGCGTCTTCTTGCCAAGCGCGACCGGCGCCGAAAGCGTCTTGATCCGGTCATTCGCGCGCGGCGTGGCGACGAGATATTGCCGGTTCTCCAGCATCGCCCAGCCCATCCGCAAACCATCCGGCCGCCGCTCGATCGGCGGGCCTTGGCGCATGCCGGCAGCCCGCGCATGCGCGGCGAACATCGAGAACATGATGTCCTGCGCGCAGGTGAGATTGAGGAAGCCGTGCTCGTCGCACTCGTCTTCCGGGATGCGCGCATCGCCGCGCGGCCCGAACGGGAAATTGTGTTTGCCGAGCGCGCTGTCGAGCGCCGCGAGGCGCGCATCGGTGCGCGGCGTCGAAAGATCGAGCGAGCGCGGCTTGCCGTGCGCCGGAATATCGACGCGTGAACGCGCCGCCGCTTCCAGCACCGCCTGCGGCAGCGCCACGTGCCCACGATCGGCCCGCCGATAAAGCGCCGGCTTCAAAATGAACGTCGCCGCCCGATCGCCCGTCGCCGCGTTGATCAGTTCGAGATAGAGCGTCACGCTGTCGGGGTGGACCTCGCTCACGCCGCCATCGACGACGAGCGTTGCACCCGCGAACTGCTCTTTGAGGTAGTGGTTGAACGAGTCCTGCGCGACCAGCGTCAGGCCGTCCGCCTCGATGTCCCCGAGCCCCAACTTGCCCATGAGCGCCCGTGCGCCGGCGGCCGCGCGGGTGCCGTAATAGCGCATGTTCATGTGGCCGAGACTGTCGATTTCCTCGGGGCCAACGGGGGCCTCGTGCAGCCGAATCATGGAGATTTCCGGGTTTTAGAAGAGACGGTACGGATTAGACCGGCGCCCCAAGGTCAAATCAACCGGACAAATCGGCATAGGCGGTTTAGGCGCGCTCATTGCCCTTAAGAGGGGCGCCGCCCCTTAAATGAGACCCGCTAGCGGGCTTGAAGGATCGGCGTAGCGCTTCTTCGCCATCCGCCCAGCCAGATACGCCTCCCGCCCCGCGATGACCGCATATTTCATCGCGCGCGCCATCCGGACCGGATCCTTGGCGTGCGCGATCGCGGTGTTCATGAGCACCGCATCGCACCCCAACTCCATCGCGATAGCTGCGTCCGAGGCCGTGCCGACGCCCGCATCCACCAGCACGGGCACGCGCGCCGCTTCGATGATGAGGCGAATGTTGATCGGGTTCTGAATGCCAAGGCCCGAACCGATCAGCGCGCCCAGCGGCATGATCGCGCAGCAGCCCGCGTCCTCCAGCTTGCGCGCGAACACCGGGTCGTCGCTGCAATACGGCATCACGTCGAAGCCCTCTTTGATGAGCATCTTCGCAGCCTTCAGCGTCTCTTCCATATCAGGATAGAGCGTCTTGGCGTCGGTGAAGATTTCGAGCTTCACGAGATTCCATCCGCCTGCTTCGCGCGCGAGCCGCAGCGTGCGCACGGCCTCATCCGCAGTCGTGCAACCCGCCGTGTTCGGCAAGAACGTGTACTTCTTGGGATCGACAAAATCGGTGAGCCGCGGCTGGTTCGGATCAGAGAGATTCACGCGCCGCAGCGCCACCGTCACGATCTCCGCGCCGCTCGCTTCCACAGCGGCCGCGTCTTCCGCATAGCTCTTGAACTTGCCGGTGCCGACGATGAGACGCGACGTGTACGTCTTGCCGGCAATGGTGAGAGGCGTGTCGTTCATAAGTCTTTCTACCCGCCCCCAACGAACTGGACGATCTCCAGCCGGTCCTCGTCCGCCAACACGGTATCTTGATACCGTGACCGGGGTACAATCTCCAGGTTGCGTTCGACCGCCACTTTCTTCGGATTGATGTCTATGCCCTCAAGGAACGCGAGGAGATTGAGCCCCTCTCGCGCCTCGCGCACTTCGCCATTGACCCAAAGCCGCATCGGCCTTCCTATCCGCCGCGAACCCGGGCCAGCCTGCTGGAACAAAGGGTTCATTGAGATAACGCACGCTTCGCAGTTAAGTCCCGCCGCCCGCCGGCGCAACGGCCGCTTCGGAAGACCCTGATGCCCGCTGACGCGAAGCCCATTTACGTGCTGAACGGACCGAACTTGAACCTGCTGGGAACCCGCGAGCCTGAGATCTACGGCCGCGACACCCTGGCCGATATCGAGCGCCGTTGCGCAGCACGCGCTACCGCCGCGGGCCACCCCCTCGTCTTCCGCCAGACCCAGCGCGAAGGGGAGCTTGTGGAATGGCTGCATGAAGCACGGGACAAAGCCGCCGCCGTTGTACTAAACGCCGCCGCCTACACGCACACCTCGGTCGCACTGCATGACGCGATCAAGGCCATCGCCATCCCGGTGATCGAAACGCATTTGAGCAACCCGCACGCGCGTGAGCCGTTCCGCCATGTGTCCCACATCTCCACGGCCGCCAAAGGCGTGATCGCGGGGTTTGGGGCGCTGAGCTACGAGCTCGCGATCGAAGCCGCAGCAGACGCCGCGCGCGTGCGATGAGGAGACCAGCGTCCATGTCGGAAAAGTCGGACAAGAAAGCCGGAAGCGGCGGCATCGAACCCGACCTGGTGCGCGAACTCGCCGCCATTCTTTCGGAAACCGGCCTCACCGAGATCGAGGTCGAGCATGGCGAGCTGAAGCTGCGCCTTGCAAAGACGGTGACGTACGCCGCCGCGCCCGCTGCGCCCGCGCCGGTGCACCACATGCCCGTCGCGGCCGCCGCCCCCGCGCCCGTCGCCGCTGCCGCGCCCGCCGCAACCGCCGCTGACAAGCGCAACGATCCAAACGCCGTCCTCTCGCCGATGGTTGGCACGGCCTACCTCGCGCCAGAGCCTGGCGCGAAAGTCTTCGTCAGCGTCGGCGATAGCGTGACCGAGGGCCAGACGCTGATGGTCGTCGAGGCGATGAAGACGTTCAATCC
>CAZMCA010000199.1:0-5878 GCA_964564595.1 uncultured Caulobacteraceae bacterium
GAGCTTGATGCGCCGCGTGCGCTCAGCGGCGGCGGCCATGAACACCACCGGGTCCGCGATGATCTCGCGCCCAAAGCTGTGGTGCTCGCCGATCCAGGCTTCTTCGTACCCAAGCGCATCGAGATGCTCGATCAGCTTCATGTCCCGCTTCAGCGCCAGCGTCGGGTTCTCTCCGATCCGGTGAAACGGCGCGATGAAAATGCCGAACTTCATGCGCTTGGGGCGGTAGGCCATGCCTTGATCCTCTCTCTATCTTGTCACGGCAAATTCAGACGACGGTTACGCGCACGTCAAGGCGGCGCCCCTGCGTTATAAAGGTAGTTAGCCGGTGCTGGCCCGCACTTAGAAACCACGGTACGCTCCGCGAAACGATAAAAGGGAGGCGCGCCATGCACGCGTTTCGCGACGCGGACGCCAGCATTGGCGCCGAGCTCAAGATCGAGGACTTCACCGCCTTTGCGGACGATCCCGCCGCGCTCGCGGCGCTTCAAGACGCGCTCGACCGGCGCGCCGTCGTGCGCATCCAGGCGCAAACGCCGGTGCGCGCCGAGAGCGTCGCCAAACTCGCGGCGCTCTTGGGCGAGCCCGCCGCGCGCGGCAACCAGCTCGCGCTCGATGCGCAGCACGATTTCATCCAGGTCTTCCGCTCCGATCCAAAGCCCGACGATGGCCGCGAGCGCGTGCGCGCCTTCATCGAAGACTTGCATTACGACGTGTTCGCCAACGGCCCCGCCGCATACGCCGTGCAAATCCTGCACGAAGCGCCGGAGACCGTGCCGATGCGCTTCGTCGATATGCGCGCGGTTTACGAAAACCTGCCGGACGACATCAAAGCCAAGATCGCGCACGCTCGCTGCCTGCACGTCGCCCGCGCGCCGATGGACGGCGCGCGCGCGCCCTCAACGCTCCAACCCGTCGCCGCCCGCCACCCGCGCAGCGGCGCGCCGTTCCTGCTGCTCGCCAACAAGCGCGACGGAAAACTCGACGGCCTGCCCGAAGACGAAGGCCGCGCGCTCCACGCCGACCTCTGGGCCCGCACTGAGACCAGCACAGCGCGCTACGAACGCGTGATGCGCCCGAACGAAATCTACGTGTGGGACAATCTCGCCTGCGTGCACGACAATCCCGCCTTCCCGCGCACCGCCACGCGCCGCTCCTGGTTCTTCAACATCCTCCGCGCCGGTGAGATTCCCGCGCTCGCCGAAAAGGACATCGCCGCATGACCGAGCCGCTGACCTGGACCATCGGCGATGTGAAAATCACACGCATCGTCGAACTCGAGATGCAGACGCCCTACAGCGAAAAGCGCCCCTTCATCCGTGACGCAACGCCCGACGCGCTCAAGGGCACGGACTGGCTCTACCCGCACTTCGTCACGCCCGAAGGGCACCTCAACGTCTCGATCCACGCGCTGCTCGTGCAAGCGCCCGGCCTCAACCTCGTCGTCGACACCTGCATCGGCAACGATCGCCCGCGCGGCATGACCGGCAAACGCCCGCTCGCGACGAAGTTCCTGGAATCGCTCGAAGCAACCGGCGTGAAGCGCACCGATGTAAACGCCGTCGTCTGCACCCACCTCCACGTCGATCACGTCGGCTGGAACACGATGCTGCAAGACGGCAAGTGGGTCCCGACCTTCCCTAACGCGCGCTACCTCATCGGCAAGCAAGAGTTCGCGCATTGGTCGAACGAGAACGACGGCGAAGCGCCGCAAATCCTCGCCGATTCCGTTCAACCGATCTTCGACGCGGGCCTGGCCGATCTCGTCGCGATGGATCACACGCTGACGAACGGCATCCGCCTCATGCCCACGCCCGGGCACACGCCGGGCCACGTCTCGGTCGTCATCGAGTCCGGCGGCAAAACAGCGATCATCACCGGCGATCTCTTGCACCACCCCTGCCAGATCGCGCATCCCGACTGGGCGCCCGATTTTGATAGCGACAAAGCCGCCGCGATCGCGACGCGCAAACAATTCCTCGGCGACATGGCCGATCAGCCGATCCTCGTCATCGGCACGCACTTCGCCGCGCCCACCGCCGGCCACGTCCGCCGCGACGGCGCCGCCTATCGTTTCGACGTTTAAGACACACACCGGAGCACACGACGCCATGAGCACGACCAGCCGCGAAGTCCACCTCGTCCAGCGCCCCGACGGCGATCTGAAACCCACCGACTTCGCGCTCGTCACGCGGGACATTACCGATCCCGCCGACGGCGAGCTCTTGGTGCAGAACCTCTACATGTCGGTCGATCCCGCGCTCCGCCCGCGCATGAGTGTCGGCCAAGAGCTCAACGAAGCGATCATGGGCGGCGCGATCGGCCGCGTCGTCAAATCGCGCAATGCGAGCTTCAAGGAAGGCGACGTCGTCAACAACCGCCAGGGCTTCCGCGAATATTTCCTGTCGGACGGCAAAGGCATCGCGCCGCTGAAGAACGATCCCGCGATCCCGCTCACGGCCTATATGTCCGTGCTCGGCAATCCCGGCCTCACCGCGTATGGCGGCCTCACGAATGTCGCGGGCCTGAAGAACGGCGAAAACCTCTGGGTCTCCACAGCCGCCGGCGCCGTCGGCCAAGTCGCGGTGCAGATCGGCAAGATCTACGATTGCTACGTCATCGGCTCGACGGGCGCGGCTGACAAAGTCGCGTATCTGCGCGACGAACTCAAAGTCGATCACGTCATCAATTACAAAGAGCAGCCGATCAACAAAGCCATCCGCGCCGCCGTGCCGAAGGACGGCCTGCACGTCTATTTCGATAACGTCGGCGGCGATCACCTCGATGCGGCGCTCAACGTGCTGCGCCCCGGCGGCCGCGTCGCCGTCTGCGGCATGATCTCGGGCTATAACGAGCAAGGTTCACGCACCGTGGTGCGCAACCTCTCCAACATCATCTACGCCGGCATCACCATTCGCGGCTTTGCGATGAACGAATACCAGCACCTCGCCGGCGAATTCCGCGAGAAGATGACGGGCTGGATCAAGGAAGGCCGCATCAAGTACCGCGAGACGATCCTCAACGGCATCGAAAACGCCGCCAACGCCCAGATCGCGCTGATGCACGGCGAAAACATCGGAAAAATGCTGGTGAAGCTCGCATGAGCACCGCGCCTCTGATCGCCACCAAAGCGCTCTCGCACATCGCGATCCGCTGCACCGATCTCGATCGCTCCGTCGCGTTCTATCAGCGCGTGTTCGGCTACGACGTGTTCATCGACAATCGCGGCCAGCCGAACGGCTATACCGTGATCGGCCTCCTCGGCGGCGTTGCGATGGAGCTGGTGAAGACCGATGCGAGCGACGCGGAGATCGCAGCCGCCAAGGCCGCGCGCCCAACGCTTGGGCATTCCTGCGTCGCGCTCAGCGTGGACGACATCGACGCGGTCCACGCCACGCTGAAAGCCGATGGTCTCGTCGATACGCCCGGCCCCGAGACGTTCGGCGCCGTGCGCGTCGTGTTCATCCGCGATCCGGATGGCGCGCTGCTCGAGTTCATCCAACTCGGCGGCAAGAACGCCTCCCTCGCCGAAATCGCGCACAAGATGCGCGCCAAGGCGGCGCGGGAGGCCGCGAGCTAGCGCGCCCCACTCCCTCTCCCCTTGTGGGAGAGGCACAACCACACGACAGCCGCCAAGCGCACTACGCGGGTGAGGGGTGCATGCGCGACGCGCGAGCATTGGCGAAGCCACCCCTCATCCGTCGCATCGCTGCGCGATGCGCCACCTTCTCCCACAAGGGGAGAAGGAGTTAGCGCGTGAACGCCGCGTCGGCGTTGGCGCGCGCTTGCGCTTTTTGCGTCTCAGCGTCCGCCGTAAGCAGCAGACGCCGCGCGACAAGCGCATCCACCGCCGCATCGAAGCGACGCAAATACTCCGCGCGCCCGCCGGGATAGAGCCGTGCGAGCTGCGCGCGCGTCAGCGGCGTGCGGCGCATCTCGATTGATGGGCTCCCGATGCTCGACACGCGCGGCCGGCAACCCGAGTCCGCCGGCGGATCGCCATAGCGCGCGAGCGGCACGTCGAGTTGCGCGGCGCGCAAGCCGCCGAGCGTATTGCCCTGCGCATCCTTCATGCCCAGCCACGTCGTTTGATCGACCTGCATGCGCGCCACGCGCGCCGGCGCCGCGCCCGTCGTCGCCCAAAGATGCAGGTTCGCGAGCGCCGCGCGCCCGAACGCGCCCATGTCCACGTCCGTCACCGCCGCGGTGCACGGATCGGTCACGCCAAGCGCGCCTGGCCGCGGCATGCGCGCCGCGATTTGCTGCGCCATCACATCGCGCGCGCCGCCGCCCTGCCCCGAGCCATGCGTCAGCCCCGGCGCTTCGTACAGGCGATGCATGCCGACGCCGCTGTCGGCGTCGGGCGTCACCGGATCGCGGTTGGTGATCGCTTCGTTCTCGCTCATTAGCTCGATTACCGGAACGTCGATCGGCCGGTTGCGCCGCCGCGCGTCTTCGACCGGCAAATTCTCCGTGTGTCCGTTGATCGGCACGTAGCCGGAGCGGAAGCTGAACGAGGAAATCCCAATCAGATAGCCATCGATCAGCGGCGCGCCGTTCGCGCGGCGATAACGCTCGTGAAAACCTTCATTGATGTAGGTGCGCAGAAAGCTGCCGGTGAAACTCCAGCCCGACGCGTAAACGCGCTGCACATCGAAGCCTGCCATCAGCCCGCCGGCGCGGTCGCGCACCTGCATCGCCGTTTGCGCGAACACGTCCCAGCGAATGCCGTCATCGTCCGGCCAATTGATCGGCGCGTAGCGCACCGGATCGAACCAGCGCAGCACTTCCGTCGCGCGGATCGGCGGCGTTTGCGGCGCCATGGTGCGCGTGTTCGCATCGTCGCCGATCAGCACGCCGACATATGCATCGCCATGCGCGAGCACGTAGGGGCGCATGTTCGCCCAATTGCCGCGCCCCTGCAGCGGATGAAACGGATTGAGCTGCACCACGCCGGAAAACCGCGCCGGATCGCTCGGCCGGATCACAATCACGCGCGTCGTAAACGGAACGCCCGCGCGCTCCACCGCCACGCGCCCATCAGCGCCATACGCATAAACATTCGCGCCGCCGCTGAGGAAGAACTCTTCGCGCACGTAACCGGCCGCCGCGAGCTGCTCCGCCTCTGGCGTGCCCGGCAACGCTGGATCGCCCCAGATTTGCGACTCCGTCGTCGGCGCAGGCGCTGCCCACACGGGCGGCGGCGGCGACGCAGCGGGCGCGCTCGCGACACCTGCCGATTGGCACGCAACCACCATCAGCGCCGCACACAGCGCGCTCACCCAATGCCGCATCGCGCGCCTCCCAGCGCTTGTTGTTTTCAGATTGATTAGTAACACGTACAATCGTGTGCGCAACGCGCGTCTAGCGCGTCTCAGTCGCCCGTGGTGGTTGGAAGTCGGCGGCGCGAAGGCGCTGCGCCATTAGCGCTTCGTGAAAAGCGATGACATCGCCAAAGCGCATGCTCGGATCCGGCCGGATCATCACGCACGCGTCTCGCACAGCCGGCGCGTGCAGCCGCGCTAACATCTCTGGGAGCTTTTGCGCGAGCGCTTCAGTCGACTCCGCCTCAAAACCAAACCGGCGCGGAGGCTTCGGCGGCGGCGTGCCCGGCGTGATGCTGACCGGCCTGCCCTCAATCCAACCGCGTGCGTACGCGCCCGCTTCAAATCCGCCCGCGGCTCTCTCACGAACCAATACATCCGCATCGATCCACATACACGGCGGATCTTCGTGGCAATCCGCTGGCCGCCGCAGCGGTTGGTTGAAGAAGCACCGATCGCCAACAAGAAACTCGATTTTGAGCGCACGTGACTCCGGCGTGGGGCTGCTCTGGCCCAAGAGCAAAGCCGCCGCAGCGGCCAGTGCGGAAACAGCA
>CAZMCA010000200.1:0-5871 GCA_964564595.1 uncultured Caulobacteraceae bacterium
CCCCAATAGGTGCCGATGCCGCCGCCATTCGAGGCGAGCCAGACATTCTCGTTCCAGACATCGACGATGTTATCGAGGCTGTCGCTGACGGAGTTGAGGAAGCAGGAGATCGGCAGGCCGCGCTCAGCGCCGCCGTTCGAGAGCACGGGCGTCGCCGGCATGAACCAGAGCTTGGAGATGTAGTCGTAGATGCGCTGGGCGTGATCGATGTCGTCGGCGTAGGCCGTCGCGACGCGCGCGAACATGTCCTGATAGCTCTCGCCAGGAAGAAGATACCGGTCGCGCAACGTCGTCTTGCCGAAGTCGGTCAGCAGCGCGTCGCGGCTCTCGTCGATGCGGACTTTCTCCACCACCTTCATGGCGCGCAAAGGCTTGGGCTTGCCGCGATGCGGTTCCGCGCGGGGGGTGGATTGAGCTGAAGTCTGCGCCCGCGCCTGCATCCGTCGTCTCCTTTACCGGCCCTTAATCAGACTCGCGCTTGGCGCTTCATCTGGGGTCCGTGACTGCTTTGTACCGCTATATATAGTGATCCCAAGTCCTAATGCCCGGTCAACGGGAGAGCGGGGGTCTCCCCAAAATTTTCCTGCCTGGGGGTAAAATGGCGGGGCGCCGGGAAAGGTTTGGGTGACGATTTTCGCCCGATTGGGGCCGGTTCGCCGGGAACGATTAGGACCCGATTCAGGAATCGCCGCCAAGGGCTCCCGGCAGCGTGCAGCGGCGCAATTTCGGCGTGCGCCCCTGGCCCGGAAAAACGCCGGTTCCCGCCGATTCGAGGCCCGCCAGCGCGAATCGAGTCGGCCAAGCGCCCCACAAGCCCGCCCTGGCGCCCCGCCGCGAAACGTCCTTGAAGGGCGCCATGACAACCGGGGCGGAACAAGGCGGACGAAACGCGGGGCGGGACGAGCGCTTTTGGGCGGCCGCTTGCGTGGCGGGCGGGGCGGCCCTCATCGCGTTCGCCCCGATCGGCCTGCGGCTCTCGGAGGTCGGCCCGCAGGCGACGGCGTTCTGGCGGATGGTGTTCGCGCTGCCGCTCCTGGCGATCGCCTTCACCGTCGCGCCCTCAAAACCTGGCGGCAAGGATGTCAGCGTTCTGGTCGCGGCCGGGCTGTGCTTTGCGTTCGACGTCGCACTCTATCACGCCGCGCTCATGTCCACGACGGTCGTCAACGCGACGCTGCTGTCGAACATGACGCCGATCTTCGCGGCCATTTCGGGATGGCTCCTCTTCAAGGAACGCATCGGCGTTGGCTTCGCGACAGGCGCGGCGGTCGCGATCGCGGGCGCGATGATGCTGGCGATCGCGCGTGCGCGTGCGGGGCATGGCGGCGACGCGGGCGTGACCGGCGATGCACTCGCGCTCGCGTCCGCCGTTTTCTATGCCGGCTACCTGATCATCTTGAATGTCGTGCGCAAACGCGTCGGCGTGCGTGCGGCGATGTTCTTCACCACACTTGCATCAGCTGTGGTGCTGTTTGCGATCACGCTCGCGCTCGGTGAGGATTTCTGGCCGGAAACCGCGAAGGGCTGGGCCGTGCTCGTGGGGCTCGGCGTGGTCGTGCACGTCGGCGGGCAAGGACTGATCGCGGCGGGGCTCGGCCGCTTACCCATCGCGCTTTCAACCGTGTTGCTGTGGATTCAGCCCGTCAGCGCCGCGGCGCTCTCTTGGATATTGTTCGGCGAAGCGCTTGGCCCAATGGCGATTGCGGGCGCAGCGCTCGTGCTCGGCGGCGTCTTCATCGTGCAGCGCGCACGATGAAGTCTAGTCGTGCAGCGGCCGGAACCAGCGCGGCTGCGGGCACGTGACGCCCGTCGCGCGGTTGCAGAAGCGCGCCGCGAAATAGACCGTCTCGGCGCGGCCGATCAGGTTCTCGAACGGCACCGGGCCCATGCCAGCCCAGCGGCTATCGAGCGAGTTGTCGCGATTGTCGCCCATGAAGAAGTAATAGCCCTCGGGCACGACGTACGGGCCGAACTCGTCATAGATCGCGCCATCGGGAAATTGATGCACCGCGTGGCGAAGCCCGCCCGGCAGCGTCTCTTCGTAGCGGATCGCGGACTCAAGCCCTTGTTCGTGCGCGCGCCGCACCAGCGAATGACCTTCGGATGTTTCAGCAGGCGCGCCATTGATCCAAAGCGCCCCGCCGCGCAGCGCGATGCGATCGCCCGGCAAGCCGATCAGCCGTTTGATCATCACGCGCCCGTCCTGCGGGTGAATGAACACGACGACATCGCCGCGGCGCGGTTGTTGTTCGAGGAAGCGGTGATCGCTCGGCGGCAATAGGGCGCCGGCGTTGAGCGGCAGTGAATGGCGGCTGTAGCCGTACGCCCATTTCGAAACGACGACGCGGTCGCCGACTTCAAGCGTCGGCACCATGCTTTCGGACGGGATCGAGTAGTTCGCGAAAGCCGCCGTCGTGAACACGAGATAGGCCGGGATGATCCAGGCAAGCGTCTTCAGCCAGTCGATAATTTCGGCCCGCACCCGTTCATAAAGGGGCGGCCGGGACGCTTCTTCTTGCGCTTGCATAAACTTCCCCGATCGGTTGGAGGATTGGAGGGGGCCGGACGGCGCGTCAAGCGCGCGCGCCAGAAGGACGCAGTGGCGAACGTGTGAACACGGGGAGCAGCGGGTATGGGCGGTCTTGGCGCGGCGCTGGGCGCCGTTTCGGGCGGCGTTTCTGACGTCTTTTCGCGCCGCTTGGGCGGGCTTGCGCTGCTCTGCGTGCTCGTGGCGTTTACGATCACGATCGGCGCGGCTTGGGCGGCGTTTCGTTACCTCCTTCCGCTCATTCCCGAAGGCGAGGGATGGTGGGTCTGGGTGTTCAACGCCGCTGAGGTGTTGGGCGGCGCTGGCGTCCTCATCTTGTCGATCGTGCTCGCGCCCGCTGTGTCGATGTTTATGGGCGGCGTTCTGTTTGATGTCGCGGCAGGGCGGATCGAGAAGGCGCTTTATCCGAATGATCCGCCGGGCCGGATGATGGCGCCCCATGAGGGCGTGCTGAATGGCCTGCGCATCGCGCTGCCGGCGCTGGCGCTCAATCTCGTCTCGCTGCCGCTCCTGTTCGTGCCTGTGGTGAACCTGGTTTGGTTTCTTGGGCTCAATGGCTTCTTGATGGGGCGTGAATACGCGTCTCTTGCTGCGGTGCGCTCAATGAAGTGGCAGGACGCGCGCGCGTTGCGCGCACGTGCGCCGTTCGCCGTATTCGTGGTCGGCTTGGTGTGTTCGATCGTGCCGTTCGTTGCGCCGCTGATTGGCGCAGGCGCTATGACGCGGCTGGTGAAGGCGCTTTCCAGTACCAATACCGCCCGCGCGTGACGAACCCCTCGCTCTCATAGAGCGCGATCGCGGAGGGATTGTCCTCCTCGACTTGTAGGTACGCAGCCGTCGCGCGCTGCTCATGCGCCCAAGCAAGCAGCGCGCGCAGAATGCGGCGCGCGTGGCCGCGCCGGCGCGCATCGGGCGCCGTGCGCATTGCGAACACGCCGGCAAGATCGCCGGTGACAACGCACATGCCGATTGCGGCGAGGGCTGCGTCCTGCGTGACTTCAGCAAAGACTTTTGGATCGGGCGCGCGCGCAATGATGCCGCGCCGCTCGTGCGTGTCTTCCGGATGCGCGGCGGCGGCTGTCATCACAGCATCGAACGCAGCGCCTGGCGCGCCGCGAAGGCGCACGGTTTCGTCGCTATCGATGGGGCCGAGCGCGCGGTCCATCACCAGCGTCGGCATGCTGCGCGTGTAGCCGCGTGCAGCAAGCGCTTCGGGCAAATGCGCTGGCGCGCAGGCGTTCTCGGTGATCCGAAATTGCGGCGTGAGGCCACGGTCCCGCAGCCATTCTTCTGCACTGGTAATGTCAGTCTCAAGGTCGCCGCCCGTCCACGACATCGGCGCGACGGCGTTCGGCCGGCCAGTAAGTCCGCTATCGGCGTTGAGCGCCCAGCCATTCAGCGCATCGCGCTCCCGCGCCGGCCACGCTTCGGTGACCGCGCGATCGATTGCGAAGAGGTCTGTCATTGCATCACGCCGGCGCGAGCGCTTTTTGCTCTACGATCTTCACGATATCGCCCATGATGTCGGTGATGCGGAAGTCTTTGGGCGTATAGACGCCCGCGACGCCGACTTGCTTGAGCACCAGCGCATCCGCTGGCGGGATGATGCCGCCGACGACGACCGGCACGTGATCCAAGCCTTCCTCGCGCATCAGCCGGACGACTTCGCGGACCAGATCAAGGTGCGAGCCGGAGAGGATGGAGAGCCCGACGACATGCGCCTTCTTCTCTTTCGCCGCGGCGACGATCTCGGCGGGCGTTAGGCGAATGCCCTCATAAACCACGCTCATGCCAACTGCGCGGCCGCGCGCGGCGATTTGCTCGGCGCCGTTTGAGTGCCCATCGAGGCCGGGCTTGCCAACCACGAACGTTAGGTTCCGTCCGAGCTTCTCCGAAAGGCGCTTCACATCGGCCTTTACGGCTTCGATGTCCTCGCCCTCGCTTTCAACGACGAGCGCAACGCCCGTCGGTGCGCGAAATTCGCCGAACACATCGCGCAGCGTTTCGCCCCATTCGCCGGTCGTGACGCCTGCTTTCGCAGCGGCGATGGAAGCGTCCATGATGTTGCGGCCTTCCTGCGCCGCTTCGCGCAACGCCTTCAACGCCGCCGCCGCCGCCTTCGCGTCGCGCTGATCGCGCCATGCGCGAAGCGCCCGGATTTGGTTGTCTTCGGCCGTGAAATCGACGGTCTGAATGATGCCTTCGCCCGCGGAGAGGGGCGAGGCTTCGGCAGTGGTGAATTTGTTGACGCCAACCACCGTCAATTCGCCGCGCTCTATGCCTTCGGCGCGGCGCCGGTTTGAGTTGACCAGCGCTTCCTTCATGTAGCCGCTCTCGACCGCGACCACCGAGCCGCCCATCGCGTCGATCTTGGCAAGCTCAGCGCGGGCCAAATCCTTCAGCGCCTCGACTTTGCGCGTCACGACCGTCGAGCCGTCGAACAAGTCTTCGAACTCGAGGAGGTCAGTTTCGAACGCGAGAATCTGCTGCATGCGCAATGACCATTGCTGGTCCCACGGGCGCGGCAGGCCGAGCGCTTCGTTCCATGCCGGCAGCTGCACGGCGCGCGCGCGCGCGTTCTTGGAGAGCGTCACCGCCAGCATCTCGATCAGGATGCGGTAGACGTTGTTTTCCGCCTGCGGCTCCGTGAGCCCGAGTGAATTGACCTGCACGCCATAGCGGAAGCGGCGGCTTTTCTCATCCGTCACGCCGTAGCGCGTGAGGCCGATCTCGTCCCAAAGCTCGGTGAACGCGCGCATCTTGCAGAGCTCGGTGACGAAACGGATGCCAGCGTTCACGAAGAACGAAAGCCGCTGGAACACGGCCGGCATCTGCGCTTCGCTCACTTCGCCGCGCGCTTTGATCGTGTCGAGCACGGCGATCGCGGTCGCCAGCGCATACGCAAGTTCTTGCTCCGGCGTCGCGCCCGCCTCCTGCAGATGATACGAGCATACGTTCATCGCGTTCCACTTCGGCGTCTCTTTGAGGCACCACGCGATCGTATCGGCTGTCAGGTTGAGGCTCGGCTTGGGCGGAAAGACGTACGTGCCGCGCGAGAGATATTCCTTGATGATGTCGTTTTGCGTCGTGCCTTGCAGAAGCTTGCGGTCCGCGCCCTGTTCGTCGGCGAGCGCCACGTAGAGCGCGAGCAACCACGCCGCCGGCGCATTGATCGTCATCGACGTGTTCATCTGCGCGAGCGGGATTTGATCGAAGAGGGCGCGCATGTCGCCCAAATGCCCAATCGGCACGCCCACTTTGCCGACTTCGCCGCGCGCTAGAATGTGATCGCTGTCGTAGCCAGTCTGCGTCGGCAGATCGAA
>CAZMCA010000201.1:0-5853 GCA_964564595.1 uncultured Caulobacteraceae bacterium
GCGCTTGGGTACGAAGAAGCCTGGATCGGCGAGCACCACAGCTTCGGGCGGGAGATCATCGCGGACCCGGTGGTGTTCATGGCGGCCGCCGCTGAGCGCACGCGGCGCATCAAGCTCGGCACCGGCGTGCTCTCGCTGCCGTATCATCACCCGCTGATGGTCGCGGACCGGATGGTGCAGCTCGATCACATGAGCGAAGGGCGCGTGATGCTCGGCGTCGGGCCCGGCGCGCTGACGTCCGATGCGCACATGATGGGCATCCCCACGGTCGAGCAACGCAAGCGCATGCAGGAATCGCTCGATGCGATCATGGCGCTGCTGCAAGGGCAGACCGTGACGATGAAGACGGACTGGTTCGAATTGAAAGACGCGCGCCTCCAACTCGCCAGCTATTCCGATCCGCATTTGCCTGTGGCGGTCGCGGCGTCGTTCACGCCGTCGGGGCCGACGGCGGCGGGCAAGCATGGCGTTGGCCTCATCTCGGTCGCGGGCGTCGACAACAAGGGCTTTGAGCGCACGTGGGGCTGGGCAGAAGAGGCGGCGGCGGCATCGGGCAAGACGATTTCGCGCGCCGATTGGCGCGTCGTGGTGCCTATCCATGTCGCCGAGAGCCGCAAGGAAGCGATCGCACAAATCCAGAAGGGCTTCGATGAGCGGCCCTATACCGGCGACGTGAAAATTCCCGGCGCGGGCTTTGGCCTGTTCTCGGCCGGCGGCACGCTGGAAGAGCAAGCGGAAAAGGGCGTCGCGCTCATCGGCTCGCCCGATGAAGTGTCCGCGTCGATCGAGCAGATCATCGAGCGCTCGGGCGGCATCGGCGGCATCCTTGGGCTCGGCCACGAATGGGCGAGCACCGAAGAGACGCATCGCAGCTACGAGTTGTTCGCGCGCCACGTTGCGCCGCGTTTCCAGGGCCAGCTTGGGCCGATCCACCAGAGCCGCGATTGGATCGAGACCAACATGCGCGAAGTGTTCGGCGCCAATCCGCAAGCCATGGAGCGCGCATTTACGGACGCTGGTAAAGAACTGCCGCAGCGCCTCGTGGATGCGAAGAAGGCCCGCGAAGAGCGGAAAGCAGAGAAGGCCAAGGCCGAAAAGGCGTAAGGCCTCTTACGCCTCCGCAAAACGTGACTGGCGCGTGTGCGTTGCCGCTAGGCGATGCGTGCGCAGCGGTTCAATGCTCGTGCATGGAGGCGTCCATGCGCGATGTGTTGGTGCGGTTGGCGGCGGTGATCGCGTTTGGCGCGGCGGCGGCGTTTGGCGCGGCGGCGGAAGAGACGCCCCCGGCCGACGAAAGTGAAGCGCGCATCGCGACAACGATCACTGAGTCCGATCGGATGCTTGCTTCCGTGCGGATCGGCGATGCCGGTCCTTATCCGTTCATCATCGATACCGCGGCTGAGCGGTCGGTCATCGCGGAGCAATTGGCGCGGGAGCTCAACCTGGCGCCGTCCGGAAATGGGCGGCTGATGTCGATGACGAACACGCGCGCGATCTCGATGGTCAGTGCGCCGAATGTGTCGTTCGGGATGGGCGCGCCGCGCGACCTGCGGGTGTTCGCGCTCGATGGCCAGCACATCGGCGCGGCCGGCGTGCTCGGGATCGATGCGCTCCGCGGGCAGCGCGTCGTGCTCGATTTCGAAGCGGCGGAAATGCGCGTTGGGCCCGCGCCGCGGGCGCTGCCCTCGACGGGGCCAAACGACATCGTCGTGCGCGGGCGCGCGCGCTACGGGCAGCTCGTGCTGATCGATTCGAGCGCCGAGGGCGTCGAGGTCGATGTGATCGTCGATAGCGGGCTGCAGACATCGATCGGCAATGAGGCGCTGCGTCGCCTGCTTGTGACACGGCAGAACCGGTTCGAGGCGCTCCGGTTCGTTAGCATCACGGGCGAGGCGGTGATCGCTGACTACACGCTGGTCGATAACCTGCGCATTGGCGGCGTAGCGATCCGCGGCCTGCCGGTTGCGTTTGCCGACACGCACTTCTTCCGGCGGATGGACATGACGCGCCGCCCCGCGCTGCTGCTCGGGATGGATGCGCTGGAGATGTTCCGGCGCGTGACCGTCGATTTTCGCAATCGGCGCGCACATTTTCTCCTGCCGGAAGGTACGCCGCTCTTGGATGAGACGGGCTGAGCGGACGGCGCGGCGATTGCACGATTTTCCCAGGCTTACGTGGTGTTTGGGGAAAAGTGGCCATGTCTGACACGATGAATCGTGATGTGAGCGGCGCAGTGCAAAACGTGCGGCGCACGGCGTCTCAATCCGTGACGATGTTGCGCGCGGCGACTGGTCTCGCGGGGCGTGCAGCGCCCGGCCAGGCGGCCGCTCCGGACATGGCGCCGATGGGCCCGCCGCCCTCGATCATCTCGGCGCACACCGAGATGACGGGCTCGCTCACCACGACCGACGAGATGCACGTCTACGGCAAGATCAAAGGCGACGTGCGCGCCGCCGCGATCACCGTATGCGCGGGCGCGGTCGTGACGGGCGATCTGATCGCCGAGACGATCGTGGTCGATGGCGCCGTCGAAGGCCGCATCGAAGCCCAACACGTGCTGCTGCGCGCCGGCGCGATGGTGAAGGGCGAGATCATGCACGGCTCGCTCGGCATCGACACCGCCGCCGAGTTCGAAGGCACGATCAAGCGCGCTGCCGGGCCGCAAGCAGCGGTGGCGGCAGAGTAGGACGCAACGCGCCTATCCGACGCGGTTCGCGACCAGATCGTCCACCACCGCCGGATCGGCGAGCGTTGATGTGTCGCCGAGATTGCCGAGGTCGTTTTCGGCGATCTTGCGGAGGATGCGGCGCATGATCTTGCCGGAGCGCGTTTTCGGCAGGCCGGGCGCGAACTGGATCGCGTCAGGCGAAGCGATCGGGCCGATCTCTTTGCGCACCCATTGCACGAGCTCGCCGCGCAGCGCTTCGCTCGGCGCCTCGCTCGCGTTAAGCGTGACGTACGCGTAGATTCCCTGACCCTTGATATCGTGCGGGAAGCCGACGACGGCGCTTTCCGCGACTTTCGGGTGCGCGACGAGCGCACTTTCGACTTCGGCGGTGCCGAGGCGGTGGCCGGAGACGTTGATCACGTCATCGACGCGGCCGGTGATCCAGTAATAGCCGTCTTCATCTCGTCGGCAGCCATCGCCGGTGAAGTACATGCCTTTGTAGGTCGAGAAGTACGTGTTGAAGAAGCGCTCGTGGTCTTTGTAGACGGTGCGCGCTTGGCCCGGCCATGAGTCGAGTAGGACGAGGTTGCCGCTCGTCGCGCCCTCTAGGAAGTCGCCGGTCTCGTTCACGAGCGCGGGTTTAACGCCGAAGAATGGGCGCGTTGCCGAGCCGGGCTTCATCGCGGTGGCGCCGGGGAGGTTGCCGATGAGGCACGCGCCGGTTTCGGTTTGCCACCACGTATCGACAATCGGGCAGCGGCCATCGCCGACGACGCGGTGATACCAGAGCCAGGCTTCCGGATTGATCGGCTCGCCGACGGTGCCGAGCAGCTTGAGCGACGCGCGCGAGGTTTTCTTCACCGGCTCTTCGCCGTCGCGCATCAGCGCGCGGAGCGCCGTGGGCGCGGTGTAGAAGATTTCGACCTTGTGCTTGTCGATCACTTCCCAGAAGCGCGAATTGGTCGGGTAGTTCGGCACGCCTTCGAACATCACGACCGTCGCGCCGTTCGCGAGCGGGCCGTAGACGATGTAGGTGTGGCCAGTGACCCAGCCGACATCGGCCGTGCACCAGAAGATTTGGCCGGGGCGATAGTCGAACACGTATTCGTGCGTCATCGCGGCGTAGACGAGATAGCCGCCGGTCGTGTGCAGCACGCCCTTGGGTTTGCCGGTCGAGCCTGACGTGTAGAGGATGAAGAGCGGGTCTTCCGCGTTCATCGGCGTGGGCGCGCAGTCTTCCGCGGCGGCGTGCGCGAGCGGTTCGTAATAGACGTCGCGGCCCTCCTGCATCGGCACGACATTGCCTGTGCGCGAGACGACGATGACGTGTTCGACGCTCGGCGCGTTCGGGAGCGCGGCGTCAACGTTGCGCTTCAGCGGCACGATCTTGCCGCCGCGCAGCCCCTCATCGGCGGTGATGACGACTTTGGAATCGCAATCCTGGATACGGTTGGCGAGGCTTTCGGGTGAGAAGCCGCCGAACACGACCGAGTGGATCGCGCCGATGCGCGCGCAGGCGAGCATCGCGAACACCGCCTCCGGGATCATCGGCAGATAGATCGTGACCGTGTCGCCCTTTTGGACTTCGTGCGCGCGCAGCACGTTGGCGAACTTACAGACTTCGGCGTGCAGCTCGCGATAGGTGATCTTCTTGGACTCGGAGGGATCATCGCCCTCCCAGATGATCGCGACTTGATCGCCGCGTTCGGCGAGGTGCCGATCGACGCAATTTTCCGAGACGTTGAGAACGCCGTCTTCGTACCAGCGGATGTGGAAGTCCGCTTCGTTGAACGAGACGTCTTTGACCTTCGTGTAGGGCTTGATCCATTTCAGGCGCTGGCCGTGATGACCCCAGAACGCTTCGGGATCGTCGAGCGCGGCCGCGTGCATCGAGCGATAGGAAATGTCGTTGACCTTGGCGTTGGCGGCCCATTCGGCCGGCACTGGCAAGACTTGCCCTTCGGACATCGCGCGCTCCCTAAATTTGTTCGGTGTCTCGTTGCATGACCGGGCGGTCATGCGCAACGCGCTGCGCATTGCGGAGGATTCAGGAAACCGGATGCACGCGCCGCGCGCTTTGGTCCTTGGGCGGGCGATCCGGCATGGCCGGATGGATCAGGAGAATTCCCATGAAATTTGGTCTTGCCGGGCTCGCCGCCATTGCGATGCTCGCCGCCGCGCCCCTGTCGCTTGCGCAACAATCGACGGCCCCGACCGCGCCGCCTGCGGTCAACCGCCCCGCGCCGGTCCCGCCGACCACCGCGCCGGTCCCGCCGAGCGCCACCACGCCTGCGATGCCGCCATCGGCCACGACGCCGGCAAACCCGGCCTCTCCCGCCAACCCCGCATCTCCGCCTGCGATGACGCCCGCGCCGAGCGGTGAGGGCGATGCGGCGGACGATCCGGCCCGGACCTGCCGTACGTTCCGCGATGTTGATCAACAATGTTCGTGCCGTTCGGCGCCGACCGAAATGGGCACGGCCGTTGCGCCGACGGACGGCGGAACGCGCAATCTTTGCGTCGTGCCGCGCCAATAGGCGCAGCGCTGCGCAGAACCAACCCCCGGGTTTACAATTGGGGTTCGGCGAAGGGCTCCCGCAGAAGCGGGAGCCCTTTTGCGTTCGGTTTCAGCTGCGCGCAAAGCGCACTACGTTCGCGTGCAAGAACCAGTTGAACGGGATCGTTGCGATGAAGATCGGCTGCCCAAAGGAAATCAAACCGCAAGAATACCGCGTTGGCCTCACGCCCGAGAGCGCGGCGGAGCTGACGCGCGCGGGCCATGAGGTGTTTCTCGAAGCGGGCGCGGGGCTCGGCATCGGCGCGGACGATGCGCGCTACACGCGCGTTGGCGTGAAAATCGTGCCGGATGCCGCGGCGGTGTTCGACGTCGCGGATATGATCGTGAAAGTGAAGGAGCCGCAGCCGATCGAGATCGCGCGGCTGAAGCCGCATCACACCCTCTTCACCTATCTGCACCTTGCGCCCGATCCTGAGCAAGCGAAGGGTCTGACGGCGTCGGGCGCGACCGCGATTGCGTATGAGACGGTGACGGACGTGAATGGGCGGCTTCCGCTTTTGAAGCCGATGAGCGAAGTGGCGGGGCGCATGTCGATCCAGGTCGGCGCGCACTTTCTCGACAAGGCGCATGGCGGACGCGGCGTGCTGATGGGCGGCGTGCCGGGCGT
>CAZMCA010000202.1:0-5838 GCA_964564595.1 uncultured Caulobacteraceae bacterium
GCCGGTGCCGACGGACCTGCCGGTTTCGGTCGATCCTCCGCCGGCGCCCGTCGCCGCGGTCATCACCAACCCGCAGTGGCTGGAGCGCCCGAACGGTCGCGACTTCCAGCGCGAATATCCAGAGCGCGCGCTTGAGCGTGAGCGGGAAGGGCGCGTGGTGCTCGATTGCGTGGTCAACGCGGCTGGCCGGATTTCCTGCTCGGTCGCGAGCGAGGATCCGACGGGGTGGGGCTTTGGCCCCGCGGCGCTGCGCATCTCGCGCTCGTTCCGGATGGCCCCGGCGACGTCCGACGGCACGCCGACCGATGGCGGGCGCGTGCGCGTGCCGATCGCCTTCCGTCTCGGCGGTTAGCGGTCCGCATTTTGGCCTTGTTTCGCGGGCGTTCTCGCCCGGCGAGGAGTGGAGGGCGCGCTGAAGCAAGCGCGTCTCAGAGGAGATGTTCATGAAGATCGCGTTCGCGGCGGCGCTCGCCGCCCTCACGCTCACGACCGCCGGCGCTGCTTTCGCGCAGGCGCCGACAACGCCGGCCGCCACTGCGCCCGCGCCTGCCGTTCCCGCTTCGCGCTGCCCGGGCTTCCCCGCTGAGCCGACGCTGCCGGACGGCGCGACGGCCCGCAACTCGCGCACCATGCAGGAAGGCGACGCCGCCTACCAAACGTGGGGCCAGGCGATGCAGACGGTGCTGGAATGCCGCCGCGCCGAAGCTGAAGAGCTTCGCATTCAAGCGCTGACGCACGAAGCGCGCGTCACCGAATACAACGCCGGCGCCTCGCGCCTGAACGCGGTTGGCCAAGCGTGGATCGCGGAAGCGGCCGAGTACAACGCCCGTACGCAACCGCGCCGCGGCAACTAAGTTTCACCGCTTCAGGACGCTTGACGTCCGTTACGTGAACGCGCCTCCCTTTGGAAACAAAGGGAGGTGTTTTCATGTCGAAGCACGAGTTCGAGACCATCAAACTGGATGTCGACGCTGGCATCGCCACGCTGACGATGAACCGTCCGGACCGGATGAACGCGTTCACCGGGCAGATGATGCTCGACATGATCAAAGCGTTCGACATCACGGACGCGGACGACAATGTCGGCGCGGTGATCGTCACGGGCGCGGGACGCGCGTTCTGCGCGGGCGCCGATCTCGCTGCCGGCGGCTCCACATTCGATAGCGAGGCGCGCGTCCAGCGCGCGGAAGTTGGCCGCAGTCAGGGCGACGAGCGCATCCGCGACGGCGGCGGGCGCCTCACACTGCGCATCTTCGAAAGCTTGAAGCCGGTGATCGCGGCGGTGAATGGCGCGGCCGTCGGCGTCGGCGCCACGATGCAGCTGCCGATGGATATCCGCCTCGCTTCGACCGATGCGCGCTACGGTTTTGTGTTTGCGCGGCGCGGCATCACGCTCGAAGCGTGCTCTTCCTACTTTCTGCCCAAAGTCGTCGGTCTGCAGACGGCGTTTGAATGGGCCTATACGGGTCGCGTTTTTCCCGCGAGCGAAGCGAAAGAGCACGGGCTCGTGCGGTCGCTCCATGCGCCAGATGAGCTGATGCCAGCCGCGATCGCGCTCGCGCGCGAGATCATCGACAATACGTCGCCCGTTTCGGTGGCGCTGACGCGGCAGATGCTGTGGCGCATGGCCGGCGCCGATCATCCGATGGAAGCACACAAGATCGACAGCCGCGCGATCTTCCGGCGCGGCGCTTCGGCCGACGCGCGCGAAGGCGTGACGTCGTTCCTCGAAAAGCGGCCGGCGAAATTCCCGCTCACCGTGAGCAAGGACATGCCGGATTTCTTCCCGTGGTGGGAAGATCGTCCGTTCAAGTAGAGGCGGTCGCGGCGGCGGGCTCGGCCTCAGTGTCGAGCCGCCAAAGCGATGTGAAGAACGTCAGCGCCAACGCGCCGAACAAAAGCCCAAACCCAGGCAGCAGCGCCGCGAGGTGCGGGCCGACGAGTCCAGCGGCGACGCCCGTGAGCGCCGAGCCGATTGGCGCGCCGCCCATGAACCCCATCGCGTAGATCGCCAGCACCCGGCCTAGGTACTGCGGGGCGGCGGCGCTCTGCGCGATCGTGCGGCTCATGCTGATCCACACGCCGGCCGCTAGCCCCCAGAGCGCGACCAGCACAACGAGCGTCGAGAACGGCTTGTGCCAAGCGAAGCTGAGCAGCGCGGCCGCGCCAATCATGTGCGCGGCCAGCATCGCGCGCCCGGGCCGCCGCAGCGGCGGCAGCCGCGCCAGGATGACCGCCGAAACAAAGGAGGCGGCCCAAAACACGGCGAATAGGACGCCGAGCAGATTGGCCTGCGTATGGGCCGAGCCGCCATATTCTTCGCGCACGATCAGCGGAAACAACACTTGGAACGATCCGATGATGAAGACGCCGGAATAGCCGGCCGAGATCAGCATCGGCCCCATCACCGGGCTCTTGAACGAGTAGGCGAGACCTTCCTTCAGATCGTCGATCGCCGATTGCAGCGTGCCGCCGCGCTTCTCAGGCCGCGGCGTGCGCAGCAACAGCGCCACCAGCGACGCCGCGATCAGCACGCCCGCTTGCAGCAACAGAAACGGCGCGGGATCGGAGCCCGCCGAACGGGCGACGACGATGCCGCCGATCTGCGCGCCGATCTGGACGGAGGTGGTCATCGCCGCGGCGGTGGCGATCGAAGGCGCGCCTCCCAGCGCCGCAACACGCTCAACCACGCCATTGAGCGCAGAGTCCCGCGCAGGCCCCAGGAGCGCCGCGCAAGAACCGACCATCACCGCGTAGACCATCAGCAGCGAATAGGTGAGCGCCCCCGCGTAGAGCACGAAGGCGAGCACCGCTGACGCCGCCGCGATACCGGCTTGCAGCCACGCTAGCGTCAGCCCAGCGCGAACACGCTCCGCCAACAAACCGCCGACCAGCAGGAGCGCAAACATCGGCGCCGAGAGCGCGGTTTGCGCCAGGCCCACCTGCTCGGGCGATTCGCGCAGCACGAACGTGACCAGCGCCGGGAACAGCACGAACTGCAGCCCGAACGCAAAAAAATAGAGGCCGATCAGGGCGTAGTAGACCAGGAGTTCGGAGCCGGCGGGCCGCCGAAGCAGTTTTGTCACTGCGCGCCTCCCCAGGCCGAATGCTTCCCGTTCGCCAGGGAGCGGCCCGGCTTGTTTATGCGAGATTAACGCGGCGCGTGGTCACGTCCACGCCAATGCCTGCGCAGCCCTTGCCTGAGGCGGCTCCCGCGCCCCTGGAGCTGACGGACGCTGTCCGTGCGGAAGCGCGCGCCTCGGTTGTGGGGCGGCTGTCGGAAATCGTCTCCTGGCCCGAAAGCCGCATCCCGCTTTACGAGCGCCAACTCGCGGCGGACCTGCTGATCGGGCTCTTGCGCACCTCAAGCGTCGATCTGCGGATGCGCTGCGCGCTGGGGCTCGCGCGCATCCAGGACGCGCCAAAGGCGCTGCTCAGGTATCTCTCGCGTGACGAGATCGCCGTGGCAGGCCCGCTGATCGAGAATGGCGTCGGCTTCGACGATTCCGATCTCATCGCGATCGTGCGCGGAGGCGTCAGTGCGCATTGGCAATTGGTGGCGCGCCGGCGCGGGCTCACGGAGCCGGTGACGGATGTGCTGCTGCAAACCGGCGATCTAACGGTCACCGAATCCTTGTTGCGTAACAATTTCGCGCGCCTCTCGTCTCAGGGCATCGAGCTGATCGTGACGCGCTCACGCCAAGCGTCGCAGCTGGCGAACCTTCTCACGCAGCGCCCGGAATTGCGCCCGTCCGAGGCGCTGATCCTGTTCTGGTGGGCCGATTTTCCAGCGCGCGTGCAGATATTGCGGCGTTTCGCGGTCGATCGCAGCGTGCTGATTGAGGAGCTGGGCGAGAGCTTTAAGATCGCGGCGCGCGAAGGCTGGGCCGATGCGGAGGCGCGCAAGGCGCTCCAAGTTGTCGAGCGGCGCCAGCGCAACCGCGCGGCGGCGGAGAAGAGCGTGTTCGGCTCACTCGAGGGCGCCATCCAGGCTGCCGAGAACGGCGCCGATCAACACATGATGGATGAGATCGCGTTCATGGGCGGCATCAAGCCGGCCACGGCCGCGCAGATCTTCGCCGATCCCGGCGGCGAGGCGATCGCGGTGTTCGCCAAGTCCGTTGGTTTGAAGCGGCCGATGTTGATCTCGCTGTGGCGCGCGCTGCAACGCCCAGGCGGCGATCCAGAACAGACGGACAATCCGCTCGGCCGCACGCTCTACGTGTTTGACACTTTGGCGACGGCGAAGGCGCAAACCGTGTTGCGCTACTGGAATTGGTCGTTCACCGCCGACATCGGCAGAATCAACGACGCGACTTTCGTCGATGAGCTTGATCCGCCCACGGCGCGCCGTAACGCACAATTGTTGTTTCGGCGCGGCAGCTAATCGATTCAGCTGAGCACGGGCGCCGCGTTCGGCTGGCGAATCCCCGCCCCCAACGCTAAGACGCGGCACGCCCACACGCGGTTCGCGAGGGGAGCCCGTCATGCTGCATGTCGCCGCTTTGGTCGCGGGTCTCGCTGGCCTGTGGATAATTCTGTCTTGGACCGCGAACCCGGCCGCGCCGCCGGCTGAGCTCATCGCCGCGGGCGTGTTCGTTGCGGTGCTGGCTGCGCTGTGGACGGCGCGTCTTGGCGGCGTCGATCGCGAAAGCGCGCCGCATTGGCGCGTGCTGCGTCTTGCGCCGCTGTTCGTGCGCCGTGTGTCCGCGACAGCGCAGGGCGCGGGCGCGGCGGCGCGCGCGGCGATCGCTGCCGATGTCACGCTGCGGCCTGCGCTGGTGCGCATTCGCACGCGCCGTCAGAGCGATGCATCGCGCAACGCGCTTGCGCACTTCATTTCCGCCGCACCCGGCGGCGTGATCGTCGATATCGATGGCGAAGGCATGCTCGCGCATGTGCTTCAGGAAGAGGCGCTCGATGCGCCGCACCTCGCCGCACTCGAGGCGCAAGTTGTTCGCGCAGTCGATGGGGCGGCGTCATGATTGCGCTCGCCGCCGCGGGCGTACTGCTGGCGCTGATGGCGCTAGCGCTGCCGCGTCTTGTCACGGGACCGACGCTCTACGATCGCGCGCTTGCGGCGCACGCGATCGTGCTGATCGCGGCGCTGGCGGGCGCGGCGCTCGCTATTGGCGCGGGCGCGCCGCGCTGGATCGACGTTGCGATCGTGCTGGTGTTCGCCGATCTTGTGGTCGCGGTGTGCGTGCTGAAGGTTTTCCGCCATCGCTCATTGCAGCCGCCCGTTGGCCGCGCGAGCGCGCTCGAAGAGGGCGGCGCATGAGCGGCGATGTCGTCACCATGATTGATTTGGCGCGCCAGGCGCTGGCGGTGCTCGTGTCCGGCGCGGGGCTCGTGTTCATCTTGCTCGGCGTTGTCGGATTGCTGCGCTTTCCGGATCTGTTCACGCGGGTGCATGCGTTCTCGGTCATCGCCGGCTTGGGCGCCGGGCTGACATTGTTTGGCTTCGCTATTCTTGCGTGGAGCGCGCAAGCGAGCGTGCGGCTTGCGCTGCTGGCGCTGGTCGTCGCGGGTGCGGGGCCGGTGATCGCGCACATCACGGCGGGCGCTGCACATGCGGCCGGGCTTGCGCCGCTTTCGGGCAGTTACACTGCGCCGCGCCCGGGCGCGCAACGCGGACGCGCGCCGTGAACGCGCCTCTCGCTTTGGAAGCTGCGCCGCTCGCGGCAGCGCTCGCGTGTCTGCCGCTTCTTCTAGGGCTTGCGGTTTCGATGGCGCTGACGCGTGCGCTGTTTGCGATGGCGATGTTGTTTGCCGCGTTCGGCGCGCTCGCGGCGTTGGCGGCGCTGGCGCTCGGCGCGCCGCTCGTGGCGCTCACGC
>CAZMCA010000203.1:0-5784 GCA_964564595.1 uncultured Caulobacteraceae bacterium
TCGCCGACTCGGGCAACGAGCACAACGGCAACGACGACTCGTTCAACACGACGAATGTCGCGATCGCTGACTCGGGCAACGAGCACAACGGCAACGATGACTCGTTCAACACGACGAGCGTCGCCGTCGCCGACTCGGGCAACGACAACTCGACCGACAACTCGGATAACTCGCTGAACCTGAACATTGCCGACTCGGGCAATGACAATTCGGTCGATAACTCCAACAACTCGGTCAACGTCGCTGACTCGGGCAACGACAACTCGGTCGACAATTCGAACAACTCGGTGAACGTGGACGTGGCCGACAGCGGCAACACGGGCTCGTACAACACCGACAATTCGAATAACTCGACGAACGATAACGACACTGTCGCGATCGCGTCGAACAACAAGACCATCATCTCGGCCGACGACAACTCGGACAACTCGACGAACACCTACGTGGACGTCGCGAGCAACGAGGACAACTCGGTCAACATCGCGAACTCGGGCAACGACAGCTCGATCAGCGGAAGCTACAACGTCGACAACTCGACGAACGTCCTGACCTCGCAAGAAATGCTTGCGGCGGTGACGGGTGTCTCGATCGATGCTGGCGGCAGCTACCATAAGGCCGGCGAAGTCGACACCGGCAACGTCGAAATCTCGAACGGCGCCTTCCAAGGCTTCGCCGGGATCCAGACGGCTTCGATGAACACGGGCATCGGCTCGGCCAACCAGGCCGCGACCGCCGTGGGCGCGAACGCCAGCGTCAACTTCGGCCAATAAGCCGAAGTAAAGGGGCCGGGCCGGCGGTTTTCCGCCGGCCCGTTTCCGCTTCTCTAGGTTTCAGCGCTCCCGAAAGGACGCTCCGATGACCAGGATCAAGATCACTGCCGGCCTCGCCCTCGCCGCCGCGCTTTGCGCGGCACCGGCTTGGGCCGATGAGACAGCGAATGCTGCGCCGGTTGCGGAGGAAAGCGTCATTGACCTTGCCGAGCTTGCCAATCTTTCCGGCGGCGACGGCGTGGACATCGACACGATCACCGCACAGACACTGCGCGCCGTAAGCTCCGGCAACACGGTTCGCGCTACCAACGTTGGCTCTGGCGACGTGCAGATCGGTGAGAACGCCTTCCAGGACTTCACCGGGATCGGCAATTTCATCATCAACACTGGCCACAACAACACGCTGCAATCGTCGCTGAACGTGAACATCGTTCTGGCGCCGTAAGTGCTCTAGGCTTTCAGATGAAATCCGCCGGCACAGCTTCGTTTCACCGCCGCCTGGGCCAACTGGCCTTGGGCGGCGGCGCTTTGCTGTTGGCGGTCAGCGTCGCAACGGCGGAGGCGGATGCGCAAGTGCGCCTCAATGGCCAGGCCGGCGCGTTCCAAGTGTCCGTTATGAGCTGGCGGGACATTCCGTTCCGCACCGTCGTTCGTCAGCAATTCGACTATAGCTGCGGCTCGGCCGCGCTCGCGACGTTGCTGCGCCACCATTATGGCATGCATGTCGGCGAAGCCGAGATTTTCCAATCGATGTACGACACAGGCGATCAGGCGCGCATCCGCGAAGTCGGGTTCTCGATGCTCGATATGAAGCGTTACCTGGAGTCCCGCGGCTTTCGCGCCGATGGCCTCCGGCTCTCGCTTGATCGTATGGCGAACATTGGTCAGCCTATGATCGCGCTAATCCAGCATGACGGTTACCGGCACTTCGTGGTCATTAAGGGCATCGACGCCGATGGCCGCGTGCTCGTCGGCGATCCCACCTTTGGCATTCAGGTTTATGAACGCGCCGAGTTCGAAGCCGTTTGGAACGGCATCGTGCTTGCGGTGCGCGGGGCGCCAGAGGGCGTACAGGCGCCGATCTTCAATCTTGCATCCGATTGGCGGCCCTGGTCGCCGCGGCCGTTTGAAGTGGCGCGCGGGGCGCCCTCGCCGTCCGATCTGCTACGCGAACTGCCCTCGATCTACCAAATCTCAGAGGACGCGATGCGATGACGCGCGCGCTCCGCACTCTCCTGCTCTCCGCGGCCGCGGTGCTCGCACTGCCTCTGACGGCGCACGCCGCAGTCACGGCCGACGATCCATGGGCGGGCGTCGAGGTCATGGACGAAGCCGAGATGGCGCAGGCGCGTGGCGGTTTTGTGCTGCCGAACGGCCTCGAGGTGAATTTCGCCGCCAAGGTAAACACGTTCGCTGGCGGCATGCTCGCGCTGCAGACGGACCTCGTGATCACCGACGACGGTCTGCTGATCGATCACCAGCTCGGCGAGCTTGGTGAAGCGCTCAGCGCGCTTTCCGATGCGGACAAGGCGGAGCTTGGGCTCAGCAACGTCAACGCGAACGCTGGGGTCGTCATCCGCGACGCGAGCGGCGTCACTGCGCTTGTCCAGGGCATGAGTGAGAGCGGCTTGCAGAACCTCATCCTGAACACCGCCTCGGGCCGCGATCTGCGGCAGGAAATCGAGCTCACGATCACCCTGCCCGGCTTTGCCTCGGTGCAGGAAATGATCGGCCAGGAGCTGCTCGGCATGCGCATCGGCGACGATCTCAACGCGATGCTCGCGCGCTAACGAGGACGGCCGGGCCATTGCGCCCCGCGCCCGGCGCGCCGCACAATGCGCGCATGGCCGAACGTTTCCCCTCAATCGAGCCGGCGCACCGCGCCTTCATCGAGCGCCAGCACATCTTCTTCACCGCGTCCGCTGCTGCGGACGGGCGCGTCAACCTTTCGCCGAAGGGGCTCGATGCGCTGCGCGTCTTGGGGCCGAACCAGGTCTGCTACCTGGATCTTACCGGCAGCGGCGCAGAGACCGCGGCGCATCTTAAAGCCGATGGGCGGCTCACGATCATGCTGTGCGCGTTTGAGGGGCCGCCGCTAATCCTGCGTCTCTACGGCCGCGGGCGCACGCTGCTTCGGGGCTCGGAGGCGTATGCCGATATCCTTAAGTCCGCGTTCAACGGTCAAGAGCGGATCGGCGCGCGCGCCATCGTCGTGCTCGATGTCGACATGGTGCAGACGTCCTGCGGCTACGGCGTGCCAGCCTACACGTACGAACGTGAGCGCCCTGCTCTCGATAACTGGGCGGCCGCCAAGGGCGAAGGCGGGCTCACGCAGTATCGGCTTGAGAAGAACGCGGTCAGCCTGGATGGCCTGCCCACCGGCATGAACGATGACTGACGGCGGCGTACGCCACACCGGCGGCTGCCTCTGCGGCGCGGTTCGTTTCGAGATCATCGGCGCGCTTGCGCCGGTTCAGCTTTGTTACTGCAGCCAATGCCGCAAGGCGCAAGGCGGCCCGTTCGCCAGCAACATCCCTGTCGCGGCCGACGCGTTCAGCATGATCTGCGGCGCGGACGCGCTAACGCATTTCCAGTCCTCGCCGGACAAGGAGCGCGCGTTCTGCCCCCGCTGCGGCTCGCCCGTGTACAGCCGGCGCGCATCCTTGCCGGCCGTACTGCGTGTTCGCGCAGGGCTGATCGATGGTCCCGTTGGCGCGGCGCTGGCGCACCATGCCTATGTCGATGACTGCGCCGATTGGTGGACGATCGAGGGAGATCTGCCGCGATACCCTGAGGCCGCCCCGTAGCGGCGCACCACATACAAGAACGCCCCGGTGGGCTGCCGGGGCGTTCTGTCGTTTGAGTGGTGAGAGCCGAGTCTAGAACCGGAAGGGCGTCCGGAGCGAGATGCGGACATCTGGCGCGTCGTTGGTGACGCCAATGTCGAAGCTGGTGGAAATGTTGGTCCGTTCGTTGAGGCGGTAGCTGAGGCCAAGCTGCAGCACGCCCACTTGCAGGCGCGTGCTCTCTTGGCGCGTCGCGCCGATTTCAGTCTCCGTTTCGAAGATCATGGAATGGGAATAACCCAGCGAATACGAGAAGCGGTCGTTCAGCGCGAAGCCAAAGCCAAGCCCCATGCCAACGCTGTCGCCCGGATCAACTTCCCCGATCGCCGCACCGCCGACGACTTGGTCGATCGTCTTGGGCGCGTTGTAGAGGTAGCTAATGCTGGCGAAGATCACCGCCGGATCGGTCGGGTACAGCATCGAGACGCCGCCTTGGACGCCCCAGAAGCCTGAACCCGTCGCGAGCTCGGTGGCGACGCCGGCGAGGTCGCGGTGCACGTCGAACGGGCCGGTCCCAGTGTCCGACTTGTAGCGTGCGCTCGCGACGAAGATCGGCAGACCCGATGCGCCGTTGTTGAGCTGATAGCGTGCCGAAACTTCCGCATCGCCCATCCCCGAACCGTTGAGTTCGGTCGTGCGCGTTGCCGCGCCTTGAGCTGCAACAAGGGTCGTTACGCGGTCGTTACGAGAAACCCACGGGATGCGGCCTTCGATTTCAAGCCGGTCCGTAAGCTGGTAGCGCGCAGCGATCGAGGCAGCGACCGTATCGCGCGACGTTTCGTTCGCTTCGATGAGGCCGATCTGGATCGCGTTCTCGATCACCGCGCCGCGGAACACGAGACGGTCGTTCGAGGCGTGCGAGTACTCGACCGAAGGCTCAATTGTGAACCTGCCGCGCGCCGCGAGCACCGTGTTGCCTTCGGGCAAGGCTTCAACAGTGGTCGGACGAACGGCTTCTTCGGGCGGCGCTTCACCAACAGGCGCGGTGGGGCGAACCGCTCCGTTGTTCTGCGCCGGTCCGGGCGAGCCGCCCGCTTGGCGATACGTTCCGCCGCCGCGACGATTGACGGCGATGGGTGCGTCGCCGTCCAACATCACGAGCGTGGTTGGTCCATGTGGCTGGCCAGTGCCTCGCATGTCAGCTAGTTCGGCGTCCGATTGGGCGGTCAGCATGGTTAGCTCTGACCTCTGACGCTCGATCAAGCCGCGCTGCTCGGCCAATTGCCGTTGCTGATCGCTCAGCAAGCGGTCTTGGGCGTCGAGCCGCGCCTCCTGTTCTTGTAGGAGCTGCATGATGCGCCCCATGTCCGGCGGTGGACCGGTTTGGGCGCTCGCCTCCCCCGTCCATGCGCTCGCCATCGCGAGCGCGGCGAACACGGCAGTGGCTGCGGCATGCGCAAACCTCCGCCTTGGTCGCCTCGTTTCGATACGCAGCATGAGCTTTTCCCGCTTCGCGCGTTTGTGACGCGCCGGGCATTGCATCTTCCGCGCCGGAATAGGGGCTCGTTGGCGAAACGCGCCGCGTTCACTTTCGTGAACAGCGAGGGCTTAACCTTGTCGTTCGCTGTCTTCGTCGCTGCGCCAATCGGCGCGATCGTCGTAACCACGTCGCGCGGAGAAGAAGCTCAACGCCATGAGCCCGCCGCCGAGGCCGAGCGACAAGATCGTGCCGGCCGCGAGCGCGATCCAGCCGTGAATGCTCATCTCATGGGCGTAGGCGCTGAAGATCGGCCCCAATTGCCACACGGAGGCGATAAGCATGGCGCCCAGCGCCACGATGAGCAGCACGGTTTTCATCGCTAGAACGTAGGCGCATCCGCCGGCTTGGTTAAGGCGGGAGAGACGATCCGCCTCAGCTGACGAACGGCGCTTCAGTCTTCGCCTTCACTTCGTCGAGCGTCACGCCCTCGGCAAGCTTAACCAGCCGCATCGGGGCATCGCCCTTCTTGTCGATCTCGAACACGGCAAGGTCCGTGATGACTTTATCCACCACGCGTACGCCGGTGAGTGGAAGGCCGCACTTTTTCAGCAGCTTAGGCGAGCCGTCCTTGGCCGCATGCTCCATGACCACCACAACCCGTTTCACGCCTGCAACGAGGTCCATCGCCCCGCCCATGCCCTTCACCATCTTGCCGGGCACCATCCAGTTCGCCAGGTCGCCGCGGTCG
>CAZMCA010000204.1:0-3119 GCA_964564595.1 uncultured Caulobacteraceae bacterium
CGCGGTAGACAAAGTACATCGGCACATCGAGTGCGTATTCGGCATAGCGCTCAAAGCCCATGCCGTCTTCGAACACGAAGGGCAGCATGCCCGAGCGATCCGGATCGGTGTCAGTCCAAATCTGCCCGCGATAGGAGAGATATCCGTTCGGCCGGCCTTCGGTGAACGGCGAGTTCGCGAACAGCGCATTCGCGATCGGCTGCAGCGCGAGGCCGACGCGGAATTTCTTGACCATGTCCGCTTCGGACGCAAAATCGAGATTGGTCTGCACCGTACACGACCGGAACATCATCTCGTGCCCAAGCCGGCCAACCTTCGGCATGTAGGCGCGCATGATCTTGTAGCGGCCCTTCGGCATGATCGGCGTTTCCGCCATCGACCATTTGGGCGACGTGCCTAGACCCAAAAACGCGATGCCGAGCCCATCGGCGATCTCGCGCACCTGGGAAAGATGCGTGCCGGTCTCGTTGCAGGTCTGGTGGAGATGCTCGAGCGGCGCGCCCGAGAGCTCAAACTGCCCGCCGGGCTCGAGCGTGATTGACGCCTTATCTTTCTCGAGCGCGATGACGTTCTCGCCCTCATAGACGCGCTTCCAGCCGAACTTGTCGGCAAGACCGTTCAGCAGCGCGCCGATCCCGTTCGCACCTTCATAGGGAACGGGGCCGTGCGTTTTCTTGTAGAAGCCGAACTTCTCGTGCTCGGTCCCGATCCGCCAGGTCGTGCGGTCAGGCTTTGAGCCCTTTTCCAAATGCGCGATGAGGTCTCGGACGCCCTCCACTGGGGGCGCCTTATCTTTCGTTTTCGCCAAGGCTTCCCTCCCTCGCCTGCGGGCGTTCTGCGGCACATGGGGCGCGCCCGCAGGGGCGGCAAGGGGACACTACCACGGCGCGTTATACACAATCGACTAGCTCGGGATTCAGACGATGTCGCCCGCCAGATCGCCCCACGCGGCCTGCAGGAGCGTGAGACCCGCGATCACGGCGGTCTCCGCGCGCAGAATGCGCGGCCCGAGCGAAACCCCGACCACAAACGGCAGACCGCGCAACAAGCGCTGTTCTTCTGGCGTGAAGCCGCCTTCGGGCCCGATCAGCAGGGCCGCCGCGCGCGGCGCGGGCTTCGCGCGCAACGCGTCCAACATCGGCGGCGAGGCGGCCGATTGCCCGCCCCACGGCAGCGAAGGATCGTCCCCGCTCTCATCGCACCACACCAGCGGCCGCGCCGCGTCCCACCCATCTAGCGCGCGCAAGAGCGGCGCCGCCGGCGCTATCTCCGGCATATCGAAACGCTCGCACTGCTCGGCCGCAGCTTTCGCGATCAGCGCCCAACGCTCGATCCGCACCGCTTCCACAATGGTGCGCGCCGTGATCACCGGCGCAATCGCGCGCACGCCCAGTTCAGTCGCCTTCTCGACCACGAGATCGGTCGCGTCCCGCTTTAGCGGGGCGAACATCAGCGTGACATCCCGGCTCTGCCGCGGCGGCGAAAGCATCTTGCCAACGGCCAGCCGCACGCCCTTCTTATCCGCCGCCGCGATCGTCGCGCCCCACTCTCCCGATGCATTGAAGACGCGCACGCCCACGCCAACGCCGAGCCGCAGGACACGCGTCAGCTTGGCGCTTTGCGCTTCGTCAAGGCCGAGCGGGGCGTCGGATTTTATCTCGCCGTCGATGTGCAGCCGTGGATCTGGCATGGCCCGTCCTGCCGCGTGCGCGTGAAGCGCGCAAGACATGGGGCTTGGGCATTGACGCGCTGGGGCCGGCCCCGAAAGGTGACGCCAATGATCCAGCTCGACATCGTGTCCGGCCAGGTGACGGGCGTGCAACTCGCGGCCGACGGCAAAATGCGCGTCTTCCTGCGCGGCGATGACGGGCTTGAAGCGGACTACGATGTGCCAAGCGCCGAGGTTGGCGTGCGCGAAGGGCACCGGATCGTTCTCGTCCGCGCCAGCGACGCCGATACGCAGCCGGCCAGCATCGTGCTTCTCAACGTCGCCACCGGCGAGCGTGAGGAATATCGGGCCGCCTTCGCGCATTTCACGGAACGCGCGCCCGCGATCGGCCCAAAATGGACGGCAGCCCTCATCGCCGCCGGTATGGCGGCCGCGTTCTTCATCTATTTCATGCTCGGCCCCGGCATGGCTGCGTTCGGCGCCCTGTTCTGGGCCGTGTTCGTTGGGTTCGTGCTCTACTGGCCGCTTTGGGGCCTTGCCTGGACCTATTTCAAGATCACAGCGCCCATTCGCGCTGAGCGCGCGCGCAACGCCATGCGCGCCGAAATCGAAGGCCGCATGGCCGCGCATATCCGCGCGCCGCGCGCGCCAAGTTCAGAACAAGCAGGAGGAACAGATGGGGCGGGTTGAAGGAAAAGTCGCGCTGGTCACCGGAGGCGCCAGCGGCATCGGTCTTGGCTGCGCGCAGACGCTCGCGCGCGAAGGCGCGTTCGTCGTCATCACGGACATTCAGGACGCAAAGGGCGAAGAAGCCGTCGCCGCCATCAATGCCGCCAAAGGCCGCGCCAGCTACATGCGCCACGACACGACGAGCGAAGACGCGTGGATCGAGGTGATCGGAGCCATCAAGAAAGAGCACAAGCGGCTCGACATTCTGGTCAACAACGCCGGCATCGGCATCGGCGCGCCATCGATCACGATGATGTCGCTCGAAGATTTTCGCCGCCAACAAGCCGTCAACGTCGAAGGCGTGTTCCTCGGCTGCAAGCACGCGCTGCCGCTGATGCGCGAAGCCAAGAACGGCGGCTCGATCATCAACATGAGCTCCGTCGCCGGCCTCAAAGGCTCGCCGATCCTCGCGGGCTATTGCGCCACCAAGGGTGCGGTGCGGCTTTTCACCAAGTCGGTCGCGATGGAATGCGCGAACTTCAAGGATGGCGTGCGCGTGAACTCCGTTCACCCAGGCATCATCGAAACGCCGATCTGGCTCACCATCGCCGGCATGGGGCAACCGGGGGCGAACGCGCCGCCGGATCTCGACGCGATGAGCGAGCAGGCCGTCCCGCTCGGCGTCAAAGGCGTGCCGCAAGACATCGCCAACGGCGTGCTTTGGCTGGCCAGCGATGAAAGCCGCTACGTGACGGGCGCGGAGATCGTCATCGACGGCGGC
>CAZMCA010000204.1:3219-5769 GCA_964564595.1 uncultured Caulobacteraceae bacterium
AACGCGATGGCTGCGAAGATCAATCCGAACGGAACGCTCAAAGGCAAAGTCGCGCTGGTGACGGGCGCGAGCCGGGGCATCGGTGAAGCCATCGCGGTGCGCCTTGCGATGGAAGGCGCGAAAGTCGTTGTCACCGCGCGCACCGCCGAGGCTGGCGAGAGCCGCTTGCCAGGCACGCTGCAAGACACGGTCGATCGCCTCAAGAAAGCCGGCGCGGAAGCGACATTCATCAAGGCCGATCTCGCGCAAGCCTCCGAACGTGAGCGCCTCGTTGAAGAAGCGACGCGCGCTTACGGTCCGATCGACATTCTCATCAACAACGCCGCGATCACCTATTTCACGCCCGTCGCCGAGTTCACCGAGAAGCGCTTCAAACTGATGATGGAGGTGCAGGTCTATGCGCCGTTCCATCTCGCGCAGCTCGTTCTGCCGCACATGAAAGAGAAGAAGGCGGGCTGGATCGTCAACATCTCCTCGCCCGCCGGCATTCACCCCAAGCAACCCTATCCGCCCGGCCCCGCACGCGGCGGCACGGTCTACGGCATGTGCAAAGCAGCGCTCGAGCGCTTCACGACGGGGCTCGCCTCTGAAGTCGCGCAAGACGGCATTGCGGTGAACGTCGTCTCGCCCGGCCTCGTCGATACGCCCGGCGTCGCGGTGCATGGCCTCATCAACGAAGCCACCAAGAATCGCGTGCAGCCGATCGAGTACATCGCCGAGGCGGTCTACCAACTCGCCAGCGGTGACCCGAAGTCGATGACTGGCCGCGTCGATTACGCCGAGCCGCTGCTCAAGGAACTGCAACGCGATCCAAGCGCGCTGCTGTAGCTCCACACCATTCCTCCCCCGTTCACGGGGGATGTTTCCGCGAAGCGGACGGAGGGGGCACGCCGCCGCTCCGTCGCGCCCGCCCCTTCGGGTCGCTGACGCGCGTCACCTCCCCCGCGAACGGGGGAGGAAAACGACCGTCGTCGCACACACGTTGCCCCATTCGGCGCGGCCGCTAAGGTCCGCGACCATGATGCATTTCCTCACGCCCTCCCGCCGCGCGGTCGTCGCCGCGCTTTCCGCAACGGCCGTCGCCTCCGTCGCACATGCCCAGCCGGCCAGCGCGGCCGACACGCGCTTTGCCGCGCTCGGCCAGTGGTGGATCGAGCGTTACATCGCGCTCAACCCGACCGAAGCGACGCAACTTGGCGATCACCGCAACGATCATCGCGTCAGCGACATTTCACCTGCCGGCCGCCGCGCGCGCATCGCCTTTGCCGAACGCGCGCTGCGCGATCTTGGCCGGATTGACCGCACGGCGCTTTCGCGCGCCAACCAGGTCGACGCCGCGATCCTCGAAAACGAAGCGCGCTCCATCGTGTGGACCAACACGGTGCTCGAACCACACCTTTGGGACCCGATCACCTATCAGGGCGCCGCCGGCGATGCGCTCTATTCGCTGATGGCGCGTGATTTCGCACCCGTCGCTGATCGCTTGAAGAACGCCACGCGGCGCATGCGCTTGGTCGCGGATCACACATTCGCGCAAGCGCGCGCGCAACTTGTGCCCGCCCGCGTGCCGCCGGTGCATGCGCAGACCTATTCGCGCCAGAACGCCGGCCTCAAAAGCATCGTGGACGACATGATCGTTCCCGCCGCCGGCGCGCTGACCGGGCGTGACCGCGAAGCGCTCGACGCTGCGATCACGCGCTTCAAAGCGAAAGTCGATGAGCACCAAGCCTGGATCGACACGCAGCTCGTGCCGCACGCGCAGGGCCGGTCCGCCATCGGGCAAGAACTGTTCGATCAAAAGCTCGTCTTCACCCTGAACTCGACGCTGACGCGCGCCGAAATCCGCACGCGCGCCGAGGCCGCCGTCCGCCGCGTGCATGGGCTCATGTATCAAAGCGCCAAAGCCGCGCTTGCGGGCCGCGCCGGCGCCCCCGCCGCGCCGGATAATCCCGACGCCGCTACGCAGTCGCGCGTCATCCGCGCCGCGCTTGAACTGGCAGCGGCCGATCGCCCCGCGCCCGACCAGCTCGTCGCCACTTCGGAAGCGGGCCTCGCGGAAGCGACCGCGTTTGTCCGGCAGCACGACATCATCACCATCCCGCCCGATCCGGTGCGCGTGATCCTGATGCCGGAATTCCAGCGCGGCTTCGCGGTCGCGTATTGCGACTCGCCCGGCCCGTTTGAGCAAGGCCAGAACACGTACTACGCCGTCTCCCCGATCCCGGAATCGTGGACGCCCGAGCAAGCGACGTCATTCCTGCGGGAGTACAACACGCGCATGATCACCGACATCGCCATCCACGAAGCGATGCCCGGCCACTACGTGCAAATCGGCCATGCCCGCCAAGAAGAATCGAAGCTCCGCGCCATGCACATGTCCGGCAGCTTCGTCGAAGGCTGGGCGTGCTACGCCGAGGAAGCGATGGTCGAAGCCGGATTCCGCGCCAACGATCCGCTCTTCCGCCTCACGCAACTCAAAGTGCAGCTGCGCACCATCACCAACGCCATCCTCGATCAGATGGTGCAGGTCGATGTGTGTGACGAAGCCAC
>CAZMCA010000205.1:0-5753 GCA_964564595.1 uncultured Caulobacteraceae bacterium
TGGGCGTGGTGGAAAACATGGCGTATTTCGAAACGCCCGACGGCAAGCGCACGCACATCTTCGGCGAAGGCGGCGCACGCCGCACGGCGGAAAGCGCGGGCGTTCCGTTTCTAGGTGAGCTCCCGATCGACGTTGCGCTGCGCGAAAGCTGCGACGCCGGCGCGCCGCTGGTCGCGACGCAGCTCGACCATCCCATGCGCGCGCGGTTTTTGGACATCGCGCAAGCCGCGCTGACGCACGCAACGCACGCCAGCAAACCAGTGCCAACGATTAGGTTTTCCTAGAACATCGACTCGCGTTCGGGTTTGCGCTGTTGGCGCCCGGCGAAGTTGGAGCGCACGACGCTGGCTTGGGCCATTGCTTCGCGCGGAAAATCGGGATGGAGGTCGAGGCCGTAGGAGATCGCGGCGCTGCGCGCTTCCGACTTCACCTCGGGGCTGCAATTGCTGCGCGCGAACGCAGCGCACAGATCTAGCGCGCGGCGCTCATTGCCGGCCCAGCCGTTCTGCGTGTCATAGAGGCAGCCGAACGCGCTCCACGCCATCATGCTTTCGCCGAGCGTCTTGCTGTCGAACACGCCCTGGATATTGCGCTGGAAGAAGCCGAGGCGCGCGGCGAGCGTGCCGATATCGGCGCCGTCAAGCTCGGCGAAGAAGGCGCGCCATTCGGTGTTCGCGCGCGCGCACATCTCCATGATGCGCCCATCGCCCCGCCCCAGCCGCTCCAGCAGTTCCTGCATGTCCGCCCTCGCTCACGTGACGCGAGGATGCGCAAAGCGGCGCTGCATTGTCTGGCGGTTTCGCCTGGGGCGTTATGCATGGCGCCCGCCTCCCCCTCGATGGGCGAGGCGCGCCCCAAGCGCTAGTCCTTCGGGCCCATGTTGTAGGGGCCGCCTTTTTCGAGGGCGCGGCGGTAGGCGGGTCTTGCTTGCCACGCAGTGAGCACGCGCTTGATGTTCGGATAGGTTTCGGCGCGGCCGAACGTGTTGGCGGCTTCCAGCACGAAGCTGTTTTGAATGTCAGCCGCGCTCAAGCGATCGCCGACGAGGAAGTCGCGGCCTTCAAGTGCGCTGTTCATGTAGGCGAGATGATTATCGATCTCGCTGGTGATGCGCGGCATCAGAGGCGCTGCGGCCTCGCCCAAGCGGCTGGTGTAGAGGAACAGCATCAGCGGCAGCATCGCCGAGCCTTCGGCGAAGTGCATCCAGTGCAGATAGTTCGGCCATTCCGGATCGTCGGGCGTGCAGCTGATCTTGGTCGCGCCGTGCCAGCGCGCGAGATAATCGAGGATGGCGCCGCTCTCGGCGATGACGCGGCCATTGTCGACGATGACGGGCGACTTGCCGAGCGGATGGACTTCCTTGAGGGCGGGCGGCGCAAGGTTCGTCGTCGCGTCGCGCTGGTGGAAGACGATCTCGTAGCTGAGGCCCAGCTCTTCGAGCATCGAAAGCACGCGTTGCGACCGCGAATTGTTCAAGTGATGGACGATGACGGCCACGCCGGCGCTCCCACAAAACGGGCGTGGCAATGGCCCCTGCCCCTCATCCTGGAGATAGGCGCGCTGGCGCTGTAGCTCAACTAAATGTAGCGTCTGCTACGCCGATTTCGTGTCAGCAGCGCGCGTTTGCGGTTCGGTTACGGGCGCGGCGCCAAGGTGATGGCGATGTGTGCGTTTGTTTATGTGCTGCGCGAGGTGGACGGGCCGCGGACTTACGTGGGCTGGACCAACGATCTTTCCGGAAGGCTCGCCAAACACAATGCGGGCGCCGGCGCACGCACGACGCGCGGGCGCCAATGGGTGCTGATCTACGCGGAGCGGTTCGGCACGCGCACGGAGGCGATGTCGCGCGAGGTGCGCTTGAAGCGCGACCGGAATTTCCGAGCACAACTGCGCGCGGCCTAGCTGCCCGGGATCGGCGGGCAGGTCATGATCTCGACGCTCGCGCCCGGGAAGATCGCGAAGTGCGGGTGGTTCTCGAACATTTGCGCGGCGGCTTCGTGCGAGGGCGCATCGACGATCACGTAGCCGGCGAGCATGTTCACAGCGTCTTCCACGCCGCTATTCGAGACGCGCTTGGTTTTGCCGAGCGGGCCGCCGTTATCGACGATGTGCGCGGCGTGTTTGGCACCCCACTCCATCCACGCCTGCATGCCGGCCGCTTCGCGCTTGCCGCGCTCCGCATCGCTCAACGCATTCCATTGCGCGCGCTGCGGGCCATCGGGGCTGCCGATGTAGACGGCGAGAAATTTCGGCATCGCGTCGCTCCTACGCCGCGTAGTTCAGCTTGAGGCCGGGCTTGGGCCAGCGCGCCTTGATGAGTTTGCCGGTGCCCGAGAGCGTGATGAACGCGTCGCGCATGTCGGCGCCGCCGAAGCAGATGTTCGTCACCAGCAGATCCGGGAACGGCGTGTGCGTGGAGACGCCGGCCGGCGTGATGGTGGTGATGCCGCCGTTGAGGATGGTCGCAACGCACACATCGCCATCGGCCTGCACAGCGAGGCTATCGAAATAGACGTGGTTCGGCTGCGTGCACACGCACCGCCCGCCTGCGCCGAGGCCGCCGGGCGCGATTTGGCCGGGCGCGGTGACATCGAACGCCCACAGCTTCGAGGTTTGGGTTTCGGCGCCGTAGACGACCTTCTCATCGGGCGAGAGCCCAACGCCGTTGAGGCCAACGAAGCCGTACGCGAGTTCGGTGAGCGAGGTGCCATCGGGCTTGGCGTAATAGAGGCCGCCATTGTCTTGGTGGCGTGCGTAGCCTTTGCCGAGATCGGTGAAATAGAAGCCGCCTTGCTTATCGAACACGAGATCGTTCGGGCCCGAGAGCTTGTTGTCGCCGATCTTGTCGTAGAGGCGATCGACTTTGCCGGTTTTGAGATCGACGCGCTCGATGCGCCCCGTGGTGTAATCGTGCGCGGCGTGGCCAGGGATGAGAAGCCCCTGCACGTTTGACCACTCGAAGCCGCCATTGTTGGTGACGTAGACCGCGCCATCGGGCCCGAGCGCTGCGCCGTTCGGGCCGCCGCCGAGTTTGGCGATGACTTCGGTCTTAACGCCGCTTTGGCCGTTCCACACGCGGGTGAGCGTTTGTCGCTTGATTTCGACGAGGATGATCGAGCCATCCGCCATCGCGATCGGGCCCTCGGGAAACTCAAGGCCCTCGGCCACAACTTCGAACTCCATGCGCGCGCTCCCTTATGGTTGGCGCGGAGCTTAGTGCGGCGCGCGCCAATGGAAAGCGTGACGCACGGTTAGAGGCCGTTATGCGTCCCGTCGCAGAGCGGCGCGTCGCCGGTTTGCTTGCAGCGGCAGAACCAAACTTCTTCGGTGGCCGGCGCTGTCCAGACCAGCGGCTCGATGCCGGTGCCGGCGTGCGATTCATCGCAGAACGGCTGCTTCTTGGAGAGCCCGCACGCGCACCAGCGATATTTGCGGCCCGCGGTGACCTCGATGCCGATGGGCGATTTTTCCGCGATCGTGGGTTTGGTCATGTGCGTCTCTCCCCTTTTGTTTTCTTTAGCGTGCGTAGTTGAGCTTCAAGCCCGCATCCGGCCAGCGCGTTTTGAGGAGCGCGCCTTTGCCGGAAGCGGTGATGTAGGCGTCTTTCATGTCGGCGCCGCCGAAGCAGATGTTGGTGACCATGTTGTCGTCCACCGGCGTGGTGCGTGTTTTGCCGCCGGGCGAAAATGTCGTGACGCCGTGCGCGATGGAGGCGACGCAGACATCGCCGTTGGCTTGCACCGCGAGGCTATCGAGGAACGCGCGATCTGGCGCCGTGCCAAGCAGGCGCCCGCCGCGGCCGCCTTTGACGATCTTGCCGGGCGCTTCGAGATCGAACGCGATGACGCGGCCGGTGAAGGTTTCCGCGGCGTAGATCGTTTTCTCATCGGGCGAGAGACCGATGCCGTTGTAGCCGGTGCCGCCGAACGTCGCTTCTTCGATCAGCGAGCCATCGGTCTTGGCGTAGTAGATGCCGCTGCGCGCGCGGGTGCGGCGCTGTTGCTTGCCGAAATCGGTGAACCAGAAGCCGCCTTGCTTGTCGAACACGAGATCGTTCGGCGCCGAGAGATGATGTTCGCCGATCGTCTCGTAGATGCGTTCGAACTTGCCGGTGGAGAGGTCGAGGCGCTCGATGCGGCCAAGCGTTTCGGGCTGGCCTTCAACGCCACGCACCGGCGAGCCGCCGCCATTGTTGGTGACGTAGAGCGCGCCATCTGGACCGAGCGCTGCGCCGTTCGGCCCGCCGCCGATCGCGCAAACGGTTTCGGTTTTGCCCTTCCACACGCGCGTGATGCGCCCCGCGGTGATTTCGGTGACGATGACGGAGCCGTCTTCGAACGCGACGGGCCCTTCGGGAAAGCCGAGACCTTCAGCCAGAACTTCCATCGCGCGCTCCCTCTTCTTTCGGAGCGCCTCTCTTGCGGACGCTTCCCGGGCGAGCGTAGCGAGACCCGGGACCCAGGGGCAACAGCGCAACCACCAAACATGGCATTCGCTCTGTGGCGCGATACACTGGAAAGCGAACGACTTGTGACGAGGCGATCATGTCGGATCAGCTCCGCATCTCCATCATTGCGCTGAACTCGGACCCGAATTTCCCTCTGATAAGCGCCAATCTAGCCGATCGGATCGGCCGCGCGCTCATGGAAGAGCGGTATGCGGAACTCTTTCTGGTCGGAGAGAGCGACGTCGCCGATGACGGTGACTCTTGGATCGCTACCTATGTGAACGCGAAAGCACGCCCGCTCGACCCGTTAGCGATATATGCGAGGCAATTGCGAGTCAGAATAAGGAAGATGAACGGAGAGATCATCGATGTCTTCTGACATCTAGCGAACTAACGCACCCGATCCAACGTGCGGATCACGAATGGCGCATCGTCTTTGGGGCCGGCGGCGCATTCTTCGCGCGCGGTTTCGCGCCAGGCGGTTTCGTCGAAGCGGAAGAACGCGTCGCCTTGCGGTTCGAGATCGAGCTCGGTGAGCAGGATGCGATCGGCGCGCGGCAGCGTCGCGTCGTAGAGCTGGCCCCCGCCGATGACGCACACTTCATCAGCGGCCATCGCGGCGCCAGCGGCGAGCAGCGCTTCAAGATCGGCGTACGCCCAGGCGCCTTGCGGGCGGAATGAGGCGTCGCGCGTAAGCACGAGATTTGGGCGGCCGGGCAGCGGGCGCTTGGGGAACGAGTCCCACGTCTTGCGGCCCATCAGGATCGGCTTGCCCATCGTGACGCGCTTGAAGTGTTGCATGTCGCTCGACAAGCGCCACGGGATCGCGCCGCCCGCGCCGATCACGCCGTTCTTCGCACGCGCGACGATGAGGCTGATGCGCGGCGCGGTCATCACACCGCGATCGGGGCTTTGATGCCTTTGTGGGCGTCGTAGTTTTCGAGCGTGAAGTCTTCGTATTGGAAGCCGAAGATGTCCTTCACGGCGGGATTGAGCTTCATCGTGGGCGCAGGGAACGGCGCGCGGGCGAGTTGCTTCTTCGCTTGCTCGATGTGGTTCAGGTAGAGGTGCGCATCGCCGAGCGTGTGCACGAAATCGCCGGGCTTGAGGCCGACCACCTGCGCCATCATCTGCGTGAAGAGCGCGTAGCTCGCGATGTTGAACGGCACGCCAAGGAACACGTCGGCGCTGCGCTGGTAGAGCTGGCAGCTTAAGCGCCCATCCGCGACGTGGAATTGAAACAGGCAATGGCACGGCGGCAGCGCCATCTGATCGACGTCCGCCGGATTCCACGCCGACACGATGT
>CAZMCA010000206.1:0-5748 GCA_964564595.1 uncultured Caulobacteraceae bacterium
AGCTCGCGCGCAACCTCGCGGTCGAGTACGGCCCGCACAACATCCGCGTGAACACGATCGCGCCGGGCCTCGTCAAAACCGATTTCGCCCGCGCCCTGTGGGACAACCCGCAAGCCAAAGCCGCCAGCGAAAGCCGCACGCCCCTTCGCCGCCTCGGCGAGCCCGACGACCTCGCCGGCATCGCGGTGTACCTCGCGTCGAAGGCCGGTTCGTGGGCGGGTCGACCTGCTGAGGCGCATTTCCTCCCCCGTTTACGGGGGAGGTGTCGCGCACCAGCGCGACGGAGGGGCGCGCGCATGAGCAGCACGCGCGACGCAGTCATCGAGTTCGTGAAAGTTTATGCGGGCCGTCGTGCATCGCCGACGGACGCTAAAGACCTTTTCGAATCGTACGATATCGTTGGAGATGACGCCGTCGATTTCATGCACGAATTCGCCTCCCGTTTCGGCGTAAACATGGACGCGTATCGCTGGTACTTTCACCACGATGAAGAAGGCGGCAACTGGGGCGCCGTGTTCTTCCCTCCGCCAAACGCCCGCGTCGAGCGCATCCCCATCACCCTGAAAATCCTGCTGGAAGCCGCCGAAACAAAAAGCTGGCCACTCACCTATCCGCCTCACGAATTGCCTAAGCGGCGATGGGACCTTCGGCTCAATCAGGTATTTGGGCTCTTCCTGTTTTCCATTATGGGCGTGTTGCTGTGGAAATGCGGCGGCCAATGACAGAGCAGAAAGGCGCTGAACATGCTCAAAGTCTGGGGTACTGGCCGCGGCATTCGCGTGCTTTGGCTGCTCGAAGAGATGGGGCTGCCGTATGAGCTGCGCGAGGTCGATATGCTCGCGGGCGTCGAGAACGATCCGGCATTTCTCGCGATCAATCCGTCGGGCTTCATTCCCGCGCTCCAGGATGGCGACGCGATCATGGTCGAGTCGATCGCGATCCTCGAATATTTGATGGCGAAGTACGGCCCGACGCCGCTTTGCCCCGCGCCGCACGACGCAAGCTTCCCGCTCTATCAGCAATTCCTGCACATGGGCGAAGCGGGCCTTGCGATGCCCGTGTTCATCATCGTCGTCAGCAACATGCTCGCGCCCGAAGCCGAGCGCGACAATTGGGGCGCGCGCAAATCGCTCTCGCTGTTTGAGAACCGCCTGAAGCTCGTGTCGCGCCAACTCGCGCGCGCGCCGTACATGGCGGGCGATGCGTTCACCGCAGCCGATATCTCCGTCGCCTACGCGCTCGAATTCGCGCAGCGCACGATCAAATACGAGTTCGGCGAAACCGAACGCGCCTACCTCGCCCGCGTCACCGCCCGCCCCGCGCACCAGCGCGCCAAGGACGCGCAGAGCAAGGCCTGGGAAAGCATCAGCGCCGGCAAGGCAAACGCCTAGCGCACCGCGACGCCCGGCATCGTTCCGCTCCCAGCGCAGCCTCATGGCCGGCGTAAAATTGCGCCCGCCGCTGCGCGCACGCTAGATTGCGCCATGACCGAACGACTCACCGCCAAACCCATCGCCATCGCGTCCGACCATCGCGGCGTTGCGCTGAAGGCGCGCCTCGCCGCTTGGCTCAAGGCCAACGGCTACGCCGTCACTGATTGCGGCGCGGAAGGTGAAGCGCGCGTCGATGCGATGGATTATTCGCTGCGCGCCGTCGGCGAAATCAAAGCCGGCCGCTCCGACTACGCGATCGGCATTTGCGGCAGCGGCCAGATGATGGCCATCACCGCCAACCGCTTCCCCTTCATCCGCGCGACCTTGCTGCACACCGAAGAAGAAGCCGCCCCCGCCCGCCAACACGGCGACGCCAACATGCTCGTCCTCGGCGCCGACGTGACGGATGCGGAAACGGCGGAGCGGATACTCGCGACGTTCCTCGCAACGGCGGCGCTGGGTGATCGCTACGCAGAGCGGCGGCAGCGGTTGGCTGGGTTGGATGTGTCGCGCGGCTGAGCGCCGCGCCTAATCCCACCCCACAAACGTCGTCGCCTCTTCCACCGCTTTGCGCTCACTCACGACCGCGTTCGCCGGAAAGCTGTCGTCCGGCCAGCCGAGCGCGACGCTTTTCATGATCACCTGATCGTCCGCGATGCCGGCGTGTTCGCGCACGACGGGCGATTGCATGATGCCTTGCGAGTTGATCACGGCGCCGAGCCCGCGCGACCACGCCGCGTTCACCAGCGCCGTCGTCACCGCGCCGCAATCGAACGGCGTGTCGTCGCTGCCATCCAAGACTTTGTCGTACGTCACGATGATGCACACCGGCGCATCGAACTGGCGAAAGCCGCGCAGCACCCAATCCTGGCGCCCCGCTTTGTCATCACGCTCGATGCCCATCGCGCCGAAGAGTTGCTTGGCGACGCCGACTTGCCGGTCCCGGTGCACGCCCGCGAACGCCGTGCCGGTGCGAAACTCACGCGACTGCGGCACGCCCGCGATGTTGCGCTCGGTGTTGCCGGCGCGAATGCGGTTCAGCGGCTCGCCCGTGATGACGTAGAAATTCCACGGCTGCGTGTTCATCGAGGATGGCGCGCGCATCGCGAGCCCGATGATCTCTTCGATCAGCTTCTTTGGCACCGGATCGGGCTTGTAGCCGCGAATGGAGCGGCGGCCGAGCACGACGTCATCATAGTCCATAGCGTTCCCACCTCATTGTTCCCGGCGATTAAGGCGCGCCTTGCGCCCATCGACAAGCGCTTGGCGCCCGCCCCCGCCCCGCCTAAGCAGGCCCACACAAAACAAGACCGGGACTATGGAGGGCGCGGCATGCGCATTTGGACGACCTTAGCCGCCACGCTCGCGCTCGCCGCTTGCGCAACGGAAACACCGCAAACACCGGCCGCGCCCGAGGCGCCCGCCGCGTTCCAGCAGGCGCCGATGTCGCCCGCAGCGCTCCGTGCGCATGTCGAGGTGCTCGCGTCCGATCAATTCGGCGGCCGCTTTCCGGGCACCGAAGGCGAAACGCTGACGGTCGATTATCTTGAGCGCGCCTTCGCCGCCGCCGGCCTGCAGCCGGCCGTCACGGCCGCGGACGGTTCGCGCTCCTTCCGCCAACACGCGCAGCTCGTCTCCGCCACCATCGCGGGCACGCCCACGCTCTCCATCACCGGGCGCGACGGCGCGCGCAGCTATGCCTACGCCGATCAATTCGTCGTTTGGTCGAAGCGCATTCAACCGGCCATCAACGTCGAAAACGCAGAGCTCGTGTTCGTCGGCTACGGCGTCAACGATCCGGTCAGCGGCTGGAACGATTACGCCGGCGTCGACATGCGCGGGCGCATCGCCGTCATCCTCGTCAACGATCCCGACTACGAGACGGGTGACGATCGCGGCTTCAACGGCCGCGCGATGACGTATTACGGCCGCTGGATCTACAAGTTCGAGGAAGTCGCGCGCCAAGGCGCGCTCGGCGCCATCCTCATTCACGAAACCGGCCCGGCCGCCTATGGCTGGGAAGTCGTGCGCTCCTCGCGCACCGGGCCGCTCCTGGACATCGTGCCCGCAGATCGCGGCATGGGCCGCGCTGCGTTCGAAAGCTGGGTGACAGAGCCCGTCGCGCGTGAGCTTTTCCAGCGCGCCGGCATGAACTTCGATCAGATGAAGCGGCGCGCGCAGACGCGCGGCTTCCGCGCCGCGCCGATGCGGGGCCTGCGGCTCTCCACCAGCTTCAACCTCACGCACCGCGAGTTTCAGTCCGACAACGTGATCGGCGTTCTGCCAGGCCGCACCAACCCCGATGAAGTCGTGCTCTACTCGGCGCACTGGGATCACATGGGCCGCTGCCCGCCCGTGAACGGCGACGACATCTGCAACGGCGCGCTCGACAACGCGACCGGCACGGCCGGCCTCATCGAACTTGCGCGTCAATTCCAAGCGCAAGGCGCGCCCGCGCGCTCGGTCGCGTTCATCGCGTTCACCGCCGAAGAGCAAGGCCTGCTCGGCTCGGCGTACTACGCCGAACATCCGACGTTCCCGGCAGCCCAAACGGTCGCCGCGATCAACATGGACGGGCTCAACAATGTCGGTCCCACGCGCGACATCGTCGTCGTCGGCGGCGGCAAGAGCGAACTTGAGCCGATCCTCGATCGCGCCACGCGCGCGGCCGGGCGCATCGTCGCGCAAGAGACCTATCCCGAGCGCGGCTCGTTCTATCGCTCGGACCATTTGAACTTCGCGCGCATCGGCATCCCCTCGCTCTACACCGGCGCCGGGATCGATCTCGTCAACGGCGGCGTCGCCGCCGGTCGCGCCGCGAACGAAGATTACGTCGCCAACCGCTATCACCGGCCGGACGACGAAATCACGCCGCAATGGAATCTCGATGGCGGCGCCGCCGACCTCGCGCTTCTCTACGCCGTCGGCCGCGAGGTCGCGGACGGAAACGCCTGGCCAAACTGGCTCGCCACCAACGAATTCCGCCCGATCCGCGACCGCTCACGCACCGGCCGCTAACGCACGAGGCGAAGCGCCAAACAAAGGGCGGCTCACAAGAGCCGCCCTTTTTCGTGTGCGATTTCCCTCCCCTAAGCGGGAAGGTGAAGCGCTACTTTCAAAGAGGCGCTGCAACTCACCTTGTCATTCCGGGCGGAGCGTAGCGGAGACCCGGAACCCAGGGGCCACGCGCGCGACATTGGCCCCTGGGTTCCGGATCGCGCTTCGCGCGTCCGGAATGACAAACAGAAGCGAAGCGCCAACCTCTCCACCCATTCCCGGATGCGCCGCAGGCGCAGTCCGGGACCCATAATCACCACGCATGGAGTCTATGGGTCCCGGACTGCCGCTGCGCGGCATCCGGGAATGGGTGTGTTGAATTCGGAGGATAGATCGGACGGCGTCGAAAGAATTTTCGAGGCGCATCAACGCACATCGCATTGCGCCGGGTGGGATCGACGCCCCGCCAATCCGACCGCGCCAAAACGCCCTTACAATGCGCCGCATGACAACCGCAGACGACGCCCCGCCACCTTTCCAGCACAGCCCAGAAGGCTGGCCGCTGGTGCGTCGCCTGATCGAAAACGTCGCCGGCTATTTCGGCAACCCGACCACCATATATTTCGCCAACCTCCGCCCCGCCGCCGCCCGCAATCGCTTCAAGCTCAAGCAAACGCTCAACCTCATGCTCGCGCTCGTGCGACGCCTGATCCTCATCGAATCCCTCGCGATCACGCTGAAGCCTGGAAAGTTTCTCGGCCCGCGTCCGCGCAAACAAAAGCTCCCGATCGTCACCTACGTGATCCAGCGCGAGCCCTGCGTCGAGTTCTTCACCAACAAGCCGCGCATGAAAGAAGATTCGCAACACTGGCGCGTGTCGCTGCAGCTCTTTCCATCACCGCAGAAGAAGCGCGAAAAACCGCCGCGCACATCGATCTGGCAACGGCCGCTGCAATTCACCGTCACCGAGCGCTCCCGCCGCAACGCGCTCCGCGAGATGGCGCTGCGTTTCGAAGCGCTGCGGCGCATCGCGAACAATCCCGCGCGTTACGCGCGCCGCGTCGCGCGGATGCGCCTGAAGCGCCCGCCGCTCTGGCTGCTCGAAGAAATTAAACCGCGCCGCCTCGGCGATCACGCGTATCTGCTGAAGCCAGCGCATCGCGTCGCGATGCAGATGGTGCTCGATTCGAGCTGACTCCCCTCCCCCAACCCGGTCGCTTTGCGACCGGGCATTTCAAACTGCTGGGATCGCAAGCGATCCCAGCGGGGGAGGGGGCAGGGGGTGGGGTGAACCGCAACACAAGACGTCCAGACACAA
>CAZMCA010000207.1:0-5660 GCA_964564595.1 uncultured Caulobacteraceae bacterium
AAGCGCTACGATCTGATGCACCAGATCAATACGCGCGGCACGTTCCTCACGTCGAAGGCCTGCATCCCGCACTTGAAACAAGCCGCCAACCCGCACGTGCTCAATCTCTCCCCGCCGCTCGATATGAGCCCGCGCTGGTTCGGCACGCACGTGGCGTACACGATGGCGAAGTTCGGCATGTCGATGTGCGTTCTTGGCATGGCCGAAGAGTTCAAGGGCGAAGGCATAGCGTTCAACGCTCTGTGGCCGCGCACAGGCGTTGCGACCGCCGCGATCCAGTTCGCGCTCGCGGGAGAAGACGGCATGCGCGCCTGCCGCACGCCGGAAATCATGGCGGACGCAGCCTACGCGATCTTCAACCGTCCTTCGCGCGAATGCTCCGGAAATTTCTTCATCGACGATGTCGTGCTCTACGAAAGCGGGGAGCGCGATTTCGATAAGTATCGTGTCGACCCGACGCGCGCGTTGATGCCGGACTTCTTCGTGCCCGAAAGCGCAGCGCTGCCGCCAGGCGTGACGCTCGCGCCCGCGAAATAGTTGCGCGCCTCCGCCGCCCCTGTTAGCCGGGTCGCCAGCTTGAGGAGCGGGGGCAGAATGCGCCGAATATTGATGGCGCTCGCGCTGATGTGCGCGAGCGGGCAGGCTTTTGCGCAGGATGCGTTCGTGCCCAATCGTCCGGGCGCGACCGACACCGTGATCGCCGTGCCGGCGGGACGTCTGCAAGTCGAAACCGAAATCGCCAGTTTCGCGCGCGATGAAGACGCGGGCGTCACGGCGGAATCTTGGAGCGTGCCGGCCACGGCGTTTCGCTACGGCTTGGGCGATGGCGTCGATGTCGAGTTGCTTGTGTCGCCCTACCTTCGCACCGAGACGACTGGCGCCGACAGCGTTGACGGCGCCGGGGATGTGACGCTGCGCCTGCGCAAAAACCTCATGGGGCAAGATGGCGAGGGCCCCTCGCTTGGCGTCATGGGCTACGTCACCTTGCCCACCGCATCCGATGGCTTCGGCGCAGAGGATGTCGAAGGCGGCGTCATCGTGATGGGCGAGTTTGCATTGGCGCCTTCCTGGGCGTTGGCGTGGACGGTGAGCGCCGGCGCGATCAGCACGCCGGGCGATGACTATGACGCGCAGGGCTCCGCCGCGGTGATGGCGGCTTATGCGTTCAATGATCGATGGAGCGGCTACGTGGAAGCCGCGGTTGAAAAGGTCGAGCGGCAGGATGCGGCCGCATCCGGCGGCGCGGGCGTGACGTACCTGCTGGGGCCCGAAACGCAGCTCGATGCGGGGATCACATTCGGCCTCAACGATGCGGCCGACGATGCGTCTTTGTTTGTCGGTTGGGCGCATCGGTTCTAAGCTTGGCGCGCCATGAGCGCGCCGCCAAAGACTGTGCTGACGACGACAGCCGAAGAAGAAGCCGCGATCCGCGCTGCTGTACGCGAGGCGCGCGGGCTCGAGCCATCGCGCCGCCTCGCGACGCTGGATGATGCCGCGGCGTTGGCCGAGTTCTTTTCCGATCCGCGCGTGAGCGACCCGATCTACTCGCTCCCGCGCCCATTCACCGCCGCGAACGTGCGCGACTGGATCGCCGAGCGGCTCGCCAAACACGAACGCGGCGAATGCATTCTCTCGCTGGCGTTCGACGCGGATGGCCGTGTCGGCGGCTACACAGAGATCGACATTTGGCCAGATCGCGCGGCCGGCGAGATTGCCGGCGCCGTGCGCGCGGATCGCCAGAACAGCGGCCAGGGCGGCGTTGGCATGGAGCGCACCATCGATTGGATGTTCGAGGTGTTGGGCATCCGTCTGATGTGCCTCACCGCGGCGCTCGACAACCCGCGCTCGCAAAAGATCATCGATGCGGCCGGTTTTACGCGCATGGGCGGGCGCGACGGCGTGCGGCCCGATGGCACGACGCGACCGAGCGTCTACTGGGAAATGACACGCGAACAATGGCGCGCACGCCGCACGGCGGGGTAACATCGCGCATGCTCTTGTTCACGCACCCGTCGATGCTCAATCACGCGCCGCCGCGCGGCCACGCCGAACGGCCCGAGCGCCTCGCAGCCGTGCTCCAGGGACTCGAAGATCTCGATCTCGATCGCCGCGAGGCGCCGCTCGTGGATCGCGCCGCAATCGCGCGCGTCCACCCAGAAGCCTACATTGACGCGCTTGAAGGCGCGTTCCCCAAAGAGGGCGAACGAGGCGTTTCGCTCGATGCCGATACCTACATTTCTTCTGGCTCGCGCGAGGCGGCCTACCGCGCCGCAGGCGCGGCGGTTGCGGCCGTCGATGCGGTGATGGCGGGCGAAGATCAGATGGCGTTCTGCGCCGTGCGACCGCCCGGCCACCATGCCGAGCCTACGCGCCCGATGGGCTTTTGCATCTTCAACAATGTCGCGATTGGCGCGCTGCACGCGCTGGAGGCGCACGGCCTCTCGCGCGTCGCGGTGATCGATTTCGATGTCCACCACGGCAACGGCACGGAAGCGACCGCGCGGACCGAGCCGCGGCTCTTCTTTGCGTCCACGCACCAGAGCCCGCTCTATCCGGGCACGGGTCTCGCGAGCGACCCAGCCCACAACATCCTCAACGCTCCGCTGCCGGAGGGCACCGAGGGGCTGGCGTGGCGAAAGGTGATGGACCGCGAGGTGCTGCCCGCGCTCGATGGGTTCGCGCCGGAGCTGATCCTGGTTTCCGCCGGTTTCGACGCCCACGCCGCCGATCCGCTGGCCGGATGCGCCCTAGCGGAATGGGATTTCGCCTGGGTCGCCCGGAGGTTGCGCGAGATCGCAGAGCAGCGCTGCGGGGGCAGGATTGTCTCCACCTTGGAGGGCGGATACGACTTGGCCGCGCTTGCTGGGTCGGCCGCGGCCTATGTAGGTGCTTTGCAGCGCGGGTGACGCCACGTGAGGGGGCGGCGCGCTGTGGGGTAAAGGATGAGCACGGCGCCTGGGGAGACGCTGGAGGCCAAGCGCGCGGCTGCGCCCTCACCGGGCGCGATCATCATTGCGCGTCACGGCAAACCGGACTGCGACCGCCGCCAGAAGATCGACTGGCGCGGCTACGTCGATTGGTGGGGTCTTTACGAGCGCAGCGGCCTTGAGGCCGATCAGCCGCCGCCGGAAGCGCTGCTCGATGAAGCACAGCGCGCTGACGTTTTCTTTTCTTCGAACATCCGCCGCGCCGTTGAGACGGCGAACGCCGTCGCGGGCGGGCGTCCCGTCGCGCAAGATCCGGTGTTCGCCGAGGCGCCGTTGCCGCCGCCGCGCATCTGGGGAAAACGCCGGCCGCGCCATTGGGGCGTGCTCGCCCGGATTTCCTGGTGGCTCGGCAATGCCTACGGCGAAGAAACGCGCCAAGAAGCCGAGCAGCGCGCCGAGGCTGCGGTTGCAACTCTCACGGCGCGGGCGTTGCGTGGCGAAACCGTCGTGTTGCTCGCGCATGGCTGGTTCAACCGGATGATGCGCCCGGTGCTGAAACGGCAAGGCTGGGTCGAGACCGCCAATCACGGCGACCGGTATTGGGCGTTCCGCCGCTACGAGAAAAAGCGCTGACGCGTGCGTGAGGCGTTCGCGTGTTGTTTCGCGGCGCGCACGGCTCTACGCTTGCCCCACAAGGAGAATCCGATGGCAGGCGCAAGCGAAATTGGCGCGCTGAGTTTCGAGCAGGCGTTGGCGGAGCTGGAAAAAATCGTCGCGCAATTGGAGCGGGGGGATGTGCCGCTTGCCGATTCGATTCGGATTTACCAGCGCGGCGCCGCGCTCAAGGCGCATTGCGAAGCGCAGCTGAAAGACGCGCAATTGGCGGTCGATCAGATTGTGCTTGGCCCGGATGGCCCGCGCGCCGAACCGGCGCGGCTGGCGAACACTTGAGAAGGAGCGTGCGATGAGCGAACCGTTGATGCGCGATCTCCTGCCGCAAATCTCGATCGACGATTTCCTGAAGGTCGATATCCGGCTCGGCACGATCATCAAGGCGCAGGTCTTCGAGGAAGCGAAGAAAGCGGCGTACCAATTGTGGATCGATTTCGGCGATCCGGTCGGGATCAAGAAATCTTCCGCGCAGATCACCAAGAACTACGATCTGGGTGAACTGCTCGGCCGTCGCGTTGCGGCGGTGGTGAACTTCGAGCCGCGTCAGATCGGCAAGTTCATGAGCGAGGTGCTCTGCCTTGGCTTCCCGGATCGCAACGGTGAAGTCGTGCTCGTCACGGTTGACCGCCCGGCGGTGCAGGGCGGGCGGCTCTTCTAGCGCGTAAGCGCAGCGCAGCGGAAAAACGCGAACGCGCCCGCCGGTCTGGCGGGCGCGTTTTTTGTTGGGCCGTGCGGCTAGTTGCTGCGCGGGGTCGTTGAGGACGTCGTGGCCGAAGACGACGGCGTCATTGTTGAGGACGAAGCGCTGGCGCCCCCGCTGGCGTTGCGCAGCGATTCAACGCGCGTGTTGAACGCAGCATCGGTGCGCATGCGTGTGGCGATGGCGTTGTAGGTGTCGCGATCGAGCCCGTTGCTTTCGAGCGCCGCGCGGATTTGCGCGACCTGATCGGGCGTCGGTTGCGCGCCAGCGGCGGGCTGCGCCGCGCGGATCGCGGTGCTCGCGGCCACGAAGCCGCGCAATTGCGCATCGGTGTACTCAACACTCGCGCCAGTCGCCGCGCCTGCTGTTGCCGGTTCTGCCGGCGGCGTCGCAGGTTCGGCCTGCGCGGTTTCGGTTGAAGACGAGGTGCTGGCGGATGATGAAGGCGCCGCAGTGGTGGAAGAGGAAGAAGTCGTGCGTGCGCTCGATGATTGCGTGAGCGACATCGACGGCGGATCGTCATTCATGCTGCTCGCGCATGCGCCGAGCGAGAAGGTGAGCGCAGCGCCAGCGATCAATGCGGCGCGCGACAGATATGTCGTTTTCGTCATAGGAACTCTCAGGCTTTGCGCCCCCACGGCACCTGCAAGCGTCTTTCGCTCGCAAATGGTTCCGTGAATTTTCCTATGGGCAGCAGCTGCGGTTCCGCCGCTGTATGTTCCGCGCGCTACTGCGTTTCGTTGTTCAGCGCGCCATCGGGAAGCGTTTCCTCCGGCGGCGTGAGCGGAACGGGGCCTGCACCGCCCGCAGCTGGCGCTTGCGGCGCCGGCGTCGGAACCGGCGCTTCGATGCCCGTGGCGCCGGCGGGCGCGGGGGCGTTCGGATCGATCGGCAAGCCGGTCACAGGATCGATTGCAGGCGCGGTCGGCGTCGTCGTGCGAAGCTCAGCGATGCGGCCGTTGATCTCCAGCGAATGGCGGCTGCCCGGGAAATCGCGGAGGAACGCTTCGAGCGATTCAATCGTGTCGCGCGCGCGCGCCTCGTTGAGCCGTTCGACTTCGAGCCCTTCTAGCGCGTTTTCGGCTTCTTCCTGATAGTCGCCAACGTTCGGGCCTTCGAGGAAGGCGCGCAACGATGCGGGATCGGTCTTATCGAGCTCTTCCCACGCGGCGGTGGCCGCCGACGAGTTCTGCATGCGCTCGTAGAAGAAGTATCCGCCAACGCCGATCGCCGCGACGACGAGGAACGTCACGATGCCGATCACGGCGAGATTCGGCCCGCGCTTCGGGGGCGGCTCGTCATAGCTCGTGGAGTCCGCGGGCGGGGTGTAGACCGGCGGCGCTGCGCGTGGCGGGGCAGGC
>CAZMCA010000208.1:0-5625 GCA_964564595.1 uncultured Caulobacteraceae bacterium
GGGCGCGCTCGATGTGCGCGCGCGCACGATCAACGCAGAGATGAAGATCGCCGCAGCGCGCGCGCTCGCGGAGCTGGCGAAGGAAGACGTGCCCGATGAAGTTGCGGCCGCGTATCAGGGCCTGCGGCTGAAGTTCGGCCCGAACTACATCATCCCTACCCCGTTCGATCCGCGCCTCATTTCCACGGTGCCGCCGTTCGTGGCTCAGGCCGCGATGGACACGGGCGTCGCGCGCAAGCCGATCGCGGATATGGACGCGTATCGCGAAAGCCTTGCGCAGCGCCTCGATCCCACCGCCGCATTGATCCAACGCGTGCAAAATGCCGTGCGCCAAGCGCCCAAGCGCATCGTGTTTGCGGAGGGTGAAGAGCCGAGCGTGATCCGTGCGGCGTATGCGTTCCAAGAACTGAACCTCGGCGAGGCCATTCTAATTGGCCGCGAGGAGCAGATCGAGCGTAACATGGCGCTCGTCGGCGTGCCGGAAGACGCGGGCCTCAAGATCGTCAACGCGCGCATTTCCGATCACAATCCGGACTACACGGACTTCATCTACAAGCGCCAACAGCGCTTCGGCATGCTGCACCGCGACGCGCAGCGTCTGGTGAACCAAGACCGCAACGTGTTCGGCGCTTGCATGGTCGCGCTCGGGCATGCCGACGGCATGGTCACCGGCACGACGCGCAATTTCGCCACCGCGATGGAAGACGTGCGCCGTGCGATCGACCCCGTGCGCGGCGCGCGCATGCTCGGCATGTCGATCGTGCTCTCCAAGGGCCGGACGATCTTCATCGCCGACACCAACATCGCGGAATTTCCGGACGCGCCCGAGCTTGCGCAGATCGCGATCCAGGCGGCTGCCGGCGCGCGCCGCTTCGGCGTCACGCCGCGCGTCGGGTTCGTCTCGCACTCGACGTTCGGCAATCCCCGCATGGAGCGGTCCGAGAAAATCCGCGACGCGGTCTCGATCCTCGACCGGCGCGAAGACATTGGCTTTGAGTATGACGGCGAGATGAGCCCGGAAGTCGCGCTCGGCGCGGATTCGCGGCGGCTCTATCCGTTCTCGCGGCTTTCCGAGCCGGCAAACGTGCTGATCATGCCGGCCATTCACTCGGCATCGATCTCAACGGGATTGCTCGCGGAGATCGGCGGCGCAACCGTGATCGGGCCCGTGCTGATGGGTCTCGAGTTTCCGGTGCAGATCGCCCCGCTCGGCGCGACTGTTTCGGACATCGTGACGTTCGCCACGATGGCTGCGTTTGACGCTCAGCATCGCCAATAGCGCCTAGGAGGCGGCGGGCGCCGCCTTCGCCGCGCCGCGCTGGCGCTGCCACTCAACAAGGCAGAGCACGACGGCGATCATCCCGATCCATGTCGCGAACACGAACACGTCGTGGAATGCCTGCGCGCGTGCGCCATCGCCCGCCGCGCCTTGCGTATCGATGTAATCGCCGATGCGCGGCCGGAAGATCACGCCAATCAGCAGCGTGAGCGAGGACAGCAGCGCGTATTGCACGGCTGCGTAGTTCTTGTTCACGATGGAAGAGAGCCACGCGACGTACACTGCGCCCGCAAAGCCGCCCGCGATGTTTTCCGCGAACACAGCCGCGCTGAGGCGCGACAATGGCTGCCCAAGATGCACGCCATCGAGCACCGTCGCGCCAGTTGCTGCGACGAGGGAGACAACGCCGCTTGTCAGCGCGTTGAACAGCGGGCCGATGCCGGTCACGTTCAGGAAACCGTCGATCGCGACGGCGCCGACGGCGAGGTCCGCATAAAGAAGGTTCGTGAGCGCCGCCACGATCGCGCCGAGCACGAGCGAGGTCATGCGCCCGAGTCTCACAAGGCAGAATCCACCGAGCGCGATGCCGAGAATGGTCGCGATCACGCCGACCATCTTCGACGCGAGCGCGACGTCCGCGTTCGAGTGCCCGAGAATGTTGAGATAGAACGGATTGGCGAACGCGCCCCAGATCGAATCCGCAATCCTGTACGTCATCACGAGCGCCAGGATCGGGATCGCCCAGAGCCAGAAGCGGCCCGCGACATCGACAAGCGGCCCAAGCACGCGCGCATAGAGAATGTCCGTCACGCGATAGAGCCCGCGCGCGGCGCTCTGCCCTTCCGGAATAGCGTCGCCGCGGCGTGCTAAGAAGAATGCGATGATCAGCGGCAAGCCCGTCGTCGCAAACAAGATCAGCGGCACGCGCTCGTTCTGAAACGCCGCGACGCTCGGCGGCGTCTCCGCCGTCAGCGACGACACCATGAAGCCGATGATCGCGAACGCGGCCCAGGCCCATCCGACCAGCACCGGCGCCAGCGCCATTGCGCGGCGCTTTGCTGCTTCCACGTCATACGCGACCGGCTGCGCGGTTTCGCGCGGCTTCACGAGCGGTTCGGGCGCCATCAGCGTTGCGACCATCGTAAGCGCCATCAGCGCCGCCATGATCGTAAATGTCGGCGGCCAGCCGGCGGCGAGATCGGCCGCGGTCGCCCATACATCCGCCATCAGCAACGCAACGGCGCCGCCGAAGAACGCGGCGATGCGGTAGCCAAGCTGGTAGCGCGTGGACAGCACATCGAGTGGCGCGCGGTCGGACGCGACCTCGATGCGCCATGCATCGATCACGATGTCCTGCGTGGCCGAAAAGAACGCGGCGAGCGCGGCGAGCCCCGCGAACAAGCCGATGTTGGTGCGCGGATCGACGCCCGCCAGCGCGAACAGGCACGCGACGATCACGCCTTGCGCGCACAAGAGCCACAGCCGCCGGCGCCCCACGGTGCGCAAAATCGGCGGCCCACCCCAATCCAGCAGCGGCGCCCATAGAAACTTGAATGCGTAAGCGAGCGCGATCCACGAGATGATGCCGATCGTCGTGAGTTCGACCTGCGCGTTAGAAAGCCACGCCGAGAGCGAGCCGATCACGAGCGCGTTGGGCATGCCGGCCGCGAAACCAAGCGCCGTCATCACCCAAATGACGCGATTGTCCTGGCTTACGCGCGGCGCTTCGGCGGCGACAGCATCAGTCATGGGCTTCTCCCGGCGGCACGCTGGCTGCTTTCGCGCCCGGCGTAAAGCGCGCTGCGACAGTCGCGAGGCGCGCCGCGTCGATCGGTTTGGTCACGAAATCGTCGAGCCCAGCGGCCAGCACTGCGGCGCGATCTTCTTCCGATGCATCTGCTGTAAGCGCCACGAGTGGAATTGCGCCTGCCGGGCCTTCCAACGCACGGATTCGGCGCGCCGCGCCAAAGCCATCGAGACGCGGCATGCGCAGATCGAGAAACACCAAATCGTACGGCGTCGACGCGACGGCCGCGACCGCCTCCTCCCCATCGCCGACGACGTCGACGACGCATCCGGCGCGCATGAGCAGCGTTTTCGCGAGCAGGGCGTTGATCGGATTATCTTCCGCCAACAGCACGCGCATGCCGGTGAGCGCGCCGGGCGCTGCGCGCTCATCTTCATGTTGCGGCGCCTGCGTGGTGCGCGGCGCGGCGCCAAGCGCCACACGGATGCGTTCGCCCAGCGAGCGGATGCGCACGGGCTTCAAAGCATAATGCGCAACGCCGCGCGCGCGGATCGCGGGGATCGCGTCGCGGGCCTCTTGCGCGATCAGCGCAATCATGGCGCGCGTATCGCGCCGATAATCGGAGATCTCTTCGTCGAGCAGCGTCTCGATGCCGTCGATCAGCGTGACATCGCACTGCGCGCTCGCCGCGCGCGCGCCTTGCGCTTCGAGCGCCATCGAAAGCACCGAGTGAAACAGCTGCGATGGGCTGACGATCCGGAACGTCACGCCCGCGAGCGGCGGCGGCGCGGCCGCAGGCTCAACGGTTTCGAGCGGCAGATCGACCCAGAAGCGCGCGCCCTGCCCCGGGCGGCTGACAAGCCCCACATCGCCGCCCATCGCGCGCGCCAAGCGCTTCACGATCGCAAGCCCAAGTCCGGCGCCGCCGTGCCTTTGCGCCGTTGATGAATCGGCCTGCGCAAACTCTTCGAAAATGCGCGCCTGCAGTTCAGGCGGAACGCCCGGGCCGGTGTCCTGCACGGAAAAGCGCAGCAGGTTTTTGTGCGGGGCAAGCTCCAGCACCACGGCGCCCTGCTCAGTGAATTTGACGGCGTTGCCCGCGAGATTGAACAGAATCTGGCGCAAGCGCCCATCATCACCCAGCACGCGCTGCGGCGCGCCGGCGCGCACGAGTGTCGCGAGCTCAACGCCCTTCGCGTGCGCCTTCGGGCTCAAAAGCTCGGCGACCGACTGCAGCGTCTCGTGCGGATCGAACGGCAATGAATCGAGCTGCACGCGCCCCGCTTCGAGGCGCGAATAATCCAAGATCTCGGTGATGATATCGAGCAGATGCTCGCCCGACTGACGGATCGCGGAGACATAACTGCGCGCCGCGGGCTCGAGCTGCGCCTGCGCAAGCAGACCGGCCATGCCGAGGATGCCGTTGAGTGGCGTGCGCAGTTCGTGCGTGAGCGTTGCGAATAGGACGGTTTTGGCGCGGCCCGCTTCATCGCTTTGCGCGGCGCGCTGCGTGACATCGCGCGCGATCGCGAGACGCGCGCCATCGGGCATCTGGCGCTCGGACCATTCGAGGCGGCGGCCATCGGGCGCGGCCGCATCAAACCTGCGCACGCCGTTCTGAAACGGCGGCGGCTCCACGCGCCCCCACGGCGCGCGGTTTGGCCCGATCCAGTGGCGGAAGATCGCGCGGAACGCGGAATTGGCGCGCAGCACAGCGCCATCGGGCGCGAACAGAACCATCGGGTCTGGCGCCTGTTCGAACGGATCGAAGGCTGCGGTAAGCGCGGGCGCCGGCATACGCCTCTTTCCTCACGCGCGCCGGGTTAACAAACCCTAAGACTTACGCGCTTCGCGCGCGCCTGAAGCCAGTTCCGTGCGGATCGTTTCGTACGGCGCGCGCACGTGATGCTCAGCCGCGGACGTTGGCCACCGCGGCGTTCGCCCCGCCCTGCCCGGCCCAAATGCGTTTCAAGCTGAGCGCCTCGGCGACATGGATGCGCGCAACGCCGTTCGCGCCATCGAGATCGGCGATCGTGCGCGCGACGCGCAGCGTGCGGTGATAGGCGCGCGCGGACAGCGACAATTGCTCCGCCGCGCGCGAGAGGAGCGCTGCGCCTGGCGCGTCTGGCGCAGCGATGCGCTCGATCCGCGCCAAGTCCGCATCGGCATTCAGCATCGCGGGCGCATCTTCATTGCGCGCGCGTGAGAGCTGCGCTTCGCGCGCGGCCGCGACCCGGGCGGCGGATTCCGCCGTGCCTTCGACGGGCGGCGGCAGCGCAAGATCGGCGGCAGTCACCGGCGGCACGTCGAGCTGGATATCGATCCGGTCGATCAGCGGGCCGGAGAGGCGCGCTTGATATTCGATGGCGCAGCGCGGCCCGCGCCGGCAGCCGCCAATCCCTGGCCCGCCGCCGCAGCGGCACGGATTCATCGCGCCGACCAATTGAATGCGCGCGGGATAGGTCACGCGGTGATTGGCGCGCGCGATCATTACCGAGCCGGTCTCGAGCGGCTGGCGCAGCGCATCGAGCGCTTGAGGTGAAATGTGAACGCGCAAAAGATGATGTCCCTCCGGGGCTCTTCGGCGCTCGAAATAGGC
>CAZMCA010000209.1:0-5616 GCA_964564595.1 uncultured Caulobacteraceae bacterium
CCAGTACATCGATTGTTCAGGCCAGAGCTTCCGTGCGTTCATGAAGGGCAAGATGCCCGCGCTGCCCGGCGAGCGGCCAACGCTGAAGGATTGGGAAGATCATCTGACGACGATTTTCCCGGAAGTGCGGCTCAAGACTTATCTCGAAATGCGCGGCGCCGATTCCGGACCTTGGAGCCGTCTGTGCGCGCTGCCGGCGTTCTGGGCGGGCATTTATTACTGCGACTCCGCGCTCGAGGCCGCATGGAGCCTCGTGAAGAGCTGGACCGCCGAGGACCGTGAAGCGCTGCGGCGCGCGACGCCGGCGCTCGGCCTCAAGGCGCCGATCCGCGGCGCGTCCGCGCGCGATATCGCGCAAGCGGCGCTGGCGATTTCGCGCCAGGGCCTCAAATCGCGCGCGCGGCTCGATGCGATGGGCGAAGACGAAACGCACTTCCTCTCGGAGCTGGACGACATCGCCGAAACGGGCGTGACGCCGGCAGAAAGGCTGCTCGAGCGTTATCATGCCGAGTGGGGCCGCGACGTCGATCGCGTGTTCGAGGCGTGCGCCTACTAACAAAAACGCGACGAGCGTCATCATTCTCACGCGCCGGTGATGCGACGGCGCAGGGCCGCGCGCTTAGCATTCGCGCATGCGCGAACTGAACTATCCGCTTTTCACGCAGCGGCTGCGGCTTGAACCGATCACGCGCGCGCTTGGCGTGACGGCCGCGGGAGGGCCGGACGCGCTGGCCAGCGCTCTTGGCGCCGACGTGCCGCGCGAATGGGCTGGCGGCGGCATGCGTCTTTTGGCGGCTGCGCGGCGCAATGCGTGGGAAAATGCGTCACCCACGCGCGCAATCGTCGTTCATGAAGGCGATGAGCGCGTGATCGGCGATATCCGTTTCGAGCCGGTGGCGCTCGCGCCTGACACGGTCGAGATCGGCTACGGGATCATCGCCGCTTATCGCCAGCAGGGTTACGCGGTGGAGGCGAGCGCGCGCATCATGGCGTGGCTGTTCGACGAAGCGCGCGTTACACGCGTCATCGCGGGATGCGACATGCGCAACCGCGCGTCCGTGCGCACGCTGCGCAAGCTCGGCTTTTGGCTCGACAGCGCCAAGCGCGGCCGCGCGTTCTGGTGGACGCTGGACCACGAACTCTATGCGCGGCGGGCCAAAGAGGCCCGGAACGGGGCGTAATCGCCGCCAAACGGTATCTGGGCGCCAGTCTCTTCGGACCTCGTTTACCAGCGCCTGTTACCCAAAGTCGTATGCACTTCGCGCTATCCCGGCCGTATGGCGGCGCCGGGCCAGACGGCCTTCGCGACTCCATCGGGCTTGAGCTGAAACTTGGGCTGATGCGCCCACCGCTCGCGCTCGTGATGTCGGGCGTACTTTGGCAGGTCTATGGGCTGGCTTCGGCCGGCATTTGGCTCGCGGGCGCGCTGATCGCGGAATTCTTCGCTTACATCATCGCGCGGCGCGCCATTGACGGGCCGCCAGCGTGGCGCCTGGGCTATCGCGGCATCGGCGTCGTCACCAGCGTGATCTGGTCTCTGTTTGGCGTTCTCTTGTGGTTGAGCGGCTCGGAGGCGGGGCGGCTTGCGGCGCTGTGCAACCTCTTCGGCATCGCGCTCTACGCGGTGATGGTGTGTCACCATGATTGGCGCCAACTCTCGCTGTTGCTCGCGCCGCCGTGCCTGACGCTGCTTGCGCTGCTGATCGGCCACGCCGATGGCGCCGGCGCGCTGCTGACACTGGGCCCGAGCCTTGGGCTGATCCTGGTCGTGTGCGTGGTGGCCTATGTGTGCCACGACACCTACCGCAAACTCGCAGCCGCGCAGGCGACATTGCAGAACGAACGCGATCTGCTGGAGCAGCGCGTCATCGAGCGCACGGAAGAACTCGCCGCCGCCACAGCGCGTGCGGAAGCGGCGAATACGGCAAAGTCTCAGTTTCTGGCCAATATGAGCCATGAGCTGCGCACGCCGCTCAACGCCATCATCAACTACGCCGAGATCGTGGAAGAAGACGTCGTGGACGTCGCGCCTGCTTCGGCAAGCGCCGATCTTGGCCGCATCCGCACGGCAGGCCGGCACCTGCTCGGGCTCATCACCGATGTGCTCGACGTGTCGAACATGGACGCGATGCGGATTGTGCGCGCTGAGACCGATGTCGCCGCGCTGCTCCGCGAAACGGTCGAGGGCGTGCGCGGCGACGCCGAACGCAACAACAATGCGCTGCTCGTCGATATCGGCGATGGGCTAGACGGCCTTTGGACCGACCCGACGCGCCTACGGCAATGCGTGCGCAATCTGCTCTCCAACGCGTGCAAGTTCACGCATGAGGGCAAAGTCCGGCTTGTGGCGCGCCGCGAAGGCGATGCGCTTGTCGTGATCGTTGCGGATACGGGCGTGGGCATCTCGGCCGAGCAGATGACCACCTTGTTCCAGCCGTTCGTGCAGGGCGACAATTCGAACACGCGCCACTTTGGCGGCGCGGGCCTCGGGCTCGTGATCACGCGGCGTCTGGCCGATTTGCTGGGCGGCGCGGTCACCGCGAGCAGCAAGCCGGGCGAGGGCGCGGCGTTCACGCTCCGCCTCCCGATCGTCTCGGCGCTGGCCGGCAGGGCCGCCGCCTAAGCCCTGTCCGCGCCCGCCGCGCGTCGCCCGGCGCTTGAACGGCCCCCCCGGTACGTGCTTGCCTCTGCCCCAATAACCTGGCGGCCGGAAGAGTCGCGCAGCGGGGGTATTTTATGACTGCAATCGACGCGGGCGCTGCGGCGCCGGAAGCGGGCCGCGAGTTCCTCGGGCATCCGCGCGGGCTGGTGACGCTGTTCTTCACCGAGATGTGGGAGCGGTTTTCCTATTACGGCATGCGCTCGCTGCTGGTGATCTACCTGACGCAGCACTTCCTGTTTTCAGATCACAAAGCGCAGGGGCTCTACGGCGCGTATGCGGCGCTCGTGTATCTGATCCCGGTGATCGGCGGCGTGATTGCGGATCGCTGGCTCGGTTCGCGCAAGGCGGTGACGATCGGCGCGGTGTTCCTGGTGCTCGGGCACTTCGGGATGGCGTTCGAAGGGCGCGGCAGCGTTCAGGAAATCACGATCGCCGGCCAGACGTATGACATCGTCGCCGAAGGGCGCGGCGAGACTCGCGAACTGTTTCTGATCGCGCCAGGCGAAGTGCGCTATCCGGTGACGTTCACGCCCGAGGGCATGCAGCTTGAGGGCGCGACTGACGCGTTCCCCGGCCTGACGCCGACGGCGGACTTCACGCTCAGCACGCGGCCGGATGTCGCCAACGTGCTCGGCATGAGCGTGCCGTTCGAACAGATCCTTTATCTCTCGCTCGCCTTCATCATCATCGGCGTCGGCTTTCTCAAAGCGAACATCTCAACGACCGTGGGCGCGCTCTATCCGCCGGGCGATCCGCGCCGCGATGGCGGCTTCACGATCTTCTACATGGGCATCAACCTCGGCGCGTTTTTGGCGACGCTGGCGTGCGGCTATCTCGGGCAAACCTACGGCTGGAAATACGGCTTTGGGCTCGCGGGCATCGGCATGACCATCGGCCTCATCCAGTACCTGATGGGCCAGAAATACCTGATGGGTAAGGCCGAACCGCCGCGGCCGCTGAGCGCGACGCTTGAAGGCTTCTTCTGGGTTGCGGGCCTCCTGGCGATCATTCCGGCGTGGATGTTGGTGCAGCAATCGGAGCTAATGGAGCAGGCGCTGCCGATCATCGTGCCGCTGCTGTTCGTCGGCGTGTTCGCCTACGCCATCGCCGGCTTCCAGGGCGCCGAGCGGTGGAAGATGATCGCGGCCCTGGTGATGATCCTCTTCAGCGTCGTGTTCTGGATGTTGTTCGAGCAGGCGGGCTCCTCGCTCTCGCTGTTCGCCGAACGCTCGACCGATCTGACGATCGTGCCGGGCGTGGCGATGACGGCGGCGCAGACGCAGAGCTTCAACGCGGGCTTCATCGTGCTCCTCGCGCTGCCGTTCGCGTCGATGTGGGTGTGGCTCTCCAAGCGCAAGCTCGAGCCATCGACGCCGGTGAAGTTCGCGCTTGGTCTGCTGCAGGTGGGGATCGGGTTCTTCATCCTCGTCGCGGGCGCGCAATTTGCCGGGCCCGACGCGAAGGTGCCGCTTATCTTCCTGGCGCTGCTCTACCTGCTGCACACGACGGGCGAACTCTTCCTCTCGCCGGTCGGTCTTTCGATGGTGACGAAGCTCTCGGCGGCGCGCGTCGTCGGTCTGATGATGGGCGTGTGGTTCTTGTCGTCCTCGCTTGCGCACATCCTCGCGGCGATTATCGCGCAGCGCACCGCGACCGACACTGTCGCGGGGCAGGTCGTCGATCCGGCGGGCCAACTCGCGACCTATGTGGCGACGTTCACCGAGGTCGGGATCATGGGGCTCGCGGCGGGGGGCGTGCTCCTGGCGCTTTCGCCTTTCCTGAAGCGCTGGATGGGCGACGTCCATTAACCAGTGCCCGCCAGAAAATGCCGCCAAATCAGGTTCTTATGCCTGATCTGGCGGCGCCGGCGCGCGCGGTTGGCGCGAAGCTTTGAGGCGCATGCGCCAGCAGCGGCGGAAGCGGTTGCGCGGCCCGCCAAATCTGCTTGTCTAGGCCCGAGCTTGGATGGGGTGGGGAGAGCCGCTGCCTGGCCGGCGCCCGCTTAGGCGGTCGTTAACACTGGGGCGCAAAGACGCCTCAAACCGGAACGGGTCCGGCCCCGATCGGCCGGTAACGTATGAGTCGAGGCTCGCCCCGTGGCGCGCCGGCGGGAGGTGTTGGCATGAGCCGGGGCGCAAAAGCGGGGAGCAAGAAGAAGGCGGCTACGCGCGCGCCGCTGCCGCTCCTGCCCGCAGGCCCCGTCGAAGCCATTTCCAGCTACGAATTGCTGCTCGGCTGGCGCGCGGGCGAACAACCGCGCGCGCCCATCGGATTTTCGACGCCCTCGCAGCCTGCGGACGCAGGAGCCGAGGAGCCGATCCTCTACGGCGAAGACCGCCACCTCCTGACCATTGCGCCAACGGGCGCGGGCAAGGGGCGCGGCATCATCATTCCGAACCTCTTGCGCTTCGAAGGCTCGGTGATCGTCATCGATCCCAAGGGCGAGACTTGGCACACCACGGCGCGCCGCCGGCGCGAAATGGGCCAGGAAGTGCGCCTGCTCGATCCGTTCGGCGCGATCTCGCGGCGCACGGACAGCCTCAACCCGTTCGATCTGTTCGACCGGCCTGGCGCGCTGCTCGACGCGGATGCGGAGATGCTCGCCTCGCTGCTCGCGGGCGATGCGGGATTTCACAAAGAGCCCTTCTGGGACAATTGGGGCCGCTCGCTGATGAGCGGCGTGATCGCGGCTGTCGCGGAGTCGGGCGGCAACGGCGTGCGGCACTTCGGCAAAGTGCGCGAAATTCTGATGAGCGATGACGCGGTCTATAACCTCGCCGCGCTCCTCGAAAATCATGAGCACCTCAACCGGCTCTCGAAGCAGAACATCTCGTCGTTCCTGCCGATCACGGAGCAGACGCGCTCTGGCATTCTCTCGACCGCGCAGAGCTATCTGAAGGTCGTCAATTCGGATTCGGCGCTGCGCTCTCTCTCGCGCAGCTCGATCGATCTCG
>CAZMCA010000210.1:0-5602 GCA_964564595.1 uncultured Caulobacteraceae bacterium
AAGCCGGGGCCGGCTGCGGCGCGGAGGCCGGTATCGCCTGAGCGGGCGCTGCGCCTTCAGCCGGTGCAGGCGACAGCAGCGGCGTGGAGCTTTCGCGCTGCGGCGCGGGCGACGGGGACGCTGGGGCCGTCACCGCGGCCGGTGTCAGCTGATCGAGGATCGAACGGTCGAACGCCGAACGCGAAGCCCCGGCCATGAACGTCAGCAGGAAGGAGCACGCCAAGAACAGCCCGCCCGCGACGCCGGTCATGCGGGCCAGGGCGTCAGCCGCGCCGCGCCCACTCATCAGCGAGCCCGAACCGCCGCCGCCCATCCCGAGCGCCCCGCCCTCGGACCGCTGCAGCAGCACCAGGCCAATCAGCGCCACGCAGATCAGCAGATTGATGACGAGAACCACCGTGTACATCGGCGCGCATACTCCAGGCTCGCACACACATGGTGGCGCGCCCTCTCAAAACGAAGCGGGCTCCATACCCGAGCGGGCGGTTAAACGCCAGCGGCCGGGTGCGCGCGTATGATCGCCGCAAAGTCGGCAGCCTTAAGGCTCGCGCCGCCCACCAACGCGCCGCACACGTCTTCCACGCGAAAAATCTCGCCCGCATTCGCCGGCTTTACCGAGCCGCCGTACAGGATGCGCATCTTGGCGCCGGCGTCGCCGAACCGCGCCACGAGGCGCTTGCGGATTTCGCCGTGGATTTCGCCGATTTCGGCAATCGTCGGCGTCAGCCCCGTGCCAATCGCCCAAACCGGCTCGTACGCAATCACGAGATCGCCGCTGGCTTCGTTGGGCACGCTGCCCGCGAGTTGGGACGCGACCACCTCACCGGCCCGCCCAGCCTCCCGCTCCGCCAGCGTTTCTCCAACGCAGACGATCGGCGTCAGCCCAGCGGCGAGCGCGGCGCGGGCCTTGGCCGCCACGGCCTCATCGGTCTCACGATGGTCTCGCCGGCGCTCGGAATGGCCCACGATCACGTAGCGCGCGCCAAGATCGGCGAGCATCGCTGCGCTGATGTCGCCGGTATGGGCGCCCTCGGTGTTGGCGTGGCAGTCCTGTGCGCCAATCGCGATCGGCTTGCCGGCGCAATTGGCCGCAGCGGCTGCCACCAGGGTCGCTGGCGGGCAGAACAGCACGTCCACAGCGTCAGCGGCCTTACCCACCGATTCGAGCGTGGCTGCGATCTCGCCGAGGTCCGCGCGCTTGCCGAACATCTTCCAATTCCCGGCGATCAAGGGCCGCACGCCTGCCATTCTCTGCTCCTCAGGTCCGACATTGCCCCCCACCGGGGCGCTCACTATTGTCCGCCGCCTTACGCCTTACGGAACTGTTCATGCTCGCACAAATGCGCACCCTGACACGCGGCTGGATCGCCCGGATCATCCTGGGCGTCATCGCACTCGCGATGGCGATCACGCTGTTCCAGGGCGATTTCGTCTCCGGCCTGCAAGGCATGTTCAATCCAAGTGGGGTCGCGACGGTCGCGAACCAGTCGATCACGCCGCAGCAATTGCAGCGCGAGTTCGATCTGTTCCTGCGCAGCCAGCAGCGCCAGGGCCAGACAGTGACCCGCCCCGATGCAATTGCGGCAAACCTGCACCTGCGCATTCTCGATTCCATGATCCAGCGCCGCGCCATGCACGCGTATGCTGAGCGCCTTGGCGTGCACGCCTCGAACACGCTCGCCGCGGAAATGATCCGCAACATTCCCGCCGCCAAAAACGAGCTGACCGGGCGCTTCGATCGTGAGGCCTATCAGGGCTTCTTGCGCGACGTTGGCTATTCGGCTGGCGAATTCGAGGTCGAAGTGCGCGGCGATATCGCCGCGAGCACGGTGCTCCAGTCTTTGACCGCTGGCGTGCGCGCGCCGTCGAGCTACGGCGCGCTGGTGCTCGCCTACCAATCGGAACGCCGCACGGTGACGGTCGCTGAAGCAACGGCTGCACGGCTTGGCGATTTTCCCGCCCCTACACCCGCGCAATTGCAAGCTTTCTATGAGGACAACCGCGCGGCCTTCGCCGTGCCGGAATATCGCGCCATCACCGTGATCATCGCGCGCGGCGCCGATTTCGCTGCGCGGATCGATGTGCCCGAGGCGCGCCTGCGCGAAGAATTTGAGGCGCGCCGCGCATCGCTCACCGCGCCGGAGCGCCGCACGTTCGTGCAGCTCTCCGCCCCCGATGAGGCCAAAGCGCGCGACGCCGCGTCGCGCCTCTCCAGCGGGCAATCGCCCGATGCTGTGGCGAGCGCGCTTGGCCTTCAAGTCGTGCGCCAGGAAAACCGCGCACAAAGCGACATTGCAGACGCCGCCGTGCGCCAGGCCGTGTTCGGTCTCGCCGCCGGCGCGCCTGCCTCGGCGGTGCGCGCGCGTCTTTCGCCTTGGGCCGTCGTGCGGCTTGAAAGCGTGACCGCCGCCACCGCGCCGACATTCGAAAACGAGCGCGACCAGATCCGTCAGGAAATCGCCAGCCATGACGCCGCCGGGCTGATGGATACCGCCATCGAAGCGTTTGAGCAGGCGCGCGATTCCGGGACCAATGTGGCTGAAGCCGCGCGCGCCCAAGGCCTCACGGTTCTCACCATTCCCGCGATCAACGCCGAAGGCCGCCGCCCCGATGGCGCGCCAGAAGATGCGATCGTCGATATTCCCGAAGTCGTCGGCACGGCGTTCGAAACGCAGGAAGGCGAAGCGACGGACTTCATGCCGGTGGGCGATGGCGTCGATGTCATCGTGCAGGTCGACAACATCACGCCCGCGACCACGCGCCCGCTCGCAGAGGTGCGCGATCAACTCGCCGCCGGCTGGGCAACCCAAGAGCGCGTGCGCCGTATGCGTGAATTGGCAGATCAGGTAACAGCGGTCGTTCGCGGCGGGCAGACATTCGCCGCAGCCGCCGCTGCGGCGCGCATCAACATCGTCGCGCGCTCACAGCAGCTCGACCGGCGCACCGCCTCGCAAATTCCCGATCAGCAGTTCGTCGGCGCCGTGTTCGGCACGGATGTCGGAGGCGTCGGGCAAGTGGTGCGCCCCGATGGCGGTGCAATGCTGCTCGTCCACGTCGAGAACGTGCAGCGAGCCGACCTTGCGCAGAACCGGGAAGCCGCTGAACAGCTGCGCCGGGAAGTGCAGCAGCAACTTGGGCAAAGCATGGTGGAAGCCATCGAGGCGAGCGCGGTGGACGCGGCCAACGTGCGCCGCAACGATCAGCGCATCGCGCAACTCTTCGCGCCTGCGGACACGACACAGGACGGCCAACAACAATGATGCCGATGGAGCCCGGCCTCGACGATTTCACCGCCCGGTTCGCCGCTGGCGGTGCGGTCGCGTGGCGCCGCCGGGTCTCTGATCTTGAAACGCCAGTGTCCGTGCTGCTGAAGCTGGGCGCGGAAGAACCGGGCGCCTTCCTGTTCGAAAGCGTCCAGGGCGGCGATTGGCGCGGGCGCTATTCCATCATCGGCCTCAAGCCCGATCTGATCTGGCGCGTGCGCAACGGGCGCGCCGAGATCAGCAATGGCAGCTTCGAAGACAGCGCATTTCGCGCCGATAAAGCACCGGTGCTGCAATCGCTCCGCAAGGTGATCGCGCGCTCGAAGCTCGATCTGCCCGCGCACCTGCCACCGCCTGCCGCCGGCCTCTTTGGCTATTTCGCGTACGACATGGTGCGCTTCGTCGAGAAGCTGCCGCCGAACGCGCCCGACCCTCTCGGTCAGCCGGACGCGATGTTGATGCGCCCGACCGTGATCGCGGTGTTCGACAATGTCTCGAGCGAGATCACGTTGGTGACGCCCGCGCGCGGCGGGCGTGGGCGCTCCGCGGCGGCGGCGTACGAGGCGGCCCGCAAGCGGCTCGACCGCGTGCTGCGCATTATCGATCGGCCGATGCCGAAGCGCGCGCCCTCCCCGCCCCCGTCAGGCGCGCAGCCCGAACCGGTTTCGAACTTCACGGAAGATGCGTATCGCGCTGTGGTGGAGCGCGGCAAAGCCTATGCGCGGGCCGGCGATATCTTCCAGGTCGTGCCCAGCCAGCGTTTTTCGGTGCCCCTAAAGGAGAGCGCGTTTTCGCTCTACCGCTCGGTGCGGCGCATCAATCCTTCGCCGTTTCTGTTCTACGTGAACTTCAAGGACTTCTCGATCGTCGGCTCCTCGCCGGAGATCCTCGTGCGCTTGCGCGATGGCACGGTCACGATCCGCCCGATCGCGGGCACGCGCCCGCGCGGCAAGACGCCCGCGGAAGATCTCGCGCTCGAACAGGAAGTGCTCGCCGACCCCCAGGAACGCGCCGAGCACCTGATGCTGCTCGATCTTGGGCGCAACGATGTGGGGCGCGTTGCGCGGCGCGGCAAACCCAAAGGCTCGAACGCGGTCGCAACCGAAAGCGCGCTGCCGAACGTGCGCGTCACCGAAAGCTTCACAGTCGAGCGTTACAGCCACGTGATGCACATCGTCTCGAACGTCGAAGGCACAGCGGCGGACGGCGTTGACGCTGTCGATGCGCTGTTCGCAGGCTTTCCGGCAGGCACCGTGTCGGGCGCCCCGAAAGTGCGCGCGATGGAGATCATCAACGAGTTCGAGCCGCATATGCGCGGCGTCTATGGCGGCGGCGTCGGCTATTTCTCGGCCAACGGCGAGATGGACACGTGCATCGCCCTTCGCACCGGCGTCGTGCGCGACGGCAAGCTCTACGTGCAGGCGGGCGGCGGCGTCGTGCTCGACAGCGATCCGCAGCTGGAGCTTGAAGAAACGCAGCACAAGGCGCGCGCTCTGATCCGCGCGGCGGCCGAAGCGTGGCGCTACGCCTGAGCTAGCTCAGGAAGTCCCGCAACAGCTTGGTGACGGTCTCAGGCCGCTCCAGCATCGCCATGTGCCCGCAATGCGCCAGTTCTTCGAGGCGCGAACCCTTGATGCTGGCCGCAATCTCGCGCGCATTTTCGGGCGGGATCAGCGCGTCGTCCGCGCCCACGATCACCAAAGCCGGAGCGGCGATCTCTGCGAGCGTTGGGCGCGAGTCCGCCCTTGCGATGATGGCTTCGATCTGCCGATCGAACGCGTCGGCGCCGAGCTCTTCGGCCATGTCGTTGAACAACGCTTTCAGCGCCAGGTCCTCGTGCCGCGCGGGATGGACGAGCCCCGGATAGCTCGCCGCGACGCCGGCGCGCGCACCGTACTTGCGAAACCCGGCGACCTGCTCTCTGCGCGCCGCGCTGCGCTCGGGCGCATCGGGCTTTGCGCTCGTGCTCATCAGCACGAGGCGCGCCACACGCTCTGCCGCGCGGCGCATGATCTCAAACGAAACGTACCCGCCCATCGACGTGCCGACGAGCGCGAAGCGCTCGGGCGCGGCCGCGAGTATCTGATCGGCGATCGCGCCCATGCTCGGCGCGGACCAGTGATTGGCGAGAAGTATCGGATGCGCGTCGCCCAGCGCATCGACCTGGTGCGCGTAGATGCGCCCGGTGCACAACAGCCCGGGCACAAAGACGATCGGCAAACCGCCCATGCGGGAGGCTTAGAACCAGCCCTTCTTCTTTTTCTTTTCTTCGGCTGGGGGCGGCGCCGGCTGAGGCGGCGGCGCGGCGGCGCGCGGCGGGGGCGCTGCTTGCTGCGCGG
>CAZMCA010000211.1:0-5573 GCA_964564595.1 uncultured Caulobacteraceae bacterium
ATCCGCGTTCTCTACTCTGAGATCGGGCGAATCATGAACCACATCATGAACGTCTGCATGCAGGCGATGGATGTGGGCGCGCTGACGCCGCCGCTCTGGGGCTTCGAAGAGCGGGAAAAGCTCTGCGTGTTTTACGAGCGCGCGTCTGGCTCACGCATGCACTCAGCCTATTTCCGGCCGGGCGGCGTGCACCAGGATTTGCCGCCGGCGCTGATCGACGACATCGCCGCGTTCTGCGAGCACTATCCAAAGCTTGTGAACGACCTTGAGACGCTGCTTACCGACAACCGCATCTTCAAGCAGCGCAACGTCGATATCGGCGTTGTCAGCCAGCAAGACGTGTTCGATTGGGGCATGTCTGGCGTGATGGCGCGTGGCTCTGGTCTCGCTTGGGATCTGCGGCGCGCGCAGCCATACGAAATCTACTCGGAACTAGCGTTTAAGATTCCGGTCGGTAAGAACGGGGATTGCTACGACCGCTATCTGTGCCGTGTCGAAGAGATGCATGAGTCCGTGAAGATCATGCAGCAGTGCATCGCGTTGCTGCGGTCAACACCGGGGCCGGTGCTGCCTGAGCATTCGAAGTATTCGCCGCCACGGCGCGCCGAGATGAAAAGCTCGATGGAAGCGCTTATCCATCACTTCAAGCTCTACACCGAAGGCTTCCACGTGCCGGCGGGTGAAGCGTATGCCGCCGTGGAGGCGCCGAAAGGCGAGTTTGGCGTCTACCTCGTCGCGGACGGCACCAACCGGCCTTATCGGTGCAAGATCCGCGCGCCGGGTTTCACGCATCTCGAGGCGATGGACTATCTCTGCAAGGGCCACATGCTGGCCGATGTGAGCGCGATCCTCGGCTCGATCGATATCGTGTTCGGGGAAGTCGACCGGTGAGACCGGCGGCGGGCGCCGCGCGATGATGATCTGGATCGAGATCGTAACGGCCGCGATCATCGCAGTTGCGGTATTCGTGACGGCGCTCTTCCGGCTAAAGGCCGAGCACATGGGCGGGGACGCGACCGCCGTGCGCATCGGGGCGGCGCTCCAGGGGCTGCTCTTTGGTAGCGCGATAGCATTCGTGATGTTGCCGCTGCGGATGCAGCTGATGGCGAATGGCGCGCCGCCGCCCCGAAGCTTCAGCGCATGGTTCATCGCGCTTGGCATCATCTGGTTCGTGCGAAGCGGGGTGATGGCTCGGATGCCACTGATCGGCCACCCGTTCCGCGCCTACCGGCTGGCAAGCCTCCGGCAGAGCGTTTCTGTCGCGGAGGCGCGGATCACGCGGCTCGAGGCGCTGGATCGGCCCAAAGATGGGGCGGCTACGCCATGAGGCCCCCTCGCGATTTCCAGCGGGGCGCTCTAGAAAGCCGCCCGACATGAGTCCGACCGATATCGCCCAAGGGCAACTCGACGCCTACAACGCCCAGAACCTGGACGCCTACATGGCGTTCTTCGCCGACCATTGCGTCATCGCCGATCTGAACGGGCAGGTGACGAGCCCGAACGCCGCTGCGATCCGCGAGCGCTACGCCAAGGCGTTCGCGCAATGGCCGCAGAACAAGGCCGTGCTCTTGAACCGGATCGCGCTCGGTAACGTCGTGGTCGACCATGAGGACGTGATCCGCGCGCCGGGAGGCGAACGGTTCGAAGCGATCGCCATCTACACCATCGCGGACGGCAAGATCGTTCGCGTCGACTTCGCAAGGTAAGCGCCCATGTCTGTCCGCCGTCTTGCAGCCGACCAGCCCGCCAGCTTCGCGTTCACCGATGCGAGCATGGAGACCGTGCGATTCTGGCTCGCGAAGTATCCAGCGGAGCGCAAAGCGTCGGCTGTGATCCCGCTCTTGTGGATCGCGCAGAAGCAAGAAGGCTGGGTGAGTGAGCCTGCCGTGCGCGCAATCGCGGACATGCTGGACATGGCGGTGATCCGCGTCCTGGAAGTCGTCACGTTCTACACGATGTTTCATCTCCAGCCGGTCGGAAAGCATCATCTACAAGTGTGCGGCACGACGCCGTGCATGCTGCGCGGGTCCGAAGCGCTGAAGGATGTGTGCAAGCGCCGCATCGGCGACAAGTTCGAAGTGACCGCCGATGGGCTCTTTTCCTGGGAAGAGGTCGAGTGCGTCGGCGCCTGTACGAATGCGCCGGTGGTGGCGATCCATGACTACTTCCATGAAGACCTGACGGCGGACGCGTTCGAAGCGCTGATCGACAAGCTCGCGCGCGGCGAGGCGATCGAGCGCGGCTCGGCGATTGGGCGGATCAATTCTGCGCCCGAGGGCGGGCCGGACGTCCTGAAGGACCCGTCTTTGTATGACGGCTCGTTGGCGCAAAAGCTCACGCTGCCGAACCTTCCTGAACCAAGCGCGACGTGATGAGCGACGCTGAGAGCCCGACGCCGCCACCCGAGAGCGAAACGCTGCCCAAGCGCAAAGCACTGCCGTGGGAAGAGAAGGACGCAACCAAGCATCCGGGCTTCAAGGCGGCGGCTTTCATCTACCTCGCGGCGGCGCTGATCATGATTGGTGTCAGTGCGTACATGCTGCTCTCGGTCGGCCATCCGTTGATGAGCGTGCCGGTGATCGCGCCGGCGTTTGGCGCGTTCTACTTCATCGTGCGCTTCGCGATGATGCTGCGGCCGAAGATCTGAGTTGAGGGACTGAACGACATGCTTGCCGATAAGGACCGCATCTTCCTCAATCTCTACGGCGTCCACGATTGGGGCCTTGAGGGCGCCAAGAAGCGCGGCGCGTGGAACGCGGTGCCGGACATGATCAGCGCCGGGCGCGACTGGATCATCCAGCAAGTAAAGGATAGCGGCCTGCGAGGGCGGGGCGGGGCGGGCTTTCCGACCGCGCTCAAATGGACCTTCATGCCGAAGGAAGTGAGATCATGCGGCACGATCCGCACCTCTTCATCGAAGGATGCATGCTCGCTTCGTACTGCATCCGCGCGAATGCTTGTTACGTTTATATTCGCGGCGAGTTCGTGCTCGAGCGCGAGCGCATGGAAGCGGCGATCAAGCAGGCCTACGAGGCCAAGCTGATCGGCAAGGACAACATCAACGGATGGGATTTCGACATCTACATCCACCACGGCGGCGGCGCGTACATCTGCGGTGAAGAGACCGCGCTGCTCGAAAGCCTCGAAGGCAAGAAGGGCCAGCCGCGCTTGAAGCCGCCGTTCCCGGCGAACGCAGGCCTCTATGGTTGCCCGACGACGGTGAACAATGTCGAGAGCATTGCCGTGGTCGGCACGATCCTCCGCCGCGGCTCAAAGTGGTTCGCGGGCATTGGCCGCGCCAACAACACGGGCACGAAGGTGATGTGCATCTCGGGGCACGTGAACCGGCCGTGCAATGTCGAAGTCGAGATGAGCATTCCGCTGAAAGAGTTGATTGAGAGCTACGCGGGTGGCGTGCGCGGCGGTTGGGGCAATCTTAAAGCGGTTATCCCCGGCGGATCGAGTGTGCGGATGATTCCCGCGCATGAAGCCGAAACCGCGCTCATGGATTACGACTCGCTGTTGGCGCTGAAGAGCGGGCTTGGGACGGCGGCGGTGATCGTGATGGATCAATCGACCGATCTTATCCGCGCGATCGCACGGCTTGCCTATTTCTACAAGCATGAGAGTTGCGGCCAGTGCACGCCGTGCCGTGAGGGCACGGGCTGGATGTGGCGCGTGCTGGAGCGCATGGCGCTCGGCGATGCAGAGCACAGCGAAATCGATTTGCTATTGGACGTCGCCAGCCAGGTCGAGGGTCACACGATTTGCGGGCTTGGCGACGCCGCGGCGTGGCCGATCCAGGGCCTGATCCGGCACTTCCGGCCTGAAATCGAGCAGCGCATCGATCGCTATCGTGCCGCCAAGGGTGTGCATCAAGTCCGCGCGCCACAGCCAGCGGTCTGATCTTCATGCGCGGCGCACTGGTTCTCGCCGCTGCGCTTCTGGGCATCGGTGCGTGCGACCGTGCGCTGCCTGCAGCCGACCCTTTTGCTTCGGAGCGGCCGACACCGGAGGCCGTCGGCGTGCCGCCATTGCCGGTGGACGCCCATGAGTCTGTGCGGACGCACTACACAGAGCGCGTGACCCTCTTTGCGACATTGCCGCCGATACCGGGGGGTGTTGCGTTCGTTGGCGATAGCCTGACCGATGCGATGCGTTGGAGCGAAGTGTTTCCATCGCGCCGTGTCCGCAATTTCGGGGTCAACGCGGACACGGTGCAGGGCGTCGTCAACCGGATCGATCAGGTCATCGCGGCAGAGCCGGCGCAGGTCTTCATCATGGTAGGAACCAACGACATCGCGGCCGGGCGGACGAGCGATGAAATCGCCGGCGGCTACGCGACACTGCTTGACCGGCTGAAGGAGGGGCTCCCGCACGCGCGGATCTATGTCCAGAGCGTGCTGCCGCGGGAGGCCGCGCGCGATGGCGTTGTGCGGGAGGTGAACGCACGTCTCGCGGTGCTCGCGAGAGATCGGGGCGCGGAATACATTGATCTCCACAGCCGATTTGCAGTGGAAGGCGGGCGGATCGACCCGCGTGTGACGCTGGACGATCTTCATCTCGCCGGCGAGGGCTATGCCCGCTGGCGCGAGGTGATCGCGCCGCTCATCGAGCCGGAGGAGGCCGCGCGATGAAACACTTCATCCTCTTCTACGAGTATCGTGCTGACTACATGGAGGCGCGGGTTCCGTTGCGTCCGGCGCATATGCGCGAGGCGTTCAAGGCGATCGACCGGGGTGAAATGGTCCTGGCCGGCGCTTTTGCCGATCCCCCGGATGGAGGAGCGCTGGTGTTTCGCGGGGAAACGCGCGCCGTGGCGGAAGATTTTGCGCGCAACGATCCGTACGTGCTGAACGGCCTCGTGACCGCTTGGCGCGTGCGCGAATGGACGACGGTCATTGGGGATTTGGCGCTTACTCCCGTTCAACGGCCACCGGATTAGTTGCGAGACATTCGCAACGTCGCCGTGCAGTGTGCGAGTGCGCGATTCGTTCGCTACGTCAGCGGCTTGCGCGAGCCATACCGGGCCTTTGGGCCACTTGCGGCGGCGCAATAAATCGGCCACGAACCGCCCGCGATTTGGCCGATCGCGATATGGAATCGGTGATGACGAAAATCCTCGTCGATGGCGCGGAAATCGATGTGCCGCCTGAGTACACGCTGCTGCAGGCGTGCGAGGCGGCGGGTGCCGAGATTCCGCGTTTTTGCTATCACGAGCGGCTTTCGATCGCCGGCAATTGCCGGATGTGCCTCATCGACGTGAAGGTCGGTGGCCGTTCGGGCCCCAAGCCGATCGCGTCCTGCGCGCAACAAGTCAAAGACCTGCCGCCGCCGCGTGACGACAAACTCAACGAGCTCGTCACGAAGTCGGATGTCGTGACGAAGGCGCGAAACGGTGTGATGGAGTTCCTGCTCCTGAACCACCCGCTCGATTGCCCGATCTGCGACCAGGGCGGCGAGTGCGACCTGCAAGACCAGGCAATGGGCTATGGCCGCGGCGGCTCGCGCTTTGAGGAAAACAAGCGCGCCGTCGAAGAAAAATTCATGGGTCCGCTGGTGAAGACGGTGAT
>CAZMCA010000212.1:0-5509 GCA_964564595.1 uncultured Caulobacteraceae bacterium
GAGACGATGATCCTCAAATACCTCTATCGCTCAGGCGCAAAGCCCGTCGGGCGCGAAGAGCTGCTCCGGGAAGTGTGGGGCTACAATTCCGGCGTCACCACGCACACGCTCGAAACGCACGTCTATCGCCTCCGGCAAAAGATCGAGCCCGATGCGCAGAGCCCGCGCCTCTTGATCACCGAGACCGGCGGCTATCGCTTGCAGGCGTAGCTTCCGCGCACATCGCAAAAAATAAGGGGCGCATCTCTTGCGAGACGCGCCCCAAACTTTTGGCGTGAAGCTGGGTGCTACCAGTTCACCGACACGCGGCCGTAGACGTAGCGGCCGGCGAAGCCGAACGGCGAGAAGCTCGAGAATGCGAGCGGGCCGTTGGCGTTGTTGATGGTCGGCGTGACGGCCGGATACTCGTCGAGCACGTTGTTGGCGCCGAGCGCGAGATTGATGCGCTCGCCGATCCGTGCACGGCCTTCGAGGTCCATGATCAGCGCTTCGGGCAGATCGTACGTATTCGCCAGCGTCGTCTGCGGCACCAGGATCGTGCCGTAGTGCGTCAGACGCAGGGTCGAGCCGAAATTGCCGGCCTCCCAATCGACGTTGAGCGAGTACTTGTGCTCGGGCGTGCCTTCTTCGAACTCGAGCACGCGGTTCACCGGGAAGAGAACCGGCGGCACCGGCAGCGACGAGAGCACGTTCGTCGTCGGCGTGCGCGTCACGTCGGTCGAGTTCAGGTTGCCCGAGAGCGTGAACGCCCACTCGCCGAGATTGTCGGTCGGCAAGCGATAGCGCGCGACGATGTCCACGCCTTCAGTTTCCGTATCGACGCCATTGATGAAGAAGCGCGCCGCGGTCGCGGTGTTGTTGACGCTGCGGATCAGGTTGAAAATCGCCTGTTGCGTCGCCGTGCCGCCATTGGTGCCCTGGATGTTTTCCGAGAGCACGATGCGGTCGGTGATTTCGACGCGATAAGCGTCAACCGTCAGCTCGAAATTGCCAGCGCGGAAGATGGCGCCGAGCGTGTAGTTGATCGACTCTTCCGGCTGCAGCGCCTGGCCACCAAGCACGCGGCCGACCGGCGAATCCGGCGGCGTCGTCAGCACGTCCACCGGGATGCCGTTGACGAAGTTCGTCGACGTTGCGGTGAAGGACGATTGCTGGAGCGACGGCGCCCGGAAGCCGGACGACACCGTGCCGCGCAGGGCGAACGCATCGGTGAAGTCGTAGCGCGCGGAGACCTTGCCGTTCAGCGTGGCGCCGAAGTCGGAATAGTTTTCGTAGCGCGCCGCGATCGAGGTGAGCAGTTGCGGCGTGAGGTTGGCTTCCGCTTCCGCGTAAGCAGACCACGCGTCGCGATCGTCGATGCCGGCGTCGGTCGATTGCAGGCCCGGGAAGCCTTGCGAACCTGCGCCCGGTTGGCCGTTGTCGACGCCGGGAGCGTTCACGAGGCCCGGGAACACCAGCGGCAGGCCGGTCACCGAGTTCAGCGCAAATTGCCAAGACGCCGGCTCGCCGGCCTCTTCGCTGTACTCTTCCGCGCGATACTCAAGGCCGAACGCCAGCGTGACGGGCGTATCGGTGTCTTCGCCGAACGTGCGCGTCGCGCCGAGATTGGTGACCCACTGATTGTAGTTCAGCGTGCCCGCGTAGAAGCTACGCTGCGGCGTTGCGCCGAAATACGGGTTGTTCGGAATGCCCGGCGTGATGTTCGCCCGCGCGATCGCCGCGTTGAGCGAGTTCTCGACGTGATACTCGACGTCGTTTTCGCCATAGACCACGCCGAAATCGACATCCCAGCCGCTCACCGGGCCACGGATGCCGAGTGCGGCGGTCGTGTCGGTCACGGTCGGCGCGATCAGCGGCAGGAAGCTGAAGCCGATCGTCTGTTGCGAGTTGAGCTGGCCCGTCGCGGTGTTGGTTTGTGCGAGACGCGGGTTCGCCGCGCTATCGGCTTCGCGATTTTGGTAGCCGGCCCAGCCGTACAATTCCCATTCGCCGAACACCGGCACCGCGCCGTTGAGATAGAGCGTGCCTTGTTCGATCGTCGGATCGCCGTAGCGGCTGGTGACGAGCGAGCCCGTCGGCGAGATTGCCGGATTTCCGTTGAGACGCGGATCGATGTCGCCGCGGCTCGTCGGCTCGCGATCGAGATATTCCGCCGAAACGGTGAGGAAGCCTTCGTCGCCGAGCGCGAGGCCTTGCCAGCCAGAGACGGTCCAGGTGAGGCCGTCTTCTTCGCTGCGGCCGCCCGGTTGGCGCGTCGTCGTGAAGTCGGTGAAGTATTGGCCAACGGTGATGGTCGCGCCGCCGCCGCTGCTCGCTTCACGCAGACGCAAGTTGATGACGCCCGCGATCGCGTCCGACCCGTATTGGGCCGAAGCGCCGTCGCGCAGCACTTCAACGCTGGAAATCGCGGCGGTCGGGATCGCGTTCAAATCGACGGCGGCCGAGCCGCGGCCGATCGAGCCGTTGATGTTGACGAGCGCCGATGCGTGACGGCGGTGCGAGTTCACGAGCACCAACGTTTGATCGGGCGAGAGGCCGCGCAACGTTGCGGGGCGCACAGAGTCGGTGCCGTCCGTGATCGCCGGGCGCGGGAACGTGAACGACGGCAGCGAAACCGTGAGCGCCTGGTTCAACTCGGTCGAGCCAACGCGGTTCAGCGATTCCTGGCTGATGACGTCAACTGGCGCGACCGTATCGAGGCGCGTACGGCCCTGCACACGCGTGCCGGTGACAACGATGTCTTCGCCATCGCTTGCGCCGGCGTCTTGCGCGGCGGCTACGCCTGCCGTGCCCGTCAAAGCGAGCGCGCTAAGGCCCGCCATCAAGAGACGTGAGCTGTTGGACATAATGTAAGTTCCCCTGTGACCCGACGATCGGAAATTTCGTGAGGCGCTATGCGTGCCGCATCTGGGGCGCGGTACAAGAAACGCCAGCCCCCGTTCGTCCCTTAATGTCAGTCGGTTGGTCGAAACGGGGCAGAGCGTGGCTGAACGAACACGATTTCATCACGCTGCGCCCGCAGAGTTACCGACGGTTCACTCTTTTCGTTGAGCGCAGTTAATGCGGGCTTAAAGCGCGCTTAAATCGCAAGCTCCGCGACCACAGGCACGTGATCGCTCGGGCGATCCCACGACCGGCAATCTTGATGGATGCGAAAGCCTTCCGCGCGTGAACGTGTCGCAACGTCCGCGCTCGCCCAGATGTGATCGAGGCGGCGGCCGCGATTGTTCACCGTGTAATCGGGGCTTCGGTAGCTCCACCACGTGAAGAGTTTTTCCGGCGCTGGGCGATGCAGCCGCGCGAGATCGACGAAGCCGCCATCGTCGCGCACAGCGTCGAGCCGCTCTGTTTCCGCCGGGGTATGCGACACGACGTCGAGCAATTGTTTGTGTGACCACACATCGTGCTCGCCTGGCGCAATGTTGAGATCGCCGACGATCACTGTCGGCTTCTTGCCTTTGCGCGCGGCGTAATAGGCGCGCATGGCGTCGACGAAATCGAGCTTGTGCTGAAATTTCGGGTTCGTGACCGGATCGGGAATGTCGGCGCCGGCGGGCACATAGATGTTGTGGATCTCAACGCCGTTGATATTCACCGCCGCTGCGCGCGCTTCGCTCTTTGGGCAAAGCCGCAGCTCGACCGGGCTCATCTTGTGCTTCGAGGCGAAGGCGACGCCGTGATAGCCCTTTTGGCCGACGCGATGGATATGCCGCAGGCCCATCGCGCTGAACGCCTTCACCGGAAACTCTTCGTCCCGGCACTTGGTCTCTTGCAGGCACAGAACGTCGATCTTCTGTTCGCTGACGAAGCGCGCCACATGCGGCGCGCGCAGCCGCACCGAGTTGATGTTCCACGAAGCAATTTTGAGCACGGGCGGGATTAGGGGCGGGCGGGCCGCACATGCAAGGCCAAGCCTGAAATCAACCGCTAGAATCAAGAGGGCCGCCCGAACGCGTTTCGCGTCCGGACGGCCCTTGCGCCTTGAGGGGTGGCGCACGCGCCGGGAGGGGAAAATTCCGGCGTTTGGGCCGCCGCGCTGGATCCGTCAGCGGGGGGACGACGCCAATCCAGGGGGATGAGCGGCGGCCAACACGTTGCATATACGCCACACGGCCCCGGAAAACAAGGATCAGCTGGCGAAAGCGCTTGCCTAAATGCCCTCACGAAAGGGTGACGCCGTGAATCCTCGGCAATTTTTGCCTGTGGGCTAGCCGCGGCGCGGGCCTGTTTGCGCCGGCGCCGGCGCCCGGAAGAGGCGCGCGTCGAGTGAAGCGGGGCGCGTGAGGCCCGAAAGCGAGAGACGTGTGCGCGCGCCCATCGCATCCACCACGTCCCACGATTGGAGATCTAGGTTGGCGCCAACGAGCGCGAAGGTGATTTCGCCGTCAGCGCTGCCGGTGCGGTCGCGCGCGGTGACATAGAGCGTGTCGCCGCGCTGCGCGACGCGCGTGACGTGCGCGTCCCGCTCAAGATTGATGTCGTTTTTCAGCACGAAATAGAGCGGCGTGGAGCGCAGCGGCGCGCGGTTCACGGTGCGCAATGCGGTGTCCTGCACCGCAACGACGGAGCCGTCGGCGACAATCAACATGGTTTGCGGCGGATCGTACGCAAACCGGAGCCGCCCGGGGCGCTGCATGTAAAATGCGCCCGTCGTCGCCATGCCGTTCGGCGCGATTTGGCGGAAGCGCCCTTGCAGCGTGCGGATGCGGTTGAGCGAAGCGGACGCGCGCGTGAGCGCTTGCGTGCGCGCTGCGCCCGTCAGCGCGGTGTCGCCGGCTTGGGCGAGTGCGGCCCGGGCGGGCGCTTGTTGAGCGAGAACGGGCGCGGGCAGCGCGGCAAGCAGCGCTACCGCAAGCGCCGCGCGGCGGGTGGGATCGGTCTTCATGATTGGCATATGTGGCTAACGCGCGTGGCGAAAGAAAGGGTTCCTTCGCCCGCAAATCGTCCCGCTTGGTTCAGCTAAGCCTCAGATACGGCTCAGTCTTCCGCCGCGGCCCCGATCAGGATGTCGCGCTTGCCGGCCGCGTTCGCGGTGGAGATGACGCCTTCCTTCTCCAGCTTTTCGACCAGCGTGGCGGCGCGGTTGTAGCCGATCTGCAGGCGGCGCTGGAGGTAGGAGGTGGAGGCCTTCCGGTCGCGGCGCACGATCTCGACGGCGCGATCGAAGAGATCGTCGCCACTGCCTTCGCCGTCGCCGAACAATTCCGGCTCGTCGTAGTCGCCCGGCGCCTGCTCTTCCTCGGTGATCGAGGAGAGGTATTGCGGCGTGCCTTGCGCCTTCAACATTTCGACGACGCGCTCGACTTCGCTGTCGGTCACGAACGGGCCGTGCAGGCGCCGCACGCGGCCGCCGCCTTCCATGAACAGCAAGTCGCCTTGGCCAAGCAGCTGTTCTGCGCCCTGCTCGCCGAGAATGGTGCGCGAGTCGATTTTCGACGTGACCTGATAGGAAATCCGCGTCGGGAAGTTCGCTTTGATCGTGCCGGTGATGACATCGACCGACGGGCGC
>CAZMCA010000213.1:0-5505 GCA_964564595.1 uncultured Caulobacteraceae bacterium
CGCGCATGAAGGAAGATTCGCAGCACTGGCGCGTGTCGCTCCAGCTCTTCCCATCACCGCAAAAGAAGCGCGAAAAACCACCGCGCAAATCGATCTGGCAGCGCCCGCTGCAATTCACCGTCACCGAACGTTCCCGCCGCAACGCGCTGCGTGAAATGGCGCTGCGCTTCGAAGCGCTCCGCCGCATCGCCAACAACCCGGCCCGCTATGCGCGCCGCGTCGCGCGGATGCGCCTCAAACGCCCACCGCTCTGGTTGCTCGAAGAAATCAAGCCGCGCCGCCTCGGCGACCACGCCTATCTGCTGAAGCCAGCGCATCGCGTGGCCATGCAGATGGTGCTGGATTCCAGCTGACAACGCGCACAACAAAAAAGGCCGGGCGTGCGCCCGGCCTTCGTATTCGCTGCGCGTGCCGCGCTTACGCAGCCTGCTTTTCCAAATCCGCTTGCCACTTGCCCAAGCTGGCGAGGCCGTTCATGCGCGCGCGGTGCAGGAACGCGGCTTGCGCGCGCCCGACGTTTTCGGCCTTGCCGCTCCACGCCTTTTGCGGCGCCGCTTGCAGCGCGCGGCCGTAGGAGAACGTCATCTTCCACGGGAAGCCGCCGATCGCGTTCATCGCATTGAGATGCGCCGTCGCGAGTTCGTCCGATTGGCCGCCCGAGAGATAGGCGATGCCGGGCACGGCGCTCGGCACCGTCGCCTTCAACACTTTGATCGTGCGTTCCGCGACTTCATCGACGCCCGCTTGCGTGCCGCATTTCTTGCCGCACACGTTCATGTTCGGCTTCTGCACGTCGCCTTCGATCGCGTCGTTTGCGTAATGCAGATCTTTGTACACTTCGTGCAGCACGGCTGTCGTCACAGCCTCGCAGCGCGCGGCGTCATGGCCGCCGTCCATCAGTACTTCGGGCTCAACGATCGGCACGATGTCCGCTTGCTGGCAAAGCGCCGCGTAGCGCGCCAGCGCATGGGCGTTCGCATGAATGGCGTTCTGCGAAGGAATGCCGTCCGCGATGTCGATCACCGCGCGCCATTTCGCAAAGCGCGCGCCTTGTTCGTAATATTTTGGCAAGCGCTTGGAGAGCCCATCGAGGCCCTTGGTGATGGTCTCGTTCGGCGAGCCGGGCAGGGGCTCGACGCCTTCGTCCACCTTGATGCCGGGGATCGAGCCCGCATCGGTGATGAGCTTCACCAGCGGCGTGCCATCAGCTGCATTTTGCCAGATCGTCTCGTCGTAGAGGATCACGCCCGAGACGTGCTTCATTGCGTCCTTGGCCGAGAACATCAGCGCACGATAGTCACGCCGGTTCGGCTCGGTGTTTTCAACGCCGATGGCGTCGAACCGTTTGCCGATCGTGCCGGTGGATTCGTCCGCCGCCAGGATGCCGCGGCCAGGCGCGACCATCGCTTCGGCGACTTTGTTCAACGCGTCGAGATTCATGTGCTGCCCCAATTGCAATGTCCGGCGCGTGCGCCGCTATTCCTCGTTCTTGTAGATGCGGACCAGCTTATCGAGCATCTTCAGCGCTTCGCCGCGTTCGCGCTGGAACGTGTTGCGGCCGATGATCGAGCCGTTGCCGCCGCCGTCGCGAATGTCGCGCGCGTCTTGATAGACCGCATCGGCGCCCTTCGCGGCGCCGCCGGAGAACACCACGATGCGCCGGCCGTTGAACGATGCCTGCACGACGTGCGCGACGCGCTTGGCCTGCGTCGACCAATCGCCGCCCTCGTAAACTTTCTTGGCGTCCTTCTGCTCGATGTGCTCGCTCGGCAGCTTCACTTTGATGATGTGTGCGCCGAGAAGCGCGGCCATGTGCGCCGCATAGGCGCCGACGTCGAGCGCGAGTTCGCCTTCCTTCGTCAGCATGCCGCCGCGCGGATAAGACCAGATCACCGTCGCGATGCCGACCGACTTTGCCTCGGCGGACATCTCGCGGATTTCTTCCATCATCTCGAACACGTCGTCCGAGCCCGGATAGATCGTGAAGCCGATCGCCGCGCAGCCGAGCCGCAGCGCGTCTTCAACGCCGCCCGTCATCGCCTGGTTGATCGAGGTCGCCCACGAGTTGGACGAGTTCACTTTGAGGATCGTCGGGATCTGCCCGGCGAACGCGTCCGCGCCCGCTTCCAGCATGCCGAGCGGGGCGGCGTAGGCGGAAAGGCCCGCGTCGACCGCGAGCTGGTAATGGTAGTGCGGATCATAGGCCGGTGCGTTCACCGCAAAGCTGCGGGCCGGGCCGTGCTCGAAGCCCTGGTCGACCGGCAGGATGATCAGCTTGCCCGTGCCGCCAAGGCGCCCCTGCGTGAGGATGCGGGCGAGGTTCGCCTTTGTGCCGGGGTTGTCGCTCTCGTAGTTGGCGAGAATCTTCTTCACGGTCGGCGTGAAGGACATGTTCGCTCCTCTGGGAAACCTGTTTGCACGATCGCGTAGCAGACGGCTCCGCACCTGCAAATTGCGTTCGCGCGCGTCGCGCTGACGCGGCGGCCATAGCCCCCAGAAACGTGCTCGCCCCGGTTACTCGCCCAGTTACTCGGTCGGGCGCTCCAGCGCCTCGCGGGCTCGCCGCCAGCGCCGCTCGGCCAGTTCATGGTTGACGCCGAGCGCCGCGGCCATCGCGCCGGCGAACACCACGGCGATCCAGAACCAATCGATCGGTAGATCGCCGCTCTCGGTCAGCATCAGCGGCCAGGTCAACGGAATCGTGATCGTCATGGCCGTCAGTCCTCCAGGTCGCCGAGCACGTGTCGCGCCCACAGATGCAGCGCGATCAGGAACATGGCGCAGAACGCGAGCCGCAGCGCCGATTCCGCGTCCGTCGTTTTCGCGACCAGCGGCTGGAGGAAGCCGGCCAGAAAGATGCCGAGCCCGATTGCGTTGATCGACGCGGCGCTCAGCTCGCGCCGCCGGTTGCGCGCCGCTTTCGCGACCAGGGCAGGCGCGAGCAATTCACGCCGCTGCCGTGCGAGCCGCAGCGGATGGCGCCGCGCCGCGCGTTGCGGCCCGCCGCGCAGCGTGCCGGGGCCATAGCGCGTCTTGACCGCTTCGACCGGCAAGATGCGCGTGCGCGAAGGCGGCGGTTGCGGCTGAGGCGGCGCCTGCTCGGTTTCGGCGTCCTCGTCTTCGGCGAGCGCCTCTGTAGCGGGCGCTTCTTCAGCCGTGCTGTCAGGCGCCGCCGGTTCGGCCGGCGCCTTTGCTGGTTCGATGCTCTGCGCTTGCGCCATGCGCGCGCTCTCCCGCCAAAGAGAGCCCCCGCGGTAATGATTGCACAGCGCGCGCCGGTTTCAACGCAACGCGTTGAATCTAACGGCGGTTTAATCTCACGCTTTCAACGCTTCGACGCCGGGCAGGGCCTTGCCTTCCATCCATTCGAGGAACGCGCCGCCTGCGGTCGAGACGAAGGTGAGCTTGTCGGCGATGCGCGCGTGGTTGAGCGCGGCGACGGTGTCGCCCCCGCCGGCTACCGCGATCAGCTTGCCGCTTTGCGCGCGCGCCGCAGCATGCTGCGCCACCGCGACGGTGGCCGCATCGAAGGGCGGCGTTTCGAACACGCCGAGCGGGCCGTTCCAGATCAGCGTCGCGCTCGCATCGATCGCGGCGTTGATCGCGGTGATGCTCTTGGGGCCGCAGTCGAAGATCTTCTCGGCCGGCGCGACGTTCTCGTTGCCGAGATCGCGCACGGTTGTTGGCGCATCAGACGCAAGCGTTTCAGCGACGACGGCGTCGAGCGGCAGCAAAATTTTGCAGCCCGACTTCTCGGCGGCGGCAAGGATCGCCTTGGCGGTGTCGGCAAAGTCTTTCTCGCACAGCGAGCCGCCGACTTCGCGGCCCTGCGCGTAGAGGAACGTGTTCGCCATCGCGCCGCCGATCACGAGCGTGTCGAGCTTGCCGACGAGGTTTTGCAAAAGCTCGATCTTGGTCGAGACCTTCGCGCCGCCGACGATGCCGATCACCGGGCGCTTGGGCGCGCCGAGCGCGGCTTCAAGCGCGTCGAGTTCTTGCTCCATCTGCTTGCCGGCGTAGGCGGGCAGGAGCTTCGCAAGCCCTTCCGTCGAGGCGTGTGCGCGGTGCGCGGCGGAGAAGGCGTCGTTCACGTAAAGATCGCCGAGCGCAGAGATCTCTTTTGCGAGCGCCGGATCGTTCTTCTCTTCTCCGGCATGGTAGCGCGTGTTCTCCAGCAGGATAACGCCGCCGGCCGGGAGCTTGGCGATCGCGCTCTTCGCGGCGTCGCCGACGCAGTCGTCAGCGAACGCCACCGGCGCGCCGAGGAGCTTCGTGAGCGCGGGCGCGACGGGCGCGAGCGACATTTCCGGCACGCGCTTGCCTTTGGGACGATCGAAGTGCGCGAGCAGCGCGACCTTCGCGCCCTTTGCGGTGAGCGCACGGATCGTCGGAAGCGCGGCGCGGAGGCGCGTGTCGTCGCTCACGGCGCCGTTGTGCATCGGCACGTTGAAATCGACGCGCACGAGTGCGGTCTTGCCTGTGGCGTCAGCGGTTTCGAGGCGGCGAAAGCTCATTGCGGGCCTTTCGGGAGGAAATCGCGCTTGCCGAGGTCGACGCCGTTGTGCCGCAAAATGTCGTAGGCGGTGGTGGCGTGGAAGAAGAAGTTCGGCAGCGCAAACAACGTGAGATACTCAACGCCGGTGAGATCGACGGTGGTTTCAGGCCCGGTGCGCACGTTGATCTTGCGCGTCGCGTCGAGTTTTTCAGCGTCGGTCGTCACCACGATGTCGCGGGCGCGCGCGATGCGGGCGCGGAAATCGGCGAGCGTCTTTTCAACGTCCGGAAAGTCCGGCGGCGCTTCGCCAGCGAGCCGGCGCATCGTGTTCTTCGCGAACGCCGTCATCAGCGAGATTTGGCCCGAGAGCGGGAGCATGTCGTCGGCAAGGCGCTTCGTGAGCAGCGTTTCTGCATCGATGCCGGTCTTGTTCGCGTGCGCTTCGGCCTTGTCGAGCCAGGCCGAGAGATTGTCGAGCATCGCGGTGAAAACCGGCGCGGTTGCCGCGTAGAGAGAAAGCGTGGCCATCAAGGCTCCTTAGGTGAACATGTCTGAAAAGGCGCGTCCGCCGAAGAACGCGCCCGCCATGACGGCGCCGACGAGCACGAGAGTTAGCAGCGTGGAGCCCACAAGCGCGCCTGGGCGATGCTTGCGCATCTCGTTGAGCGTGTGCCGGCGAGACCAGAACCAATAAGCGAGCAGCGCGGCGGTGATCGCGCCCAGCGTCCAAAGCGGCGCGCCCGCCGAACCGAGTGCGCTCGCGATGACCACGAACGTCAGCTCGATCGCAGCGTTGGAAAGGCTCGGGCGGCGTGCGTTGGTCATGCGCGCCGCCCGAAACGTGAACTAGATCAGCTTCGCGAGCGCGACGGCGGTGTCGCTCATGCGGTTCGAGAAGCCCCACTCGTTGTCGTACCAAGAGAGCACCGACACGAACTTGCCTTCCATGACCTTGGTCTGATCGTTGTGGAAGATCGACGAGTGCGGATCGTGGTTGAAGTCCATCGAGA
>CAZMCA010000214.1:0-5465 GCA_964564595.1 uncultured Caulobacteraceae bacterium
AAGACCACCCCGCTGCGGGTGTAGTTCAGAGGTAGAACGTCAGCTTCCCAAGCTGAATGTCAGGGGTTCGATTCCCCTCACCCGCTCCAACAATTTCAACACCGTCGTCTCTCCATGATGCGCGCGTGTTGGTGTGGGGTCACACCGGGGTCACAAACCGTGCAACGCTGCACGTCGTCGTCGACGAGTTTACTCGTTTCACTCCATCGAACGTGTCGATGACGGACAGGTTGCCGTGATTGAGGCAAGGCCCCGTGAGCACCTCGCGGCTCTCGTCCTCGAAGTTCGAGCGCCCAACCAGGCGTTCACGATGCCCACTTGTCCACAAGCGCCCAGAGGAACGCCAACCCGGTCACGGCGCCGCCGAGGTAAGTGAACAGCCCAGCCGTTGCGAGCAGACGCGCTTGCGTGTCGATTGCCGCGCAATAGGCAGCATAGAGACGCTGAAGGACTGCTTCTGCGTCGTCGCCAAGACCCTTGTCGTCATACTCCTCCCCAATCAGAACGGCGCGGACCGAGAAGCTCGCGGCGACCGCCATGAGCAGCACGCCGACAGCAGTCGTGATCGCAATCGCAGGATCGGCGGTCGCGTCGACGCTCAAGGGAGCTCCGGGTGATGCCGCGATCGGATTAATACCTGCAGCGATAATCAGCCCATTGAACGCAAGCAGCGCGCCGGCTTTCACCGAAAGATCGAGGTCGGCGTGCCTGAGCATCTCAACGTCATGTGCAACAGCGTTTGATGCGCCGCGCGCCTGCTGAAACGCGCGCAGTTTGGCCCGCATAGAAGAGCGGCCAATGCGCCCAGGAACTGCATCGCCCAATTTTGTCCCCTTGGTTTGCAACTTGGAGGCAAAGCACCACGCACGCCGCGCCGCCGGCCAACCTCGGCACGCAACCTATCCCAGGCGATAGCCAAATCCTGGAACAGAATGCACGAGCAGAGGCTGCTGCGGATCATCGCCCAATTTCTCGCGCAGCTGGCCGACATAGACGCGCAGATACCGGATATCCGCGTCGGGCGAGCCCCACACTGCTTCCAGAAGATGTTCATGTGATACGGGTCGCCCAAGACTAAGTGCGAGTTCGACAAGGAGATCGAACTCCTTTCTGGACAAGCGAATGCTGCGCCCGGCGCGTGCGACCAGCCGGCGCCCCAAGTCGATTTCGAGATCGGCGACTTGGACAACGGGCGGCGCGCCGCGTGTTTGCACGCCGTGGCGCAATGCCGATCTGATGCGCGCGAGCAGCTCAGCCACGCCAAACGGCTTGGTGACGTAGTCGTCGGCGCCGGCGTCGAGCGCGCGCACTTTGGACGCTTCACCGTCGCGCGCGGTCAAGACAATGACCGGCGTCAGATTTCCTGCGCGCCGCATTTCCTCCAACAGCGACATGCCGTCTGCGTCGGGAAGCCCAAGATCGAGCACCACGACATCGATCGCCTCTTCGCCAACCCGCTGGCGTGCAGAAGTCACGCTACCGGACTCACTGACGGCGTAACCTTCAGCCTTCAACGTCGCCGCGAGGGTCACACGCAACGGCTTGTCATCTTCGACAATCAGAACGCGCTGCGCTTCGGCCGTCATGCATCCGTGTCCGCGATCGGGAGTCGCAGGCGTATCACGGCGCCGCTCCGGTCGGAACGGTTGTCGGCTTGGATCGCGCCGCCTTGCGCTTCGATGAAGCCCTTGGCGATCGCAAGCCCAAGTCCTGTGCCGGCCGGGCGCCCATCGCCCTCCACGCCACGCGCGAACTTGTCGAAAAGATGCGTCATTGCCTCTGGCGGCAGCCCCGGCCCCTCATCGAGCACTTCGAGGATCACATTGGTGTTTTCGCGAAATGCGCGCACCAAAACGGTCGATCCGTCCGGCGCATATTTTGCGGCGTTTTCCAGAACGTTGGAGATCACGGCTTCGGCCAGATCGGCGTCGACCAGAACCTTGGGCAGGCCGGTCGAGACATCGCGCGAGATCGTCTTGGCTTTAAGCAGGAGCCGGTTTCGGTCGAGCGCGTGCTCCACAAGCGCGGCGACCTCCGCGGGGTGACGGCGCACATGCACGGCGCCCGCGTCGATCCGGCTCATGTTCAGGAGGTTCTCGATGAAGCGCGTCAACCGGCGCACTTCCCCTCCCGCCATCGCCAGCAGTTCCGCGCGCGTCGCCGCGTCGTGGCGGTCACCGAATTGCTCAAGGCTTTCGATCGCGGTGCGGATGGTCGCCAGCGGCGTGCGCAGATCGTGCGATACGGACGCGAGCAGCGTCCCCTTAAGACGCTCGCCCTCGGCCTCGACGCGCGCATCCGCTGCTTCCAGTTGGAAACGTGCGCGGTCGAGCGCGATGCCAGCTTGCGCGGCCAACAAATCCAGCACGCGGCGCTGATCCGGGCTCAGGCGCTTGGCGTCATCGAACGGCCGCACCCCAATCACGCCAACGAAGCCGCGCTCGCCGGGGATGGGCAGAAAGAGCCAACGCGCGCCGTGCAGCGTATCCGATCCGCGCCCTGCTTCCCGCCGTTGCGCAAACGCCCACTTGGCAGCGGCCATATCGTCGGCGCCCAAAATTTCCGGTCCCGGCGCTTCACCTATTAGTTCCAGATCGCCTGTGCGAGCGCCGAGCACGGCAATGCGTGCGAACAGAAGCCGAGACGCCGTCGCCGCCGTGCTCGCCGCAATCTCGCTCTCCTCCTCCATTCCGACGAGCCCGCGCGCGAACGCCTCCAAATCGTTCGCACGCCGCGCCTGGTTGCGTGCGATCAACGTCTGCGCGCGCACGCGCGCCGAAACGCCGCTGACGGCCAAACCAACCGCAATGAAGAAGAACACAGCGTAGAAGTTCGACGGGTTTGCGATCGTGAAGGTGTGCAGCGGCGGGATGAGGAAAAAGTTGTACGCCAGCGCCGAGACGATCGCCGTATAGATCGAGACCGTCATCCCGTATCGAATCGCAGCCGCGATGATCGCGAGCACGTAGACCAGCGAAATGTTCGGCAGATCGGCCAGCTGATCGATCATCACCGCAAAGCCAGTGGCGATCGCCACGAAAAGTGTGGCGCCGGCGTATCCGCCCGGGTCGCCGAACTGCAACGGCGGGAGCGCGGCGCGCTCCTTGCGCCCGGGCTCTTTGTCACGCGGACAAATCTCGATCGCGATATCGCCCGCGCCGCGCACCAGCCTGCGGATCAACGAACCGCGGACAGCCTCCATCCACATTGGCCGCGATGCGGCGCCGATCACGATGTGCGTGACATTTTGTTCGCGCGCATAGGCGATGATCTCGTCCGCGCGATCGTCCCCGGTCAGCGAACGCGTGGTCGCGCCAAGCTCCTCTGCGAGCCGGAAAGACGCGAGCAGCGCGTCGCGCGCGTGGCGCGAACCGTAATTGCCGTCGCCCGTCGCGACGTGAACGACTTCCCAGGGCGCGCGCAGCCGGTCCGCCAGCCTTTTGGCGCGCCGCACCACCGTGAGCGACGCCGGTGTTGCGTCGATGCACGCCAGCACGCGTTCGCTCGCGCCCCACGGCCCCTCGATGCCGTGCTCGGCCATGTGCGCGCGCATCGCCTCATCTACGCGCTCGGCCGCGCGCCGCAGCGCGAGTTCGCGTAGCGCCGTGAGGTTTCCGGCGCTGAAGAAGTTCGCGAGCGCCCGTTGCGCGACCTCCTCGGGATAAATCTTCCCGTCGCGCAGCCGCTGCTGCAGCTCTTCGGCCGTAATGTCGACGACCTCGATCTCATTCGCGAGGTCGAGCACGCTGTCCGGCACCGTCTCCTGCACCTGAACATGCGTGATGCGCGCTACGATGTCGTTGGCGCTTTCTAGGTGCTGGACGTTCATCGTTGAGAAGACATCGATGCCCGCGTCCAGTAGATCTCGTACGTCCATCCAGCGCTTGGGATGGCTCGAGCCTTCAGCGTTGCTGTGCGCCAGTTCATCAACGAGCACGATCTTCGGCCGGCGCTTCAGGATCGCTTCAAGGTCCATCTCCTTCAGCGTTTGGCCGCGATAGGAGACTTGACGGCGCGGGACCATTTCGAGCCCCGTGAGCAATTGGCGCGTTTCTTCGCGTCCGTGATGCTCAATTACGCCGATTACAACATCCACGCCTTCGCGCTTCTTGTTGTGCGCCTCGATCAGCATTTCGTAGGTCTTGCCCACGCCGGGCGCGGCGCCGAGGAAAAGCTTTAGCCGGCCACGCCCCTCCTGCGACGCGCTCTTCAAGAGCGCATCCGGCGAGGGGCGCGGCTGATTGGGGTGCGGCATGACTACGACTCAGAGCTCCTCACCTCATCAAGCGCGAGGTTGAGCTGGAGCACGTTGACAACCGGTTCACCCAGGAAGCCGAGCAGCGGCCGCTCCGTGTGCCGCGCGACCAATGCAGCGACGTCGGCCTCCGTCATGGCGCGCGCCCTGGCCACGCGCGCGACCTGCACCTGAGCCGCTTCGGGCGAAATGTGTGGATCGAGGCCCGAGCCGGAAGCCGTCGCTAGATCGGCTGGCACAGCGCCCGTCACGCCAGCATCGCGCAGACGCGAGACATCTTCTTGCACACGCTCAACCAGCGCGCGGGACGTCGGCCCAAGGTTCGAGCCGGACGACGCGCTCGCGTTGTATCCATCGCCGGCAGCAGACGGGCGCGGCCAGAAATAGCCCTGCTGCGTAAAGCTCTGCCCGATCAGCGCCGAGCCAACGATTTGCCCATCGCGCACGATCAAGCTCCCGTTGGCTTGTGCGGGAAACACCGCTTGCGCGACTCCCGTGATCGCAAGCGGATAGGCGAGACCGAAAATCAGCGTAAAAAGCGCCATCAGCACGAGCGCGGGGCGAAGGTGGGACATCGTAATGCGTCCTAAGCCAGACCGATCGCCGAGATGGCGAGGTCGATAAGTTTGATGCCAACGAACGGTGCAACAAGGCCGCCCAATCCGTAGATCGCGAGGTTGCGCGCCAGCAATTGACCAGCGGGCGCCGGGCGATACGGCACGCCGCGCAACGCGAGCGGGATTAGCGCCACGATGATCAACGCGTTGAAAATGATCGCCGCAAGGATCGCGCTGTTGTCGCCCGTCCCTTCCGAAAGCCCCATCACATCGAGCCCGGAAAGCTGCGGATAGAGCGCCACGAACATCGCCGGGATGATCGCGAAGTACTTCGCGACGTCGTTCGACACGGAAAAGGTCGTCAGCGCGCCGCGCGTCATCAGCAATTGCTTGCCGATGCCCACGATCTCAATGAGCTTGGTCGGATCGCTGTCGAGGTCGACCATGTTGCCTGCTTCGCGCGCGGCCACCGTACCCGTCTGCATCGCAACACCGACATCCGCTTGCGCGAGCGCGGGCGCATCGTTGGTGCCGTCGCCGGTCATCGCGACGAGTCGGCCTTTTGCTTGCTCGCTCCGGATCAGCTCGAGCTTCTTTTCCGGCGTCGCTTGCGCGAGAAAATCATCGACGCCCGCCTCCGCCGCGATCGCTGC